>JBCDCP010000095.1:0-11633 GCA_039181495.1 Pseudomonadota bacterium | reverse complement strand
TTCACACCGAGCTCGAGTGCTCGCAGCAAACGCGCCTCCTCCTCCGGGTCGACGGCAACCAATATGGGCACATGCCGTGTCCGTTCGAGAGAGCGGATCTGCGAGCAAAGGCGAAGGCCATCAAAGTCTTCCAGGCCGAGACTGACGATCACCATATCGAATTCGTCGTCAGCAATCCGGAACAGCGCCTCCTGCGGCCGCGATTCAACGAACACCTGATGCCGCTTCTTCAGCGCCTTGACCATGCGGTTCGATGAGCCGATCCGGTCATCGACGATGAAAACCTTGCCGTTTTCGCCTGACGCACGGGTCGCTTCCGCAAAGGGATCGGCGATACCCATCTCGCGGCTGGTTTCCGCCCTCGACCGCAGTTCATCGGTCAGCATCTTGAGCCGGACGAGGCTCTTCACGCGGGACAACAGCGCGATGTCACTCACCGGCTTGGTCAGGAAGTCATCCGCACCCGCCTCGAGCCCGCGCACCCGGTCGGATGGCTGGTCGAGTGCGGTCACCATAATGACCGGAATATGATGGGTCGTGGGATCGGCCTTGAGCCGGCGGCAAACCTCAAAACCGTCCATGCCAGGCATCATGACGTCGAGTAAAACAATATCGGGCTGGTCTTCGACGGCGCAGGCCAACGCCTCTGGCCCTGAAGCGGCAGTCAGAACCTCAAAATACTCAGCCTGAAGACGTGCCTCGAGGAGCCGCACATTTGCGGCAACGTCGTCAACAATCAGAGCCCGTGCACTCATGCCGTCGGCTTCCTACTCGCCATGGACATAGAACCGGACGGTCTCAAGGAACTTCTGTACCGAGATCGGCTTTGAAATATAGGCCTCGCAGCCACCCTGCCGGATACGTTCCTCGTCGCCTTTCATGGCAAAAGCCGTCACAGCAACGACCGGAATTGTATGCAGCTCGTCATCGTCCTTGAGCCACCGCGTGACATCCAGGCCTGAAACTTCCGGCAACTGAATGTCCATAAGGATCAGAGCGGGCTTGTGTTCCCGCGCCAGTTCCATGGCCTGCCGCCCATCGCGCGTGCCAACAACCTCATAGCCATGCGCCTTGAGCAGGTCGTTGAACAGCTTCATGTTGAGTTCATTGTCCTCAACGATCAGCACGGTATTGTTCATCAGAATATCCAGCCTGCTCGCCCACCCAGCCGGCCCCGCTGAGCGGGATGCCCGATACGATTCCGGGATCTGCTTTTCGTACTGGCATCATTGCGGCCCCTGTGTGGAAACCGAAATGGTTGCCTGAACCGCTCGAATACCACGTAAAACTTACGGATTGGCAAATGCAAACCTCGAACAATATGGGTCCTGAAGCGGCAGCACAGGCGCTTGCCATTGATGCTCTGGGTCACCTTGCGACCGACCCCGAAAGCCTCGGCCGGTTTCTCGCGCTGGCCGGCATTGGTCCGGAGAACCTGCGTACCGCTGCGTCAGAACCCGGGTTTCTCGCAGGTTTGCTCGACTTTCTGCTCAACGACGAAAGTCGTCTCCTCGCATTCTGCGAGAACCGAGGGCACGAACCGACGGCCGTCGCCACCGCGCGCGAAATCCTTGGCGGGCCGGCCCCGCAGGTCTGAGACGATGGAACCGAACAAACGCCGGATGACGCGTATCGGGATCGATCTTGGCGGAACAAAGATCTCCGGCATTGCACTGGCCGAAGACGGGCAGGTTCTAGAACATACGCGCGTGCCCGCGCCCCAGGGTAGTTATCAAGAGACACTGGAGGCGATCGCACAGCTTGTTTCGATGCTCGAACATGACATCGGCGAGAAGCACGGTGCAACGCCGGTCGGCGTTGGGACACCGGGAGCGGAAATCCCAGGTACAGGCAAGCTGCAGAACGCCAACTCGGTTTGGCTCAATGGAAAGCCGATTGTCAGCGATCTTGCGACCGCCTTGAACCGGCCTGTCCGGATCGCCAACGATGCTGACTGCCTTGCCCTATCGGAAGCTGTCGATGGTGCCGCCAAAGGTTGCGAGACAGTTTTTGCAGCGATCCTGGGCACTGGCGTAGGCGGAGCCATTGTCCACAATGGTCGCCTGCTGTCCGGCCCCAACGGGATTGCCGGTGAATGGGGTCATTGCCCTTTACCGAGCCCGAAGCCTGATGAACTTTCTCCGCCGGTTTGCTGGTGCGGGCGTATCGGCTGCCTTGAGACCTGGCTCTCGGGCCCCGGCATGGCGGCTGACCATCAGCGCTTCACCGGCAACTCCGAGACCGCGGAAGACATTGCCAAGGCTGACACGCCGGCACGCAAGGTGAGCCTCGACAGGCATCTCGACAGGCTGGCACGTGGGCTGGCGATGATCTGCAACATCATCGATCCACATGTGATCGTGCTCGGGGGCGGCCTGTCCAATATGGATCACCTCTATACCGGCCTGCCCAGTGCAATGGCCGCGCATCTCTTCACGACAGCACCGCAAGTCACTATCGTAAAGGCCATGCATGGGGATGATAGCGGCGTACGCGGCGCCGCCCGATTGTGGGACAATTGAGCCCGTCGCCCCGGCACGGATCGTCTGCCTCAGGGACGGCGGTCACCACATCTGGGATATGATCCTGAGGGTCAAAGCAGATCGAACATGGCGAGCGCATACGCAGAGACAAACCAGCCCAACCTGCTCTGCCGCGACTGCCTGTCGCTGAGCTACGTCGACGAAATCACCAGCCAGCCAGATCGGTGCCAGAAATGCCATGGTACGCGGCTGATCGGACATGCCGAACTTAGCACCCTGAGTATCGCCCACATCGATTGCGATGCCTTCTTTGCGGCAATCGAAAAGCGCGACAATCCTGCGCTCCGCAGCAAGCCGGTGATCATCGGTGGCGGACGCCGAGGGGTTGTTTCAACCGCCTGCTACATCGCCCGAATTCAGGGCGTCAGGTCGGCCATGCCGATGTTCAAGGCCCTTCGCGCCTGCCCCGAGGCCGTCGTCATACGACCCGACATCGAGAAATATGCCCGGGTGGGCCGCGAGGTGCGCGCCGCTATGCAGGAGCTCACGCCGCTCGTCGAACCATTGTCGATCGACGAAGCATTCCTTGATCTGTCCGGCACCAACAATATCCACCACGGGCCTCCCGCGCGAACACTGGCGAAGTTCGCTCTTGAGGTTGAAGAGAACATCGGCATCACGGTCTCGGTCGGGCTGGCGCACAGCAAATTCATGGCCAAGATCGCCTCCGATCTCGATAAGCCGCGCGGATTCTCGGTTATCGGAGTGGCTGAGACCCAAACCTTCCTGGCTGACAAACCGGTCACGATCATTCCCGGCATTGGGCCGGCCTTTGCAAACCGCCTGGCGCAGGATGGCTACCGTCGAATTGCCGACATCCAGCGTGTCGACCAGGCCATTCTCACAGCCCAGCATGGCGAGCACGGGCTCCGACTACACCGCTTGGCTCACGGCATAGATCCGCGCAAGGTGGACCCGACAAGCGAGCGCAAGAGCGTTTCCAGCGAAACCACCTTCGAGGACGATATCTCAGACCCCGAAACGCTGCGCGCGCTGCTGTGGCGGCTTAGCGAAAAGGTGTCAGCGCGGCTCAAGGCTGCCGGGCTCGCCGGCCGCACGGTCACGGTGAAACTCAAGACACCGGATTTTCAGTCCCGGACCCGGGCCACCCGACTGACTGATCCATCGCGCTATGCCGACCGGATCTTCGCTGCAGGCGCCGGTCTGTTGGAACGCGAAGCCGACGGCACCCCATTCCGGCTGATTGGCATCGGGCTTTCCGACTTGACCAGCATTGATCTGGCCGACCCCGGCCAATTGCTTGATCCCCAACCGGGACGCCGGGCCGCCGCTGAGGAGGCAATGGACGGTGTGCGGGCGCGATTCGGTGATGACGCCATTTTGCGTGGGCTTGCGTTGAAAGTGCCCCGCAGAGCAAGCGCGCAGAAACCAGGCGAGACGGAACCAGAGGGCTAGCACTGCGCCTCAGTTACAAGGCGGCGCATCCCGAAGCTCCAGTTCGGCCAGCTTGCCCGCAAGAACGAACGTACCGTAATCGATCCTGATCCGGTCGCTGATACCGTTCTCAAACAGCTTGAAGGACATGGTGTAGAGAGGCGTTTCTTCATCGGCCGCAGGTTCGGCGTCAATCAGCCCGCCATCGAAATAACCGATGCTGACGGGCCAATGCGACAGGCTGGTCAGCTGCTGGGCCGTCTCGCCATCTTCAAGCGCATCACGTGATCGGCCGAGGATGGCAAAGGTATCGACAAACTCATCAGCTTCCTTGCTACCATCATAGATTGTCGCGGACAGATGCCGCTCGCCGGCCATCGCCGCATTGAGCAAAGCGACGACGTGCTCATTAGGAAACATCACGGACTTCTCAAGCGTCACATCGCGTTCGGCGGGCTTTTCGATATTGATGCTCACCTCTTCGGTGTTCCGATTGACCATGCCTTCGCTTTGTTCAACCAGCTTGTCGTCTTCAAAACGACGATGTGAGAAGCGAAATTCACCACGCTCGCTTGCCTCGAACTGCGAGGTCCTGAGGTCGGTGAGCACCTCGTCGCCTTCAGCGGTTCGCCGTCGATAGACATACCGTGTGTTTATCGAATAGCCCTCGCACGACGATCCTGAGACATCGATCACCAGCCGCCCCGTGAAAGCCACAAGACTGCCGCTGCTGTCAGGTCCGTCGAGCGCCAGTTCATAGACAGCGCGATGGGGCGAAAGCTCCGCATTCTGTGCCTCCGCAGATGACTGCCACCCAGCTGCGACCAGAATCAGGACCAGCAGAACGGATCCTGTACGCAAGCTCCGGCCTATGCCCACGGGGCAAGGACGGATAAGGCATTTCGCCTTTGGGATTAGGGACTCTGCGTAACTGTTGAGATAACTTGACATTAAACCTGTATTGCCCCGCAACACGACTGTTTCAGCGGAATCCGTTCCCAAACGTGCCCGCACGTTGGGGACTGCAGGCACCCAAATGCCCAAACGGAGCAGAATCATGACCGGACAAATCCTCGCACGACTCAAAGAGATGGGCGTTGTTCTTCCGGATCCGGCCGCTCCAGTTGCCAACTATATTCCCGCAATCCGTACCGGCAACCTCCTGTTCATCTCAGGTCAGTTGCCATTTGGTCCCGGTGGCGAGCTTGCTACCGGCAAGCTGGGCGCTGACACCGACATTGACCAAGGTGCGGCAGCAGCGCGAACCTGTGCAATCAACATTCTGGCCCAATGCCAGGCTGCACTCGGCGATCTCGACCGCGTCGTGCGATGTGTGAAACTGACGGGTTTTGTCAATTGTACGCCAGACTTTACCGAGCACGCTCCGGTCATAAACGGAGGATCGGACTTCATGGTCGAAGTCCTCAACGACCGCGGCCGGCACGCGCGGGCGGCGATCGGGTCTGCCTGCCTGCCGCTCAACGCAGCGGTGGAAATCGAAGGCATATTCGAAGTCAATTGACGCGAAAGCCAAGTGCCGCAAATTTGTCGCCATGCGGATGCTGTCGCCTGCCAAACACAAGCCTGATCTGAGCTGGCTGACCGAACGGCCCTACGCGCATCGTGGACTACACGATGCCGATGCTGGCATTCCGGAAAACAGTCTTGCGTCGGTGCATGCCGCCATCGACGCAGGCTACGGCATTGAGCTCGACATCCAACCCGCCGCTGACCAAACGCCGATCGTGTTTCACGACGAAAAGCTGTTCCGCATGACGGGCCAACGCGGCCTGATCGGCGCTCTGATGCCGCATGACATCACCCCGCTGACGCTCAAAGGCTCTCAAGAGAAAATTCCGACACTTGCCGAGACCCTCGACATAGTTGCCGGCCGAGCGCCGCTTTTGGTCGAAATCAAACATCACGGCGAGAGCGATGGGCAATTCGAAATGGCCGTCCTTGAGGTCATCCAGAACTATCGCGGACCGCTAGCGCTGATGTCGTTTGACCCTTCGGCACTGATGCACCTCAAGGCAAAAGGCCCTTGGGTACCGCGCGGTCTGGTCAGCGAAGCCTATTGGCTGAAGCCATTCTGGCCAACGGTAAGCGCCGGTGAGCGGTTTCGCCGCAGGCTAATGCTGCATGCCATCCGAACCGCACCGCACTTCATTGCGTATCGATGGCGAGATCTGCGTAACCCGTTTCTCAGGATTGCCATGCTCTTGGCCCGGAAACCGCTTCTCACCTGGACCGTTCGCAAGCCCGATCAGGCCGCGACCGCATTCGAACGGCGGGCCGATCAGATCATCTTCGAGGACTATCGCCCGGCTACACCGGGCACCGAGGTGACCGCGGATGCGTCGGCATGACGGGGCAGGAAGCCGAAACGGTGGATAGCCAGGATACTGACAGTATTCCCGTTCAGGTCCGGATTTGCCGAAAAATAAGCGAAATCGAGCGTGTTGACTGGGATGAATGTGCAGTGGCCAGCGCTGCCCGTGTTGAGTCTCAAATCAATGCGCCAGAGGACAATCCTGAATCAGCGTGTGAGGAAACCGACACAGTTGAATCAGATCCTCAACACGCGGACTCAAATTCTGAAATTGAAGGATATAACCCCTTCATATCATTTGACTTTTTGTCCTGCCTTGAGGACTCCGATTGCGTCGGCCCAATGTCGGGCTGGCACCCCCATCACCTCGCTGTGGAAGACGAAAACGGCGGAATCTCAGGGGTCATGCCGGCCTATCTCAAGACCAATTCCTTCGGCGAATACGTTTTCGACCATGGCTGGGCCGATGCCTACGAGCGCGCTGGCGGTCGCTACTATCCCAAATTGCAGGTCTCGGTCCCGTTCACGCCTGCCACCGGCCCGCGGCTCATGGTGCGCGATGGCGCAGCGCTCTCCCCCACCATGACCGCGCTGATCGGTGGTGCGGCAGAACTGACACGAAAAGCAGATGCCTCATCGGCACATTGGACGTTTCTGCCTGCGGATGAATGGCGGCGCTTCGGCTCATTGGGCCTGTTGCGCCGAACCGACCGGCAGTTCCACTGGTTCAATCGTGGCTACCGCTCCTTCGATGAATTCCTGGAGCGGCTATCTTCACGCAAGCGCAAAACAATCCGGCGCGAACGCCGGGACGCGCTGACCGACGGCATTACGATTGAGTGGGTCACAGGAAGCGACATTCGCGAACACCATTGGGACGCGTTTCACGCCTTTTATCAGGATACCGGCGCACGGAAATGGGGCCGGCCCTATCTCAATCGGGAGTTCTTCTCTCTGCTCGGCGAACGCATGGCCGACGACGTCCTTCTCGTGTTTGCCAATCGTGGTGGCATGCCAATTGCCGGCGCACTGAATATGATCGGCAGCCACGCGTTGTTCGGCCGCCACTGGGGCTGCGTCGAAGACGTTCCGTTCCTGCATTTCGAGATCTGCTATTATCAGGCAATCGATTTCGCCATTCAGCATGGGCTGGACCGCGTCGAAGCCGGCGCACAGGGAGAGCACAAACTCGCCCGCGGCTATGAGCCGGTGACGACCTACTCCGCGCATTACATTCCCGATTCGGGCTTTCGCGATGCGGTGGCCGATTATCTGGCGCGCGAGCGGGTCTATGTGGACCGGGAAGTGACCGCCCTGCAGGACTTCACGCCGTTCAAGAAGAGTGGCTGACCCGTCCGGCTATCGGTTTCCCTCCCCTTGCCGCGGCCTTCCGCAAGACGTTACACCGGTGTCAAAACCCACCGCCTCCGGAGCCCTTTTATGGCCAATCCGCTCGATACGCCGCCCTATGACAATGACAACATCTTCGCCAAGATTCTGCGCGGCGAGATGCCCAGCCATACGGTCTATGAGGATGACGATACCATCGCCATTCTCGACATAATGCCGCGGGCGGATGGCCATACGCTGGTGATCCCCAAGGCACCATCGCGCAACATCCTTGATATCGATATGGGCACGATGACGGCGGCCATGACGACGGCGCAGAAGATTGCCCGCGCGCAAGTGAAGGCTTTTGGTGCGGACGGCATCACGATCCAGCAATTCTCGGAATCCGCCGGTGGCCAGGTGATATTTCACACCCATGTTCATGTTCTGCCGCGCCACGAGGGTGTGAGTCTGCGCCCCCACACCGGCGACATGGCCGACCCTGACCTGCTCAAGGATCTCGCCGCGAAGCTGAAGGCGGCCCTGGCGGAGGCATAGGGCCCACGCTGATCACGCCTCAGCAGCGTTGGAAGCCAACGGGCGGTGAATTGCGATCCCGATCATAACGAGAGCAATCCCCGCCAGATCCCGTAACGACGGGACTTGAGCCAGCACGATCGCCGCAATGATGGTCGCCGTGGCAGGCAGCAGCGCCAACATCAGAGCGAAGGATTCGCGCGGCAGCCGCGACATGGCCAGCTGATCGCAAATATAGGGAATGACCGACGAGCATAGGCCCACACCAATACCGGCCAAGACCACCAGCGGCATTCCGAACGCCTTGACGGCCTCGACAAAGCCGATCGGCATCAGGATCACAAAGGCAATGGCCATGGCCGCGCCCAGGCGCTCGACACCGCCGCTGGCACCACCCTCGGCGGCCTTGTGCCCAAGAATGATGTAGCCAACAAACAGCGCCGCGTTGGCCGCAGCCCAGAACAGGCCGAGCGGATCGGATGCCCATTTCGCATCGATCAGTATGAACACGCCTGAAACCGCCAGCAGAAGCGCCGCACCGTTGCGCAGGGTTCTGAGCCCGTAGAGCGCAACGCCGATTGTCCCAACGAACTCCATGGCGGCAACCAGACTCATCGGCAGGCTATCCAGCGCCAGATAGAACGTCGTGTTCATGACAGCCAGGCAGGCACCGAGGCCGAACAGCAGCAGGCGCGTTCGCCCGTCAGCCTGCCGGATCGTCTGCCAGGGCCTGGTCAATGGAACAAAGATCAGTGCGGCAGAGGCAATCCGGAACCAGGCCACACCGAGCACACCCACAACCGGAAAGAGCAGCACGGCGAAGGACGGACCGAGATAGTGAAAGACAGCGCTAACGGCGAACCAGGCGTGTGGGGGCAACATGTTGGACGCGCGGTCAAACGCTGCCGGAGAGTCTTGTCGGGGCATGAATAAGGCATCCTTTGATGCCTCATTTTATGTCGATGGAAATCGCCCACGACAGATGATAAATGAAGTTTGGGATCCAAAGAACATTCGATTACAAGGCCAACAAGATGAAACGCCTAAACTACGAGAATGGCCCGATCGATGTCATTGACCGACGAATCCTGCTCGAACTGGCGAAGAACGCTCGCATAACAACCGCGCAGCTTGCCCGTATGGTAGGCCTGTCATCGCCCAGCGTTGCAGAGCGCATCAAGCGGCTCGAAGAGTCCAATATCATCACTGGGTATCGCGCCATCATCTCGTCCGAAGCCCTTGGTCGCTCGGTTCAGGTCATCATGCGCATCCGACCAGTCCCTGGCGAATTGGCTCGCGTCGCGGAGATCATTCAAGACATCCCCGAGATCGTGCAGTGCGACCGGGTAACCGGCGATGACTGCTTTGTGGCACGCGCCCATCTTCTGTCGATCACCGACATGGAACGCGTCATCGATCTGCTGGTGCCATACGCCATGACCAACACAGCGATTGTGCAATCCTCACCGGTTGCAGATCGCCTGCCGCCGCTGCTCGAAGCCGACTGAGTTCGCCATAAGGCTGAGCCCGGCCGACCTCTTGAAGCTGTTGGCGCTAAAACAGTGAAGAACGCCGCCACCCAGAAGGACGACGACGTTTAACTCGTTGTCGTTGCCAAGTGTTGACGCGAAGAAGCGGCTACTTGGTCTTGGCCGGAATCCGCGGAACGCTCCCGCCGCGTGAACTCGGCGGCTTGGGTTTCGGCTTAGCCGGTGCGTCAGGCGTCGCACCACCCCCGCTCTTTGCGCTCGCAGTCGCCGCCTTTGGTTTGGCTTTCGCTTTGGGCTTGGCCTTGGCTTTTGGCTTGCGCTTTGCCGGCGGCTTCTTCGGCACCGGAGTGGGGTCTGGATAGTCGAACACCAGATCGCTCTCACCGGCGGCATTTCGGCCAACATCGACCCGCACGATCCCGCCAGCCTTGAGCCGCCCGAACAGCACCTCATCGGCCAGCGGTTTCTTGATCGTCTCCTGAATAAGGCGTGCCAGCGGACGCGCACCCATCTGGTCGTCATAGCCGCGGTCGGCCAGCCACCGGTTGGCGGCTTCGGTCAGCTCGATGGTCACACCGCGGTCCGCCAGCTGCGTCTCAAGCTGCAGCACGAACTTCTCGACCACACGATGGACGACTTCAGGCGGCAGGTTCGAGAACGCGATTGTGGCATCGAGACGGTTACGGAATTCGGGCGAGAACATGCGATTGATCGCTTCCTCGTCCTCGCCTTCCCGCTTGGTGCGCGCAAAACCGACCGCGGGTTTGGCCATGTCGGCCGCCCCGGCATTGGTGGTCATGATCAGCACCACATTGCGGAAATCGACCCGCTTGCCGTTGTGATCGGTCAGCTTGCCGTGGTCCATGACCTGCAACAGCACGTTGAACAGGTCTGGATGGGCCTTCTCGATCTCATCGAGCAGCAGCACGCAATGCGGATGCTGGTCGACTCCATCGGTGAGAAGCCCGCCCTGATCAAAGCCGACATAGCCCGGAGGCGCGCCGATCAACCGCGAAATGGTATGACGCTCCATGTATTCCGACATGTCGAAACGCAGCAGTTCGACACCCATGATCGAGGCAAGCTGGCGTGCAACCTCGGTCTTGCCGACGCCGGTGGGGCCGGAAAACAGATAATTGCCGATCGGCTTTTCGGGATCGCGCAAACCGGCACGGGCCAGTTTGATCGCCGCCGACAAGGCTTCAATGGCCTTGCCCTGGCCGTAGACCACGCGCTTGAGGTTCTGCTCCAGGTTCTGCAGCATGCCCGCATCATTGCGCGACACGGTCTTCGGCGGGATGCGCGCCATCTTGGCGATCGTATCCTCGACCTCTTTCAGCCCAATGGTCTTCTTGCGCTTGGAGGCCGGAACCAGCATTTGCGAGGCACCGGTTTCATCAACGACGTCGATGGCTTTGTCCGGCAGCTTGCGATCGTGGATATACTTTGCTGACAGTTCGACGGCTGCCGAAATGGCATCAGCCGTATAGCGGACCGAGTGGAATTCCTCGAAATAGGGCTTGAGCCCTTTCAGGATCTTGATCGCGTCAGGCACTGTTGGTTCGTTAACGTCAATCTTCTGGAAGCGGCGGACCAAGGCACGGTCCTTCTCAAAGAATTGCCGGTACTCCTTGTAGGTGGTCGAACCGATGCAGCGCAGCGTGCCGCTTTGCAGCGCCGGCTTGAGCAAGTTCGAGGCATCCATGGCTCCGCCTGACGTTGCTCCGGCGCCGATGACGGTGTGGATCTCATCAATGAACATAACCGCGCCCGGGTATTCCTCGATTTCCTTGACCACCGCCTTGAGGCGCTCTTCGAAGTCGCCGCGATAACGTGTGCCGGCCAGCAGAGACCCCATGTCGAGGGCAAAAATCGTGGCGTCCTGCAGCACTTCAGGCACTTCGCGATTGATGATCCGGCGCGCCAACCCCTCGGCAATCGCAGTCTTGCCGACGCCAGGGTCACCAACAAACAACGGATTGTTCTTGGAGCGGCGGCACAACACCT
>JBCDCP010000094.1:0-11756 GCA_039181495.1 Pseudomonadota bacterium | reverse complement strand
TGATGCCCTATCTGCATCTGCCGGTTCAGTCTGGATCCGATAGTGTGCTGCAGTTGATGAACCGCAAGCATGGCCGAGATCGGTACTTCGCAATCATCGATCGGGTGCGCGCCTTGCGTCCGGATATCGCGCTGTCATCCGACTTCATCATTGGCTTTCCTGGCGAGACAGACGCCGATTTCGAAGACACGATGGATCTCGTGCAGCAGGTAGGCTTCGCCCAGGCTTATTCGTTCAAGTACAGTCCACGCCCCGGCACGCCGGCGGCGAACATGGAAGGGCAGGTGCCGGAAAACGTGAAGACTGAACGACTTGCAGCGCTGCAGGAAGTGCTACGGCGGCAACAAGGGGAGTTCTGCAATGACCTGGTCGGACGCGGTATGCCTGTCTTGTTTGAGCGGAACGGTCGTAAGCCGGGGCAGTTGGTTGGCCGGTCGCCCTACCTGCAGCCAGTCAATGTCACCGCGCCTGCACAAATGATCGGCGAGATTGCAGATGTCGTGATTGATATGGCCGGCACCAACAGTCTTTTCGGCACCCTCAGCGGTACCGCTCACAACACTTCAAATGACGCTGTCCGTTTGGAGGAAACCGCTTGAGCGGGCGCCCGGCACGTAAGTCGGATTCGGCCAAGGTCTCGCAGGACACCGTTGAGCGCAGCCTGTCCTTTGACAACAATCAGCTTGCGAGCGCGCTTTTTGGGCAGTTTGACGAGAACCTGCATATGCTCGAGCAGCGCCTGGGGATCGAGGCAGCCGCCCGGGGCAATCATGTTCATTTGCGCGGCGAGGCCGAAGCCTGTGCGAGCGCGGCAGAGGTGCTTGAGGCGCTCTACGCCCGGCTCGAAGAAGGCCATGAAGTCACATCCGGCGATGTTGATGGGGCATTGCGCGTTGCTAACTATCGCGGCGATGCACAGGCACCGCTGCCGGGGCTCACTGGGCTGGCGCAGATTTCTACACGTCGCCGGACAATAACAGCGCGATCAACCAATCAGGATCTCTATCTCAGGCTGCTCGAGCGCAACGAACTGGTGTTTGGTGTCGGCCCGGCGGGCACAGGCAAGACCTATCTGGCGGTGGCCTTTGCCGCTGCACTGCTTGAGAGGGGTGCCGTCGATCGGCTGGTTTTGTCACGCCCTGCCGTTGAAGCCGGTGAGCGGCTCGGTTTTCTTCCCGGCGATATGAAAGAGAAGGTCGATCCCTATCTGCGGCCGCTTTATGACGCGCTCTACGACACGCTTGGCGCGGATCGTGTCGAACGCGGGATCCAGAACAACATCATCGAGATAGCGCCGCTGGCTTTCATGCGTGGCCGCACTCTGGCGCATGCTGCCGTGATTCTCGATGAAGCACAGAACTGCACATCGATGCAGATGAAGATGTTCCTGACACGCCTCGGCGAGGGCTCCAAGATGATCGTTACTGGCGATCCGAGCCAGACGGATCTCCCGCCGGGCACCCGATCCGGGCTGGCTGAGGCCTTGTCGTTGCTGCGTGAGGTCGAAGGCACCGGAACGGTTCGCTTTACCAGCGAAGATGTCGTTCGTCATCCTCTCGTTCAACGCATTGTCGAGGCCTATGACGCAGCTGGCACTAAGCAAGACTGAAATGAAAGAGTGCAGCCGTGTCAGCCAGCTCCCTGTGAGCATGCCGGGCAATCATGATCCGTTTTGATTCCGTCATCCCGGAGGGGTGTCCGGACAGGCCGTGGCATGACGCTGTGCCGAATTTGGCGCTCGACGCAGTCGGTGAAGCGATTACCCAGGAAACAGGCCGGACGGGAATCGTTGCGCTGGCGCTCGCAGATGATCCGTTTGTCGCCGCTCTAAATCGACGTTTTCGCGGCAAGGATCGGACCACAAATGTGTTGTCTTTTCCCTCAGATCCGCCGGATGCGTCAGGTGGTCCGGTGGGATCTACCGGCGACGAACACAGCTTTCTGGGCGACATCGCCCTCGCTTTGGAAACCATAGCGGCAGAATCCGAGCAGTCTGGCACGCCGATTTTTCATCATATTGCCCATCTCGTCGTGCACGGTACTTTGCATTTGTTCGGCCATGACCATATGCAGGATCAGGATGCAGAGGTGATGGAATCGCTGGAAGCGCGTATACTCGCGCGGCTTGGCATTCCCGATCCCTACATCGAACAGTGAATGTCGCTAACAGAAGCATCAGTGCCTCGGGCGGCACCAACCGACCGATGCGCGATACAGCATCAGCGCTCAGACAGGGCCAAATGGACAGGTCTTCCCGTTCCGGTTCCGACGTGACCGGCTCTTCAGAAACAACACTGGAACGACAGGCAAACGCCGATTCCGACGGGTCGTCGGGACGAAGTCCGGCCGACTCTGAACAAGTGTCATCGGTGCAGTTGCCGGTACCCTATGCGCCGCCACGCCGCCGCGTGTTGTGGCAGTGGTTTCGCCGTTTCCTCGGCATCAGCGCCCGCGATGATCTCCGCGAGAGCCTCGCCGATGTTCTCGACAACGGTCATGGCGAGACGCACGAGCTGACCGACAAAGAGCGCATAATGCTCCGGAACGTGCTGGAGCTGCGTGATGTTCGGGTCGAGGATGTCATGGTACCGCGTGCCGATATCGACGCCGTCGATATGTCCATGTCGCTTTCGGAGATTATCAGGATCTTCGAAGATGCGGGCCATTCGCGCCTGCCTGTCACCCGGGAATCGCTCGATGATCCGGTGGGTCTGGTGCATATCAAGGACGTGATGGGCTACATCACAGCCAAAGCCACGCAGCGCCGACGAAAATCACCCGCCAAAGCAAACGCCGCCGGATCGGCATCAAAGACCAGCAGCAAGAATGGCAAGCCATCCGACACAAACGTCAAGGGCGGCAAGGCGAACACGCCAGCACACACGAACCCGATCGATCTGGCACGGGTTGATCTTTCCGTGCCGCTGAAGTCCAGCAAGCTGCTTCGCGACGTGCTCTACGTTCCGCCTTCGATGCCGGTCGGTGACTTGCTGGTGAAGATGCAGGCCGACCGTATGCATATGGCGATCGTCGTCGACGAGTATGGCGGCACCGATGGGTTGGTGACGATCGAGGATTTGGTCGAAGAGATTGTTGGCGAGATATCCGACGAGCACGATGACGAGGATGACGTGCTGATTGTCTCCAGTGGCACGACGGGATTTGTCGCCGATGCCCGCACCCCTATTGAGGATCTGCAGGGGCAGCTTGGCAGTAGCTTCCAGCCCGATGACGAAATCCTTGAGGAAGTCGACACTTTGGGGGGGCTGTTGTTCTCCCATCTCGGGCGGGTTCCGGTGCGCGGCGAAATCGTTGATCTGCCCGGTAGCTTTGAATTCGAAGTGATCGATGCCGATCCGCGTCGGGTCAAGCGTGTCCGTATCAGCCCGCGGCGGCTTTCGGCAGCGACCCCGACAAAACGCCCCGCCCCCGCTCGGCAACCCGCTCCGGACAACGCGCCGGATCGGGGCAATGCGCCGTCCTGATCCTGGCCGGGATGATCGGTCACGTCGCTGATACAATTGCCCTGCAATGGGGCCTGCGAAGGCTTCTGATCGCCTTTCTGGCCGGTGCCGCGTCAGCGCTCGCCATGCCGCCTTTCGATCTGGTTCCGGTGCTGTTTGTCACCTTTCCAGTTCTGGTTTGGTTGATCGATGGATCGATCAAGGAGCGAGGCGACGCAGGCCGTCCAAGCATGTTGTCGGCGTTTGCCGTTGGATGGGCATTCGGAACGGGCTACTTCCTGGCGGGCCTGTGGTGGGTTGGTTTTGCCTTCCTTGTTGAAGCGGAACGATTCGCTTGGATGCTGCCGCTGCCAATGGTGGCGCTGCCAGCTGGGCTTGCGCTGTTTCATGGCCTCGCAGCAGCGATTGCGCGGCTTTTGTGGCGGCCAGGCGCACTGAGGATCTTCGTCTTTGCGCTGTGTTTTGGCGCCGCCGAGATCCTCCGGGGACACGTCTTCACCGGCTTTCCGTGGAATAGCTTCGGCTATGCGTTCTCGCCTGCGGATCTGACGCTGCAGGCGGCTTCGCTTCTCGGACTCGACGGACTGACTGTTCTCGCGATGGCCTTTTTCGCAATTCCGGTTGTGTTCGATGGCCACGCCGGAGGCCGCATCGGGCGAAGCATTGTTGGAGTTTTTGCCCTGATCGCAATTGCCGGGCTTCCCGCATACGGGGCGTGGCGATTGTCCATAGACGCATCACCGCCGCAGAACCAGACCCGGCTGCGCATCGTTCAGCCGAGCATTCCGCAAGCAGAAAAATGGCATCCTGAGTTGCGCGTCCGAAATTTCACCAACCAGCTTGAGCTGAGTGATATCGCCACTTCACCTCAGGCAAGCGGCGCGGTCGATCGGGACATTGTCATCTGGCCAGAATCGGCGATGCCGTTCTACTATCAGGATCAGCCCGGCGCTCAGCAGGCGATAGCCGGTTTATTGGCGCCGGGGGCCATTCTGGTCACCGGACTATTGCGCTACGATGCTGACCCCTCCGCGCCCAACGGCGCGCGCATCTATAACTCGATTGCAGTGATTGACGACGAAGGCGATGTCGCTGCCGTTTATGACAAAGTTCGACTTGTCCCCTTCGGCGAGTTCCTTCCTTTTCAGGATACGCTCGAACGATTGGGTATACGTCAGCTGACCGATCTGCCCGGCGGGTTTGCCGCTGGTGCACGCCTTTCGCCGATGCGACATTCGGGCAAGCCGTCCTTCTGGCCGTTGGTCTGCTATGAGGCGATTTTTCCCGGCTTCGTGCCGCGCGGCCGTGACGTTGCACGGCCCGAATTCCTTCTCAATGTGACAAACGATGCATGGTACGGCGATACGCCCGGCCCGCGACAGCACCTGCGCCAGGCTCGCATGCGCGCCGTCGAGCAAGGTTTGCCGCTCGTTCGTGCTGCCAACAATGGGATATCCGCTCTGATTGATGCGCACGGCCGCGCCATTGCGGAACTGCCGCTGAACGCGCGCGCTGTCATCGATCAGGACTTGCCGGGGACATTACCGCCGACACCATTTTCGCTGAGTCATGGAGCGGCGGGATATACACTGCTTGCGGTTTTTGCGTTGGCACTTCTGCGTCGCCGGAAGATGAGGTATGAATGAAGCATCGTTATGGAAAACCCTTTTGGGTATTCATAATGGGTACATATCGATCAGGTCCGGATCGCTGTCGTAGGCGATCGTGCTACACTCCTGTCTGGTCGCGACAGGCTGTAGCGGACGGTAGGCTCATGACGCGGCACTTGGCGGTGGGATTGTGGTTGTCGTCTCGAACAAGGCCATCCGTCCAATGCTGATTTCTCTGGATGCGCAGTAGGCAATGGCAGCCAAGAAACCAAATCCAATCGACGTTCATGTTGGCGCCAGACTTCGCCAACGACGTGTCACACGGGGCGTGAGTCAGGAAAGGCTCGGCGAACAGCTCGGCGTGACGTTTCAACAGATCCAGAAGTACGAGAAGGGCTCCAACCGGATCGGTGCGAGCCGCCTTTTCGAAATTGCCCGGTTCCTCGATATTCCGGTTGGCTATTTCTATGAGGGGTTGCCGGACGATCCCGAACAAGCCGGTATTGAAGGGCTGGGCGAAGCAGCGTCCGCCTATGAGCATGAGGACGATGTCGGTGCCGATGGCCTGCGGCTTTCAAAGGCCTTCGTGCGGATCAAAGACTCCCGGACGCGCCGTCTGATCATCGAACTCGTTGAAACGCTGGTTCATCGCGGACCCTGATCACTCCCCGACGTATCGACAGTGCAACGTAAAAGTGTTCGGCAGCCGTGCTGACTTACAGGCATTCCGGTCTTGACGCGCATCAGCGCAACCTGCCAAAAGGCGCCGTCGATCTTCTATATAAAGAAATCTGCATATAGCGTGCCGCCAAAACGGGGGCAGGTGAGCAGGGCGGATGTTCAAAAGGGGCCAGTCATGGACCGTCTCGACTATCTCTTCACCAGCGAATCGGTGTCCGAAGGGCATCCCGACAAGGTTTGTGACAGGATCTCTGACGAGATTGTTGATCTCATCTACAAGGAGGCCCGCAAGCCGTCCAACGGAACCGACGTCTGGGATGTGCGAGTCGCTTGCGAAACGCTGACAACCACCAATCGTGTGGTTATTGCTGGTGAATGCCGGGTTCCTGAAACGCTGCTGAAGAAGAGCAAGTCCGGTGAAGTGGTGACCGACGCCAAGGGTCACCCTGTCGTTGCACCAGGGCGGTTCCGCTCGGCTGCGCGCCGTGCCATCCGGGCGATCGGCTACGAGCAGGACGGGTTCCATTGGAAAACTTGCAAGATCGACGTCTTGTTGCATGCCCAGTCTTCCGACATCGCCCAAGGCGTCGACAAGGCTCACGAAGCCAAGACAGGCAATGGCGCGACGCCCAATGAGACACTCGAAGGTGCTGGCGATCAGGGCATCATGTTTGGCTATGCGTGCCGTGAAACACCCGATCTCATGCCGGCGCCGATCTACTATAGCCATCGCATTCTTGAGGTGTTGGCCGCTGCCCGCCATGCCGGTGACGGCGATGCCGCAAAACTTGGCCCCGATGCAAAGAGCCAGGTCACAGTGCGCTATGCCGATGGCAAGCCAGCGGCTGTGACCTCGATCGTTCTGTCGACCCAGCACCTTGATGATGCCTGGTCATCGGATAAAGTCCGGCAGGTGGTTGAGCCCTATATCCGTCAGGCACTCGAGGGTATCGAAATCGCGCCGGACTGTGACTGGTACATCAATCCGACCGGCAAATTTGTAATCGGCGGTCCTGACGGCGACGCTGGACTGACCGGCCGCAAGATCATCGTCGACACCTACGGTGGCGCCGCGCCGCATGGCGGCGGCGCGTTTTCCGGCAAGGACACCACGAAGGTTGATCGTTCGGCAGCCTATGCCGCGCGCTACCTCGCAAAGAACGTCGTTGCAGCGGGCCTTGCGGATCGCTGCACCATTCAGCTCTCTTACGCCATCGGCGTTGCCAAGCCGCTATCGATCTATGTCGATCTGCATGGCACTGGAACGGTCGATCCGGCGGAGATCGAGAGAGTTCTGGCGTCCGGCGAACTGATGGATCTGACCCCGACCGGGATCCGCCGCCATCTCAATCTCAACAAGCCGATCTATGCGCTCACTGCTGCCTACGGGCACTTCGGTCGCAAACCTGGCCGCGACGGGTCCTTCTCCTGGGAGAAGACCGATATTGCGTCCCGGCTCAAAAAAGCTCTGCGATAGCGGGCAGGACCGATGGCGGACAAAGAACGGCTGTCCGCCACAAGTCGGTTGTTCGGTCGTCGACAGGGCCACGCACTGCGTGGGCGCCAGGCGAAACTCGTCGAGACACTGCTCCCGGAACTGCTGGTTGATCCCGCAGAATTCCCCGACCGGTTAGCCGAGCTGTTTCCGAACCCGATTGAACGGATTGCGGTAGAGATCGGTTTTGGCGGTGGCGAACATCTTGCATTCGAGGCCGAACGGCAGCCCGCCACCGGCTTCATCGGAGCAGAGGCCTACCTGAACGGCTTTGGCAAAATTTTGCCCGAGTTAGTCGACCGCAATCTGTCGAATGTCCGACTGTTTATGGGCGATGGCGAAGTGCTGCTCGCGGCGTTGCCGGATGCATCGATAACAAGGCTGGATCTCCTGTACCCTGATCCTTGGCGCAAGAGACGGCACTGGAAGCGCCGTTTCATCAGGCCGCAAGCACTCGATCAGCTGACGCGCGTGATCCAACCAGGCGGCCAGTTTCGCTTCGCCTCCGATTGGCCCGACTATCTAACCTGGACACTGATGCACGTCCGGCGACATCCGGACTTTGTATGGCAGGCGCGCATCGAATCGGACTGGCGCGCCCCTTGGCCCAATTGGCCAGGCACACGCTACGAGGCGAAGGCACTCCGGGAAGGTCGGAAGCCGGCCTATCTGATCTTCGAGCGGCGTTGATCGGGCTGTCGCCTGGCCTTGCACATCAACTGCGAAGCGCGTATATCCCACTCATCCAATCTCAATCAGATCGCTGATGAGGTGGGCTCCGGCGGGGCCCGCCCTTTTTGTTTTAAGCCAGTGCGCTTCTGGCAATACCGCTGAACCTTAGGACCCCGACGGGACGAATGACCGCTTTGAACGATCAGAACGCGACGACAGAACGGCAAGACATTGAGCCAGTGGCCGACAACGATGCCCTGCTTGATGAACCGCGCGTGATTATCGAACGCGGTGCGGAGGCGCGTGTCGCCACACTGATCACGCCCGAGTTGCGGGCACTTGGTTATCGTGTCGTCCGTGTGCGGATGACCGGACAGAACGGCGTTACATTGCAGATCATGGCTGAACGGCCGGATGGACAGATGACGGTTGGCGACTGCGAAGCCGTGTCGCGGGCAATCGCACCACTGCTCGATGTCGAGGATCCTGTCGCTGGCAGCTACCATCTCGAAGTGTCGTCCCCCGGTATCGACCGGCCTCTGGTGCGCCATTCGGATTTCGTCCGCGCCGAGGGTCACCTGATGAAGGTTGAGATGGATATCGGCATCGATGGCCGGCGCAGATTTCGCGGTCCGTTATTGGCGGTGGCCGACAATGGAGTCACGATCGAGTTCGAGGGTTCAGACGGCGTACTCGAAGCCGACCTCGAGTTCTCTGACATGCTTGATGCGCGCCTGGTGCTGACCGATGCCTTGATCGATGAAAGCTTGGGGCGCGCATCTGCGAGCGCCAAGACCGACCCCATGGATGACACCTCTGGTGGCGACGTCACCGGAGCGAACGATAACCGCCGGCGTGGCCGGCAGAGCGCCCGCAAGGCCGGCCCGAAAGGGTCTGTCCGCAAGGGCCGTGCACGAAGGTAGGAACGCCATGAACACCGCGGTGAGCGCAAACCGGTTAGAGCTTCTGCAGATCGCTGATGCGGTCGCCCGTGAGAAGACGATCGAGCGTGAGATCGTTATCGAGGCTATGGAAGAGGCCATCGAAAAGGCTGCCAGGTCGCGATATGGCAGCGAGACCGACGTTAAGGCGGAGATCAATCCCAAGACCGGTGAGCTGCGGTTGGCGCGCCTTCTACAAGTCGTCGAAGCGGTTGAGCATCCCGCCACCGAGATCGAACTGGCGGATGCACAGGAGCGCAACCCAGCAGCTCAACTGGGGGATAAGATCGCCGACCCTCTGCCGCCGATCGATTTTGGCCGCATCGCGGCCCAGTCGGCCAAGCAGGTCATCGTCCAGAAGGTACGCGAAGCCGAGCGTGAGCGGCAGTACGAGGAGTTCAAGGATCGCGTCAGCGAGATCGTCAACGGGATCGTCAAGCGCGTCGAATACGGCAATGTGGTTGTCGATCTTGGGCGCGGTGAAGGTATCGTCCGTCGCGACGAGCTGATTCCGCGCGAGATGTTCCAGAATGGTGACCGCATCCGCGCGTTCATCTACGACGTGCGCCGCGAGCAGCGCGGGCCGCAGATCTTCCTGTCCCGCACACATCCGCAGTTCATGGCAAAGCTGTTTGCGCAGGAGGTGCCGGAAATCTATGACGGCATCATCGAAATCCGCTCCGTTGCTCGTGACCCGGGCAGTCGTGCCAAGATCGCCGTGATCTCCAATGATTCGGCCATTGACCCTGTGGGCGCCTGTGTTGGCATGCGTGGCAGTCGCGTCCAGGCGGTCGTTCAGGAACTCCAGGGCGAGAAGATCGACATTATTCCATGGTCGATGGATGCCGCGAGCTTCATCGTCAATGCGTTGGCACCCGCAGAAGTCGCCAAAGTCGTGCTCGATGAGGATGCCGAACGTATTGAAGTCGTTGTGCCCGACGAGCAGTTGTCTCTGGCCATCGGCCGCCGTGGCCAGAATGTCCGCCTTGCCTCTCAATTGACGGGTTGGGACATCGATATCCTGACCGAGGATGAGGAGTCGGCACGGCGGCAGAAGGAATTCACCGACCGAACGGAACTGTTTGTCGAAGCCATCGATGTTGACGAGATGGTCGCGCAATTGCTGGTTTCCGAAGGCTTCGCCACGGTCGAGGAACTGGCCTTTGTCCCGTTGGAGGAGATCTCTGCGATTGAAGGTTTCGACGATGACACCGCAGAAGAGATTCAAACCAGAGCGCAGGAATACCTTGAGCGTCTCGAGGCGGCACGCGATGCGCGTCGCAAGGAGCTCGGCGTTGAGGATGAAGTCCGGGAGATCGAAGGCGTGACCACCGAAATGATGGTGACCTTCGGCGAGAACGAGATAAAGACGGTCGAAGACCTTGCCGGATGTGCCACCGATGAACTGACCGGATGGTTCGAGCGATCCAAAGGTGAGTCGACGCGGCACCCCGGCATTCTCGACGGTTTCGATGTGAGTCGCGACGAAGCTGAACGGATGATCATGCTTGCCAGGTTAAGCGCTGGTTGGATAGATTCGCTGCCCGAGGATGAGCCCGAGGACGAAGAAGCGGAAGACGCCGACAGTGAATCTGAAGCCGGCGCTGAGGCGAGCGAGACGGCGTCACCCGCGACAACGGCGTAATGACGCAGCTTTCGGCCAATCCAGGGAGTAACCTGATTGATGACCCTTGCGGTGACCACCATGGCGCACGATCTGCCCGAAGAACTGGACCCCCGGTCCGCTTCTGCGGAATCCGGGGATCTGCTCGATGATGGTCGCCTTGGCGATGGTCGGACATCCAGATCCCGGACTCAGTCGGAGCCGCGTACCCGCCGTTGCATCGTCACCCGGGCGGTGTTGCCCGAGGATCAGCTGATTCGATTTGTGGTTGCGCCCGATGGCGCAGTCGTCGCTGACCTCAAACGGCGTCTTCCGGGTCGTGGCGCATGGGTGACGGCAACTCACCATGCGGTTTCCTCAGCGGTTGCGAAACAGGCATTCAGGCGTGCCTTCAAAGGTGCAGGAAAAGCGCCTGAAAGTCTGTCGGATTGTGTCGGCGAGATGCTGCGTGACGCAGTGCTCGGCAGCCTTGGGCTTGCGCGCAAGGCTGGCCTAGTGGTGACCGGATTTGCCAAAGTCGAGTCCGCTATTCGAGCCGGCCGGGCGGTCGCGGTCTTGCATGCCGCGGATGCTGCGGATAATGGCGTCGCGAAACTTGACGCGGCTATTCGTGCCGCATCGTCCGACGGGCATCCAGCGCCCTTCGTCGATTCATCGCTGCCATCAGGCATGTTGTCGATGGCGCTTGGTGGCGCGCATGTGATACATGCTGCCGTCATGCAGGACCGACGGACGGTTCCGGTGCTTCGTGCTCTGGACCGCTACCGCGGATTTCATATGCCGCAGACCGAGCTATCGGCTCGGCCGGGACAAAGCGGCGAGAGCGTTTAACAGCCTCCGGATCGAATGGAGGCAGCTCCGGCCAGCCAAGGGTGGCAGGCCTGGATTGGAAAGACTGTTTGAGAATGAGCGATACCGAAAACACCGGCGACAAGACAATTGACGGGCCCAAACCGCGCAAGACGCTCAGTCTGAAGCGGACCGTCGAGTCTGGCACCGTGCGGCAGAATTTCTCGCATGGCCGGTCCAAGGCCGTGGTCGTGGAGAAGAAGCGCCGCCGCCCCGTCGCCCCGGCGGAAGCAGTGGAAGTTGCTCCCAAACCTGCGCCGGAGCCGGAAGCACCAAAGCCTGAGCCCAAGCCAAAGGCCGAGCCCGCCAAGGCCGACAAGGGAATGGTGCTACGCACGCTGACCGATGACGAGAAGGACGCGCGCGCTCAGGCTCTGGTCGAGGCCCGCGAACGTGAAAAGGTCGAGCGTGCCCAGGCCG
>JBCDCP010000093.1:0-12031 GCA_039181495.1 Pseudomonadota bacterium | reverse complement strand
GTGGGGGTGGGGTTGTGCTTCGCCGTGCTGGTCGCACTGACGTGGGAGTAAGCGCTTCCCGCGCAAACCAAGCCGGTTGACGATAGCTTCGACTGGTTCGGAATGATCTGTTTGAAAATGGAGCGGGCGATGAGATTCGAACTCACGACCCTTACCTTGGCAAGGTAATGCTCTACCCCTGAGCTACGCCCGCTCACGATCCGGCAAGGCCAGTTCGAGGCCGGTGTATGACGCAACGAAACAGTGATTGCAAGTGCCTCATGCGCGCGCCCTACGGGCTTCTGCCGGCATCGCCAGAACGATCTTGCGGTAGGCCGCAATGCCCTCTAGGTGTCGCTGTCGACGTCCACATTTGAAGTGCCCTCCACTGCTATGCCCGTCTCAACCGAAGAACTGCTCGCCGCGATCGAAGCGGCGGGCATTAATGCCCAAACCGTCAGCCATCCGCCGCTCTTCACCGTTGCCGAGAGCAAGGATCTGCGTGGGCAGCTGGAAGGCGGCCACACCAAAAATCTGTTTCTACGGGACAAGAAGGGCAACGTCTTTCTTGTCGTTGCGGATGAAGATGCAGACATCGATCTCAAGCGGATCCATACCCGTATCGGTGCCTCCGGGCGGGTGTCATTCGGAAAGCCGGAACTGTTGATGGAACTGCTGGGCGTTGTGCCGGGAGCGGTCACCGCGTTCGGTCTCGTCAATGACACCGAGGGCCGTGTTACATGTGTGTTTGATGAAGCACTGATGCGGCACGACAAGCTCAACTGCCATCCGCTCACTAATACCATGACGACAACCATCAGCCGCGATGATCTGATCGCGTTCCTGGGTCGATATGGACACCGCCCCCGCATTGTCGTGGTTTCAGGGCATGACACCGCGCCGGCTGACTCCGATTAGCCCCACCGGGGCAGTGACGGTTGGCAGGTTGGGTTCACGCTCTCTATATTAAGGGCAACGGTCTAATCTTGCGCCGCCAGGGTGGGTGTGGGCGCTCTACGGAATGTGACATCAGCCATGACAAGTATCGACTTGGGCGTGGGCGCCACTGCGCCTGATGCGACGCCGGACGCCGCTGGCGATCTTATCAAGGACACAACCAGCCAGGATTTTGCCAAGGATGTGCTGGAAGCCTCGCGTGAAGCGCCGGTGCTTGTCGATTTCTGGGCACCGTGGTGCGGCCCCTGCCGGCAACTGACTCCGGTGCTCGAGGCGTCGGTTAAGGCGGCCAAGGGCGCGATCCGACTGGTCAAGATGAATATCGACGAACATCCGGAAGTCGCGGGCCAGCTTGGCGTGCAGTCGATACCCGCGGTGTTTGCGTTTTCCCAGGGTCGCCCGGTGGACGGTTTCATGGGGGCTTTGCCCGAGAGCCAGATCAAGGCCTTCATCAAGCGTATTCTTGGTGATGCAGATCCCGGTGCCGCACTTGAAGAGGTCATTGAGCAGGCCGAGACGCTGCTCGGTCAAGGCGCGGTCTCAGATGCGGCTACTGCTTTTGCCGCCGTGCTCCAGCAGGAGCCGGACAATGCCCGCGCAATCGGCGGCATGATCAAGTGCCTGATCGAGTCCGGTGAGACCGAACGCGCGCGCCAAACTCTTGATGCGGTAACCGAGGAACTGGCCAAGGACCCCGCTATCGCCAGCGCGCGCGCCGCGGTGGAACTCGCTGAGCAAACCGCAGATCTGGGCGACATTGGTCCGTTGGAGAAGGCCATCTTGGCCGATCCGAATGACCATCAGAGCCGCTTCGATCTGGCGCTGGCGCTGAATGCGCGATCCGACCGTTTGGGCGCCATCGACCATCTTCTCGAAATCGTAAAGCGCGATCGCGAATGGAATGAAGATCAGGCAAGAGAACAGCTCCTAACCTTCTTCGAAGCGTGGGGTCCGACCGATCCGATGACGGTTGAAGGCCGGCGAAAACTTTCGACAGTGTTGTTTTCGTGATCTGCCCTAAATTATGTGCAGACCGGCGTTGTGCCGGTGAAGCCGACCGATTAGCAGTGCCGGCGCAGTAGACAAGGGAACACCATGGCCATCAATGTGCTCTATCGCGGCCCCGAAGAGCTGCCTGAACTGGTGCCCGTTTTTCCGCTCAGCGAAGCCTTGCTTCTTCCACGGGCGGATATGCCGCTGAACCTGTTCGAGCCGCGCTATCTGGCGATGCTCGAAGCGGCCATGAAATCGCACCGGCTGATCGGTATGGTCCAGCCTCGACCTGATGATGGCCCCGAACAAGACAATGAAGGTGAAGCTGCAGATATTCCGGAGCTAAGCGAGATCGGCTGTGTTGGCCGTGTAACTGCAATGCAGGAGACCGGTGATGGGCGCTACATCATCACGCTGACTGGCGTTGCCCGCTTCAGGGTCATTGAAGAATTGCCGACGACCACTCCGTTTCGTCAATGCCGTGTCGACTACTCGGAGTTTGAGGCCGATTTCCAGCCGGAAGAGGGTGATGCCGGTGTTGATCGCGAGCGTTTGCTGGAAACCCTGAACGCTTTTCTCAGCGCCAATGGCCTTGATGCGGACTGGGACGACATCAATCGCGCGCCGACCGAAGCACTCGTCAATCTGCTTGCCATGATGAGCCCTTATGGGGCCCGCGAAAAACAGGCTTTGCTGGAAGCGCAGACCGTGGCGGATCGATCTGAAATGCTGATCGCCATTACCGAAATGAGCCTGATGCAGGATGACGATCCATCGGGCACCACCCTGCAATAAAACACCGGAGAGGAGGTGCCCATGTCGGACGAAATGCCTCAGCGTGCCGCAGGTCGCATTGATCCGAAGCTGCTTGAAATACTGGTCTGTCCGCTGACCAAGACAAGTCTCGAATATGACGCTGACGCACACGAGCTGATCAGCCGTGCAGCGAAACTCGCCTATCCCATCCGTGATGGTATTCCGATCATGCTTGCGGAAGAGGCGCGCGAACTGGAACAGTAGGGTTTAGCTGCGACCCGCGCCGAATGACGGTGTAGTTCATCACGACATATGATGATCGACGGTTCGAGCCGTTCGTTCAGTAGCGGTTCATCCGGCGTGGGCTAACCAATGATTATTCGTCAGATTTTTGACGCAAGACGAACACGTCATCGGAACCCGGCATGTTACATAGATATGGTCACGGAATGGGATCTGGAACGCAGCTTGCTCTCAAGGCAGGCTGCTTGGCCGTTGCAGTCACCATGATTTCTGCCGGGATTGCCGCTACGAGCTACACGGTGCGAGCCGAGGACCCCACAAAGCTGCATTACAGCATCGATATCCGCGTTGTGCTGAATGGCTTGCGCATAGCGAGCGGCAATTTTCAGACGACTGTCTCTCCCGATGAATATGCAGTTATTGGCGCTGTTGAGAGTCGCGGTGTTGCGGAACTCTTCGAACGTGTGCGTGGCCGAACCGAAGCCCACGGAGCGCTCGGGGAGAACGGTCTTTCGCCGCACGAGTATGTGGTCGACTATGTCTCCGGCGACAAAGCCAAGAAGACCCAGATCAGCTATTCGGGCGGGCGTATCAGCGATACCGTCAATGTTCCTGCATTGCGCAAGCGGGGTGACTGGATTCCGTTACAACCAGATCATCTCGATCTGGCTCACGATCCTTTGTCGGCATTAATCGTCAAGGCCTCCAATCTGGGTGATGTGTGCAATCAGACAATCCGGAGTTTCGACGGCGCGATGCGTGCCGACCTGGAATTGCGTCTCGCCGGCATGACAACGTTCGAAGCCGAGGGTTATTCAGGTCCGGCGGTCGTCTGCCACGCGCGTTTTCTGCCCAAATCGGGCTATCATGGACGCCGCGACAGCATCGCCTTTCTTCGCGATCGGGCGCCGATCACAATCACCTTTGTGCCACTGGGATCATCATCGTTCTATTCACCAGTCGCTGCCCGCGTTGGCACGCCGGTTGGAACATTCAGCATTTTCGCCAAGAAGATCGTCGTGAGCCAACTCTAAATGGCGGGTTGGCAATCGGGCGACACTGATATTCTCGGTCTTGTGCCGCTTCCCCGTCGCGGCACCTTTCAGCGACCGGAAAACGCTTCGGCCAGCATGGTCTCAAGCGCTGTGGCATCTTCGGTCGAGAAATGAGCCGGGCTGTCTGAGTCGATATCCAGTACGGCGATCAGTTCGCCTTGGGCGTTGCGGACCGGCAGCACGATCTCGGATCGGGTGTTAGACGAACATGCGATGTGGCCGGGAAAGGCGTCAACGTCATCGACAATCTGCGTTTCCCCTGTTCGGGCGCATGCCCCGCAGACCCCGCGGTTGTAGGGAATCACCAGGCAGCCATGGCCACCCTGATAGGGACCGATCTTCAGGATCTCGTTTCCGACGGCACGATAAAAGCCGACCCAATCAAAACCTGGCATCGTGTGGTGCAGTTCACAGGCAATCGTAGCCATCATCGCGATCTGGTCAGTCTCACCCTCACAAAGCGATTTGATCGATGCGAGCGCGACGCGATACTGCTCGGCACGGTCTCCGGCATCCTCAATGCTGTCGATTGTTTCGGTCTGAACTGTTTGCTGATCGGGCATGTCAGCCTATGTTCCTTGTGTCGGACGGCGATGTTTCTTCGATGATTGGGCCAGTATAGCGGTGTTTGACTCCATACGATCAGCTCTTGGCCTCGGCAAGTCGGCAGCTGGAGGTGATACGGACGCCGACGCACCGGGTCTCAATCTTGATGATGCCAGGATCGCAGCCGCGGCACTTGCAGTCCATGTCATTGCGGTTGACGGTGTGGTGGAGGAAAGCGAACGGACGACGCTCCGGCAGTCATTGTCGCGCGAGTTCTCGTTGTCCGAGACCGATACAGCCGCTCTCATAGAGATTGCTCAAGAGCGTGATCGCGACGCGGTGGATTTGTACGGTTTTACATCGGTCCTGAACCGCCGCATGGATGAGGACGGTCGACTCCGGGTGGTCGAGATGCTCTGGGAGATGGTCTATGCCGACGGCACAGTGCACGAGTTTGAAGACAACACGCTTTGGCGAATTGCCGAGTTGTTGCACGTTCCGCCGCGTGAACGCATCCGCTTGCGTAAACTTGTTGAAGGCCAACGCGGAGATGGCTGACCTGATGTCTTGCCCGATGATCGATACACAGATCGGGGGAGATCTCGATGCGCGTTGAAGACAACGCGCCGTGTGGCGTATCTGCAGCGGGCGCACATCCTCGGCAGCGCCCGGTCTTGATCATCCTTCACCAGGAACAGTCGATCCCTGGGCGGGTTGGCACGCTGCTCAACGCGCGTCAGATCCCGATGGACATCAGGCGCCCCGCACTGGGCGATCCGTTGCCCGGCACCCTTTCCGATCATGCCGGCATGATCGTGTTTGGCGGTCCGCAAAGCGCCAACGATCCGGATCAGTACATCCGCGATGAGATCGACATGATCGGTGTCGCATTAAAGGAAGACGCACCTTATCTGGGGCTATGTCTGGGCGCGCAAATGCTCGTCAAGCAGCTTGGCGGAAGCGTCGACCTCCACGATGATGAGCATGCCGAGATTGGCTATTATCCGATTGAGACAACGCAGGCAGCGCAGGCACTGATGGAGTGGCCCAGCCATGTTTATCAATGGCATCGCGAGGGCTTTAGCAACCTGCCGGTCGATTCCACGTTACTGGCAACTGCTCCGGACGGTCATTTCGAAAACCAGGCCTTTCAATGGGGCCGAACGGCTTTTGGACTGCAGTTTCATCCCGAAGTGACGCGCGCCATGATCCATCGATGGACCACGCTGGCCGCACACCGCTTCGTGCTGCCCGGCGTGCGTCCGCGCGAAACGCACTTCTCTGATCGTTGGTTGTATGATCCGGCGGTTGCCCGTTGGTTCAACAGCTTTATCGACTACTGGCTGGATACCGACACCCGCGATTAGCAGGGCAGAACACTGCTGAGGCGATTGGCCCGGAGCCAAGCGAAACACTGTGAACTGTTGCTGCGGCTCACACCGCTTCCTTGATTCTTGTCTCGATGGTCCTGTGTGGAACCAGGCTAACACGGAAGAAGCTCGTCCCGTTCTCGGCAAACTGGACCGTGACGTCGCCGCCCATGGCCCGCATGATCGCACGGCAGATCGGCAGACCGAGCCCCGCACCCTGATCAAGGTGTGACCGGCTGCCGCGTGCAAATTTCTCGAACACAAGAGTGGCGTCCTCGCGGGTTACGCCACCACCATTGTCAATCACATCAATCCAGACCGCTTCATCGTGGGCCGTGGTGCGTAGTTCGATTTTGGGTGTTTCCGAGACGTTGTACTTCACCGCGTTGGACAGGATGTTCATCAGCACCTGCCTCAAGCGGTCGCTATTGGCCATGACGGCTGGCACGTCGGCATTCAATGTTGTGCTGACTGAGATTCCGGCCTTGCGGATCATGCCGCGCATCGTATCGATCGCTGTTACGGCAGCATCATTTACATCGAGAGCTTCGAGCTGCAGATCCGCCATGCCTGTTTCGAGACGGTTGATATCGAGGAGCTCGTCGAGAAGGCTCGTCAATCGCCGGCTTTCCTCATGGATGATGGACACAAAACGAGCCCTTTCGGCGTGGGACAGGTCCTCTTCCTCCATCAGGATTTCGGAGAAGGACCGGATCGAGGTCATCGGCGTGCGTAGTTCGTGGCTGACCTGGCTGACGAAGTCGTCCTTCTGTGCATCTAGGGAGCGCAACCGTTCATTGACGCTGCGCAGCGCTTCTGCCGTGCGTTCCAGTTCGCCCGACTTTTCTGCCAATTCGCGCGTTGTGACGATCAGTTGCTGAGCTTCGTCGGCAATGTCGATGAGTTCGGTCATGCCGACGGTCTGCCCCCCAGCAATGCGCTGGACCATGGCATGTGCTGATGCCGCGCCAATCGAGCCGGCGAGTTCACGCTCCAGCCGTGCGATCACCGTATCGGTCGGATGTGGCAGATCACCTGCGCTCCCTTGCGACCGGGCCATCTCGTCGAAAAGCCGGCGTGCAGGATCGGTACCGAGGATCCGCTGTGCCAGGATGAACAGATCCTCGGCGCCGGCTGATGTGGTGGCTATGCTCGAGGGGGCACCACCTGCCGCCCGATAAACATCAACGAACAAGGTGGCCTGTAAACGCTCAAGCAGATTGGCGCCGGTCAGGCTCGAGACAACCAGAAAGACGAGTGTGTTCAGTCCAACGCTCCAAACAACGGCATGCACCAGCGGGTCCATGCCTTGCAGTCCAAACAGCCCTTGTGGCCGCAATAGCTCGATGCCCCAAGGTCCGTTGGCAAGAACTGAAGAACTCAGCAGAATCTGCCCCTCGAAGCTGGGCAGGAACAGCGTGTAAGCCCAAAGCAAGAAGCCGACGACGAGGCCGGAGATGGCGCCCATGCGCGTGGCATCACGCCAGAAAAGGCCGCCAATGAGGCTGGGCAGGAACTGAGCGACGCCGACAAAGGCGATCAATCCGACGGCGGCCAGCGCAGCCGATCCACCACTGAGCCAGAAATAGAGAAAACCAAGCCCGAGAATGATGACAATGCTCACCCTCCGGGACATCAGCAGGAGATCGCGGACATCGCCGCTACGTGCCCTATCGGGGGCGATCAGCCGCAAGACAACGGGCATGACGATATGGTTGGATACCATGGTGGACACTGCGATCGAGGCGACGATGACCATGGATGTTGCCGAGGAGAAGCCGCCCAGGAAGGCAAGTAGCGCCAACTCATATTGCTGGTTGGCCAGCGGAATGGTGAGCACGAAGAGGTCGGGGTTGGCGCCCTCGGGCATCGTTCTCAATCCGACCAGTGCGATCGGCATTGTGAAGATACACATGCCCAGCAGGTAGAGAGGAAACAGCCAGGACGCGGTCCTGAGCTGGCCCTCGTCGATGTTCTCGACGACCGTCACCTGAAACTGTCGTGGCAGGCAGATGATCGCTGTGGCGGACAGGAAGATCAGCGTCACCCAGCGCGGACCGAAGATGTCCTCGCCGCCAAGTGCTTCGATATCGACATCGGCAAAGACATCGGAAAAGCCGCCCGAAAGCCAAAAGGTCGCAAACATGCCGACCGCGATCAGGGCGATCAGCTTGATCACTGCCTCAAGAGCAATGGCAGCGACGACGCCATGGTGGCGCTCATTCGCATCCAGATTGCGGGTCCCGAACAAAATGGTGAAGAGCGCCATGCCGACAGCGATCCACAACGCGGTCATAAAACTGTCAGCGTCGGCATCGATGACCTGATAGCTGCGGGTTAGGGACTGTAATTGCAGAGCAATGTATGGAGTCGTCGCGGTCACGACCATGGCCGTCACCAACACGGCAAGGCTGGAGCTCTTGCCATAGCGCGAGGAGATCAGGTCGGCGATTGACGTGATCCTGTGCGCGCGGCCAATCCGCACCAGTTTGCGCAGAAGCCACCACCAGCCGATGAAGACCAGCGTCGGTCCGAGATAGATGGTGATGAACTCAAGCCCGTTCCGGGCTGCGGAACCTACCGCGCCATAGAATGTCCACGACGTGCAATAGACCGATATCGAGAGTGTGTAGACAACGGGCGACTGCAGCCAGCCTATCGATCTGTGCCGTGCGCGGCGGTCGACGGCAAAGGCCACTGTGAACAGAAGCACCACATAGCCCAGGCAAACGGCCAGCAGAACGTCAACGGAGAGCATCAGCTGTCGGTTTCAGGCATCTCGGCTGCCGGAGAGGACTCATCGGTCTCTCCCAGCGGACCGGCCAGCAAATGAGCTGCCAGAATAAGCAGCGCCCAGACGCCAAACACATAGATCAGCGGCGCTGGTAATCCGGCTATCCTGACATCCATCAGAGAGACACCGATGGTCGGAGGCATCAAGAGTGCGATGCCAACCAGGACAAGCACCATGGATCGGTCCCGGATCTTGCGGCGGCGCATGAGCGTGTCGCGGGGGTCCGTCACGATTGTCGCGCCCTCTTGGTCAAGCCGCGTTTCCGTTAAGCAGCTCTTTGACGGCCGCCATGACATCAGCGTTGGAGAACGGTTTTGTGATGAACCGGTCGGCGCCACATTCCAGTGCGGTTTCACGGTCCGCCCGCTGCCCTTTCGCTGTCAGCATCAGCACGGGCAAGCTTGCCGAGCGCTGGTCAGCGCGCAGATGGCGGAGGACTTCATAGCCGCTCAATTCCGGCAACATGACATCGAGGATCAGAAGATCCGGCGTATCGTCGAGCACAGTGTCGAGCGCCCGCCGCCCGTCTGTCTTGACGGCGACTTCGAACCCGGCCCGCTCGAGGAGAAACGTCAAGGATTCGACGATATTCGGCTCGTCTTCGGCTAATAATACGCGCTTTGCCATCGGCTGTCGTTCTCTCCCCCGTTTGAGAGCCCGTCTGACGCGGACCTTGTTCTCAATTAGAGTGCAATTTGCGCCGTGCTGCAATTGGTGCATTTGACCATCATTCGGCCAGCGGATCTTCAACACGATGCAGGCATGACATCCTGGGACACATCCTGCAGCTTGGCCCGACCTCCTCCACTGTCGCCGATGGTTCAGGATCGTAAACGGTGAGTTTTGCGTCCTCTTCCTTCAAGGCAAGCATATCGGTGATGTAGTGGCGTGGTTTGCCAAAGCCGCTCGGCCCGGCTCTGCGGGCCCGTGCAACAAACACGAAGCGATCGCCTGATGGAAACAGCACACGCTGGCGGATCACGGCTTCCGGCGATTGCTGTGCGCGGTAGAGGACCCACAGGGGACAGGCGGCGGCGTAGCGCGGAACCGACAAACCTTCCAAACCAAGCATGGCAATGATCGTTCCGGCCGCGTTGGCGCGGAAATACCCGAAGTGCGGCACAGAGTCTGACCGGGGGAGCGCTGTCAGGCGAAGGCAAACTGCTTCAATGCCGCTGGAAAACTGCTCGGCCAGAACTTCGATGTCATAGAGCGATTCAGCAGACCGCTTGGCGAAGGAAGCCAGCGGCATGAGAATGGATCGAACGCCATAGTTCGACAGCGCTCTTCGAGCACGGCTGCGCGCGGCCGCGGTCTTGATCTGCGGTTGCGATTCGATCACCCGGTCGATCACATCCGCCAAATGATGCTGCGCCAATGAGCCTGCCTTTTGCAGGCGTGAAAGCGGTTCGGAATCATCGAGCAGATCCGAAAGGGGTTGGGCTGCGTCTTCCAGTTCCTGGAAATGGTTGTTGCGTGCCTCGTAAAGCGCTTCGACCTCATCGACGGGTGTCAGAATCCTGTCGGAATGATCCGAGCGTTCAAGATAGGTTGCCAGTGCTTCGCCAACCTCGGAGAGTGTCTCGATCTCCTCATGGACGATATGATTGAAGCGGCCACGGCGCTCATCAGGCAGATCGGCATATTCGGTGAGGATCTCGGTCGATGAGCGGACAGCCGCAATGCGTGTGAGCATGCGATGAACTGTTTCACTCAGGTAGGGATCGTTTGACAGCTGGTCCGAGAGGATTTGAACGCGCGCCGTGGCATCGCGTTCGGAACCGGCGAGCTTTCCGAGCGCTCTGGCCCAGCCGGGGAACCGTCCGATCAGCTCGTTGATCCTGTCGGACTCGACATCCAGCGTGCGCAGCAAAGGGTGATGCGCAAGCCCGGCCAGGGCCTCCATCAATTGGGTCTCCTGAGTTCCTTCAAACTCGTCCAAGGGGAGCTGAAGAGCATCGGCGATCTTGCGCAGCAGTGACCCGGCGATCCGTCGTTTGTTCCACTCAATGAGGTTGAGATAGCTCGGCGAAATGCCGATGCGCCGTGCCAGCTCGGCCTGTGTCAGGCCGATAGCGCGGCGGGTTTGGCGGATTCGTGCCCCTACAATCGAGCTGTGCATGGTTGGAATTTCCTTTGATTCCCAACGGTTGTCATGGAATTTGTCAATTATTTGCAATTTGAGTGCGGCTATTTGCAAATAAATTGACAAAAAAACTCAATCAATACAATTGCCTATTGAGTTTTTGACATTGGGGCGTCAGCGTAAGGGCCGAAGGGGGATTCAACCTCCTCAGGCCGGACGCAAAACGAGAAGCATCAACAACGCTCCCTGCATCCGGACTGTCTTCTCGGAAACGCTCAACGGAGACTTGAAATGGGCAAACTCTATACGACCCGCCGCAAAGTGCTGAAGGGCGGTGCGGCCGCTGCTGGCATCGCGCTGGCATCACCTTACGTCTTCACCCGCAATGCCAACGCCTTCACCAACGAACCGACCGGTTCAACGGTGACGCTTGGCTTCAACGTGCCCCAGTCCGGCCCCTATGCTGATGAGGGCGCCGACGAACTGCGCGCATACGAACTGGCAGTCGAACATCTCAATGGCACCGGTGCCGACAACGGCATGATGGAGACCTTCAGCTCGAATGCGCTGAAAGGTAACGGCATTCTCGGAAAGAAGGTCGAATTCGTTACAGGTGACACACAGACCAAATCAGACGCGGCGCGTGCCTCAGCGCGGTCGATGATCGAAAAAGACGGCGCAGTGATGGTCACTGGCGGTTCGTCATCTGGTGTGGCCGTGGCGGTCCAGGCACTTTGCCAGGAAGCCGGCGTTATCTTCATGGCCGGTCTGACCCACTCCAATGACACCACCGGTAAGGACAAGAAGGCCAACGGTTTCCGCCACTTCTTCAACTCATACATGTCCGGCGCGGCACTTGCTCCGGTGTTGAAGAACGCCTATGGCGCAGATCGTAACGCCTACTACCTCACCGCTGACTACAACTGGGGTTACACCACCGAGCAGGCAGTTAAGGAATCAACGGAAGCTATCGGTTGGAACACAGTTGAATCCGTGCTGACGCCGCTGGCGGCAACAGACTTCTCGTCCTACATCGCGCCGGTGCTGAACTCCGATGCCGATACGCTGGTCCTGGTCCACTACGGCGGCAACATGGTGAACTCGCTGACCAACGCCGTGCAGTTCGGCCTGCGTGACCGTGTGGCCAATGGCAAGGACTTCCAGATCGTCGTTCCGCTGTACTCACGCCTGATGGCAAAGGGTGCCGGTGCCAACGTTAAGGGCATCTTCGGTTCGACAAACTGGCACTGGT
>JBCDCP010000092.1:0-12057 GCA_039181495.1 Pseudomonadota bacterium | reverse complement strand
GCCCGTCAGAATGATGGTCGGGCGGCTTTCATCCTGTGCGGGGGTAGGATCAGGAGCGTCACCAACACGGGCGCCGGTGAATGGGCAGACCCCGGCGGTGTCATCAGCGCGTGCCTCGCTATCGGCATCGGCCAATTCATCACGGATCGTTTCGTCCATCATGGCCTCACATCACCTCGTGGTTCAGAGCCTGAATGCTGGCAAAGATATCAGTTTTCTTTGTTTGCCGCTTCCGAATTCCAGATATGCATCTCAATTCGGACCAAATCACGGGTACAGACGCGTCTTCTGCCATGGACCGTCCGGGGTCTCGCGGGAAAACCGAAAACGATCGTGCAGCCGGAACTTGCGGTCCTGCCAGAACTCGATCTCAACGGGTGTGATGCGAAAGCCGGACCAGTGCTCGGGCCGCGGTATGCTGCCGACGGCATATTTGGCGGTGTATTCAGCCACGGCTTTCTCTAACGCAAAGCGCCCTTCCAAGGGGCGCGATTGTTTCGAGGCCCAGGCGCCGATGCGGCTGCCGCGTGGCCGCGAGCCGTAGTATTCATCGGCTTCTGCATCCGTCACCTGGCTGACCGGACCGCGAAGACGCACCTGCCGGCGCAGTGACTTCCAATGCATGCAAATTGCAGCCTTCCGGCTGGCCAAGACCTCACGTCCCTTCACACTTTCGAGATTGGTGTAGAAGACAAAGCCGGCTTCATCCCATCCCTTGAGCAGCACCATGCGCACATTTGGCAGCCCGTTTTCATCGACTGTGGCCAGAGCCATTGCGTTGGGATCATTGATTTCCGCACGCTCTGCATCGGCAAACCACGCGCCAAACAGGCCAAATGGGGTGTCTTCTGTCTCGAATTGAGACTCCATTAAGATTGTTTCGGTTTCATCAACCATCGACTGCTCCATCTGCCGCAAAAGCGACAGTTCAGGCCCAATTCCGCCATGAATGGTTTCTAGCGCGGGATAGGGGGTGCGGAAAGTTGACTGTGAAAGGTGCTGCCATGCGTTTCGGGCACACACGATTGGGCGATGACTGGATCGGCCGCGGAAAATCCACGTCGCTTGCGGTGATCACGATCACTGCGGGTCTGGTTGCAGGCTGCTCTCTGCCCGGCGGCAATCTCTTGAACCGGTCAGCACCGCTAACAACGTCCTCCACCAGTCCGTCAAACATCGAAGCGCCCCACCTGATGTCGTTTGTCGGTGAACGCGCATGGCCATCGCTTCGTTCGGCCGTCATTACGGCATTGCACGGTAGCGAAGATGGCGAGCGCGTCATGTGGAAGAGTTCGAGGGCTGGCGTCACGGGCACGGTGACGCCAATCTCGACTGTAACGGGCGGTGATGGACGCCGCTGCCGGCGCATCTCAATTACGGCAGCGACTGAAGATGATGCGGATGAGATACTGTCCGAAGCCTGCCCGGTCGGCATCAAAGGCTGGCGGATATCACCCCTCTGAGCTGAACGCGGGTCCCGCATTGCCGGTTGATTTTGTTCCCCTCACCTGCTGCACTTGAATCGGGCTGGTCAAGGCGCCACATATGAAACTGCCTATTTTTTGGGCAGTTACCCCCTGGGATGTGAGAGATTTGGTGGAGGTTGGGACACGCGATGGCTGCGCGGGACCCCTATGATGTGTTGGGCGTAAAGCGGGATGCGAGCGCGGCGGAAATTAAATCCGCATATCGCAAGCTCGCCAAGCGCTATCATCCCGACACAAATGCCGGAGATGCGGCGGCCGAAGCCAAATTCGCTGAGGCAAGCTCGGCGCACGACATCCTCTCGGATTCAGAAAAGAAGCTTCAGTTTGACCGGGGCGAAATCGATGCCGAGGGTAAACCCCGGTTTGCCGGTTTCGGCGGCCCTGGATCGGGGATGGGCGGCGGCGGATTTGATCCGCGAGGCGGAACATTCCGCTGGAGCCGGACAACGACTGGCGCCGACGGTGGTTTCGCGTCTGGCGGCCCGGACTCAGGCGATCTGTTCGATGACCTGTTGTCCGGCCTGCGCGGGGCAGCCTTCAGTCAGAAGGACTTTGCGCGCACCAGCCCGTTCGGTGGCACGGAAACCGAACGCGTTACCGCCTCCGTGCCGCTGGAGGCTCTGGTTGTCGATGCACAGACAGAAGTGCAGCTGCCCAACGGGCGAAAGATCAAGGTCAAGCTCCCACCCGGGACACGTGAAGGGTCTGAGGTTCGTCTGAAGGGACAGGGTAGCCGCGATCCGCGAACCGGCCAGACCAGGGACGTGATCGTCGCCATCACGATCCAGCAGCATCCTGATTTTACGATCGATGGCGATGACCTTCGGGTCACGGTCCCGGTTGGGCTCGACGACATTATCCTGGGCGGCAAAGTGCGCGTGCCCGTGCTCGGCGGCGGTGTTCAATTGACGATCCCGCCCAAAGCTGAGACCGGCAGCACCTTCCGAGTGCGTGGCAAGGGGTTGCCGCGCAAGAGTGGTGGCAAGAGCGGACACGGCGATGTGCTGGTCTCGCTGCAGGTCAACATCCCCGAAGACCGCATGGAAGAGCTTCTTCCCCTGATGGAGCGCTGGCGCAAAGCGGCTGCAAAAGCCTGAGCCTGACTTCTGTTACGCTTGCTGTGAGGCACGTGACTTGAAGGGCATCGCACAGTGGTTTACCTAGCGGCGATGCCATGATGGTTCGTCCCATCTGATTCCGTTGAATTTCCTGAAGCGAGGCAATGTGATGGCTGAAACTGCGTCACCTGACGCTGTGCCGCAGCTGATGGCCGGAAAACGCGGCCTGATCATGGGGCTCGCCAATAACCGATCGATCGCCTGGGGTATCGCCAAGACCTGTGCGGATGCCGGTGCTGAACTCGCTTTCACCTATCAGGGCGATGCGCTTGCCAAACGCGTCGCGCCTCTGGCCGAAGAGATCGGCGGGATTGTGGTCGGCAACTGCGATGTCACCGACGAAGCCTCAATTGATGCTGCGTTCGCGGAGCTGGAGAAACAGTGGGGCAGCATCGACTTTGTCGTCCATGCGATCGCGTTTGCCGACAAGGATGAGCTGACCGGCCGCTATGTCGAGACCACTCAGGGCAACTTCACACAGTCATTGCTGATCTCGTGCTATTCGTTCACCGCGATCGCGCAGCGGGCTGAAAAGCTGATGAAGAATGGCGGCTCGATGATCACGCTGACCTATTATGGCTCAGAGAAAGTGATGCCGCATTACAATGTGATGGGTGTCGCTAAGGCAGCGTTGGAAGCCAGCGTCCGTTATCTCGCCGTCGATCTTGGCGGTCAGGGCATCCGGGTCAACGCCATCTCTGCCGGCCCGATCAAGACACTCGCCGCGTCGGGCATCGGCGACTTCCGCTACATTCTCAAATGGAACGAGTACAATGCGCCATTGCAGCGCAACGTCTCGATCGAGGATGTTGGCGCGTCGGCCCTTTATCTGCTCTCAGACCTGGGACGCGGCGTGACCGGTGAAATCCATCACGTGGATTCGGGTTATCACGTCGTTGGGATGAAGTCGGTCGACGCTCCCGATATGACGCCGCCCGATCGGCGCTGAGGCCCGGAGATCAACTGCCTGCCCGACAAATATGCAAGGCCGGTCGAGCTGCTTGAGCTCGCTCACCCGCTGGTTTTGATCCGGCATGGCCAGACCGACTGGAACAAGACCGGTAAACTGCAAGGTCAGCGGGATATCCCTCTGAACGGGTTGGGCCGCGATCAGGCGCGCCGCAATGGCCGTCGCCTCAAGCAGCTGATCGATGAGCACCCGGAGTTTGCCAAAGCGTCTTGGGTGGCCAGCCCCCTGTCTCGCACGCGTGAAACAATGACATTGGTGCTCGATCCGCTTGGCCTGACACTCGATGACGTTGTTCTTGAGCCTGCACTGATGGAGGTCAGCTTCGGCGAATGGGAGGGCTTCGACCTCAATGAGGTGGCACGGCGCGATGCGGCCGGGTACCGCGCGCGCAAGGACAATCGCTGGGAAGCCGTTCCGCCCGGTGGCGAAAGCTATGCGCAACTGGCGACGCGTGTCCGCAAGTGGGCCGAGACCATCACAGGCACCACTGTGGCGGTTGCCCATGGCGGGGTTATCCGAGTCATGCTGGCCATGACGCGGGGCACCACCGACGGTATCTTCGGCAAGGCGCCACCGCATCAGGACCGGATCCTGCTATTTGCTGATGGGGAGCATCAGTGGCTCTAGCTCAGGCAATCGCGCTGAGTTCAATCTGACCCTCGTGCAAGAAGCAGGCGTGACCAAACACCGAAAGATCCAATTGATCGGCACACCGGACATTCGCGACGTCCGGAACTGTGCTGCCTGCTGGCTCAAACGCGCGATCGATCTGTGACAGCACGACAATTACCGCTCCAGTACGCTTTGCCTGCGCTCTAAGCTCCACAAGTTGTCTGTCGAGCGACTGCCAGTCATTCTGCTCGCCGATCACCTGGAGATAGTCGATCACCACAAAGGGATTGCCTGAAATCTCTGAGGTCCTATCGATGATGTACGCGGCGTCGATATCGTCGGAGGTATCGAGTTGCAGTGTGGGCAATTCACGCCCTGGATCGACACCCAGTTCACGAAATCTGTCCCTCAGTTCGCTGCGGTTGTCCTGCAGGGAGAAGAAAAAGCTCGGACGTCCTTGTCTGGCCGCTTCGATTGCCATTTCCGCGCTAAGCATAGTCTTGCCATGGCCCGGGCGCGCGCCGAGCAGCACCAGATCACCTGACCGCAGATCATTCAGCAGTCGGTTCGCGGGCTGCCTCGAAGCCGCGCTCGCCGCCAAATGCGCCCAGCTCTGAAACCCCTCCTTTTGAGCGACGGCGTCGAGCGATCGATGGAGTGGCAGATTCTGTTTGCGGGCGAGAAGTCTGGCGCGCCGCTTCAATCGATAGATGGGGGTGGACAGTCTCATGCTGAAGCCTCCTCGCTCAGGCGGTTACCGCAATCCCTCCTTATGCAAACGCCCGAACAAAGGTGGTTGGATGAGAACAATGCCCGACATGAGATATGCTTCCCCTTCTGGAGGGAGGAGGCTTGGGCTGAGCCTATGGGCTAAGACTACGCAACGCGCTGATTCTCAGCAACCGGACTGGCCGACGATAGTGCAGCCGCAGAAACTAATTCCCACTTTCCCGCCATATGCACTAGAACCACTCGTCTCGAAGCCCCACCGCGAATCCCGACGCTGAATACCCATGTCGCACAACAGTTTCGGCCATCTCTTCCGCATCACCACCTTTGGCGAGAGCCACGGGCCCGGGATCGGCTGCGTGGTAGATGGCTGCCCGCCCGGTATTCCGTTGACCGTGGCCGACATCCAGGCTGATCTCGACCGCCGCAAACCCGGGCAGTCGCGCTTCACGACACAGCGCCGCGAGCCTGATGAGGTCGAGATCCTGTCCGGCGTGTTCGAGGACGACCGGACCGGCGGCCCGGTCACCACTGGAGCTCCGATCGCGCTGCTGATCCGCAACGTCGACCAGCGCTCGAAAGACTATTCCGATATTCGCGACAGCTACCGGCCGGGCCACGCCGATCTCACCTATGATGCCAAGTATGGTGTGCGGGACTATCGTGGCGGTGGCCGCTCTTCGGCACGCGAGACCGCCGCGCGGGTCGCTGCCGGTGCGATTGCACGCAAGGTTATCGATGGGATGACCGTGCGCGGTGCGCTGGTACAGATGGGACCGCATGCAATCGACCGCGATAACTGGGACTGGGACCAAGTCCGCGAGAATCCGTTTTTCAGTCCTGATGCCAGTGCTGCGGAGAATTGGGCTGTTTACCTCGATGGCGTCCGCAAGGCCGGATCATCGGTTGGCGCCGTCATCGAAATCGTTGCAGACGGTGTTCCGACAGGCTTAGGCGCACCAGTTTATGGCAAGCTCGATCAGGACATCGCATCGGCGTTCATGTCGATCAACGCGGTGAAGGGCGTGGAGATTGGCGCTGGGTTTTCCAGTGCGGCCTTGAGCGGCGAAGACAATGCAGACGAAATCCGCATGGGCAATGACGGACAGCCCGAATTCCTGTCCAACAAGGCGGGTGGGGTTCTTGGCGGCATTTCCTCAGGTCAACCGGTTGTCGCGCGCTTTGCCGTCAAGCCGACCTCGTCGATACTGACCCCCCGGCGGTCGATTACACGCAATGGCGACAATACCGAATTGATCACCAAGGGCCGCCATGACCCTTGTGTGGGTATTCGGGCCGTGCCGGTCGGCGAAGCAATGATGGCGATCGTTCTGGCCGACCACCTGCTGCGCCATCGGGCCCAGACTGGTCTGCTCGGCAAGAGCTGACGCCCCAGGACAACAAGAACAGGACAACGGATGCAGAGCGATCTTTCACGCGTGGCTGAAGCCATCCGCACAATGGAGGCCGGAGGCATTGTCGTCGTCACTGACGATGATGACAGGGAGAACGAGGGCGATCTGATCATGGCGGCGGTTCACGCAACGCCGGAGAAGGTCGCGTTCTTCATCCGGCACACCTCCGGGATCCTGTGCACCCCCGTAACACCGGAAGAGGCTGACCGCCTGCGGCTCGACCCCATGGTCTCGCGAAACGACGCACCACTGGCCACCGCGTTCACGGTGTCGGTCGACGTGAAGCACAATCTGACAACTGGCATCTCGGCCGAGGAACGAACCAACACCATCCGCGCACTGGCCAATCCGAATATCGGCCATGAAGACTTCGTGCGGCCCGGACATATTTTCCCGCTGGTCGCCCGGGATGGTGGAGTGCTGATCCGGTCGGGACATACCGAAGCTGGCGTTGATCTTTGCCGAATGGCCGAACTGGCACCCGTCGCCGTACTGGCCGAACTGGTCAACGATGACGGCACCGTCAAACGCGGCGCGGAAGTCACCGCATTCGCGCAAGAGCATGACCTGCCAGTGGTGTCGATCGCCGAGATGATTGCTTGGCGCCAGCGCAATGAACGGCTGGTCGACCGCGTCGATTCCTTTGCCCTGACGACCCCGGCCGGGCCCGCGGAGGCCCATGTCTATCAGAACCCGTTCGATGCGATGCACCATCTGGCGGTTGTCTTCGGCGACATTCGCGATGGCCGCAATGTGCTGGTTCGCCTGCACCGTGAGTCCGTTGTCCGGGACATGTTCTCGGTTACAAGCCCAATTGACGGCATGCTTGATCGGCTTGCTGCCAATGACGGTGGCGGTGTCTTGATCTATCTGCGAGAGGGATCGGTGGGCGTTGCCACCGATACGAGCCGGCCACGCGACGACCTCGAAGCAGCAACGAACGAAAAACACGGATCGGCGGAAGAACGATCTGAATCCTGGCGCGAGATTGGCCTTGGCGCACAGATTCTGAAAGACCTCGGCGTGTCGTCCATCCGGCTGATTTCCAGCCGGGAACGCCGCTATATCGGATTGGATGGATTCGGGATCGAGATCGAATCGACCGAAACGGGCTAGGCACGCTACTGCAGCTCTGGCTTGCCGAGACGCACAGGCAATCGAGCCGGACGCGTCTTGCGCAATATGCGAGCGGCGCGGCCACCAATCTTCTCTTCAGCCTTGGTCAAGACCCGATCCAGACGAGGGAATTGTTGACGCAGGCCAACTACCTTGCGTGCAAGCCCCCTGCTCACCGAGAGAAGTAAGATCAGTCCGAACGCAATCAGGAACACACCGACCGGCAACGGAGTCGGCAGCGTGACGACGCCTGCACCCAGCAGCAAGACCCCGATGGGGCGTATAATCAGCCATCCGATCATGCAATGTGGCCCTGTTCAACGCCTGTCGTCCCGGGCCGGTTTGCTCCAGCCTCTGATGACCGTTACGCAGATATCACCCGCGAGGATTTGCCCCTCCGGAACACTGCCTACGTGGAGATGGCGCGCTTCACACTTCGGTGCAATCCCGACAGCGGACATACTCGCGTTGCATTGCAGGAACGTGAATGGCGTTGTCGCCTTACGCGGATTTCCGCCGGTAGACAGAAACCTTTGATAACAGCGCCGGCGTGTGACTGACCGGTTCAAATCCGGCCGGCGCGAATATCCCGTCCAGATCATCGCGGATGTAATTGGCGTAGTAAGGCTCATGAAAGCCGTGTGGAAAGGCATCCAGCATGGATTCAAAGCCTGGCGTATCGCCATGCTGAAGCGAGTCCATGAACACCAGAAGCCCACCCGGTTTCAGAACCCGCGCGAACTCAGCCGCTACTGTGCGGCGAACCTTGTTGGGCAGTTCGTGGAACAGGTATATGTTCGTTACTATGTCGTGAGACGCGTCGGCGAACGGAAGTTGTTCGGCATTGGCGACAGAAAAACGCACCTTGCGGCTGCCCAAATGGCGTTGAGCCTCTTCCATGTAAGGTACTGACAGATCGCTCGCGCTGGCATCGATGCGCGGATAGGTCTGCTTGAGGAACTTCAGAAACCGCCCGGTGCCACAGGCAACATCGGTGATGCGGGTGTGGCGCTGATCGCGGCCCTGCATGAAATCCGCGATCGGCACCAGACACTGTCGGCGCATGATGCCTGCCATACCGGCAAACAGGGTTTCGACCTGGAGGTCGTAGAGCCGGGCGGACTTGTCCGACAGGTAGCCATCTGACTGATAATGGAAATTCTGCAGATAGTAGCGCGGTCGCCGTCCGCGCCACTCATCATTGTTGATCTCCTGATGGTCACCTTCGACGCGACGGCGGGTTGAGTCAGGCAGGTCATTGAACAGCAGGCGCGAGCGGCGCACCTGTTCAAACAGCCCTGCATCCTCGCCATCGGGGAAGGCATAGAGCCCATCTTCGATATTGCGCAGATCGCGAAGGATGAGGGACCGCATCTCGCCGAGCACACGGCCTGACGTTAGCGAGCGGCCAGTATTGCGGCGCTTCTCGCCTGACTGCTCATACATGCTGCCAGACGACCGTTCTTCGGCTTCAGCATTTCGCGGTTCACGGGGATCGCTCGTCATGTCGTTTGCCGAGCGGCGCACCGCTGCGCGATGGCCCAGATACCAGGCCATACGGCCGGCCTGACGCAAAGCAAAGCGTGCCCTCAGACTGGCGCGTTCAACAGGATTAGCCATCCGATGTCTCCGTGGTGAAAGGCGGCGACACGATGATATGGCGCGATCACCCATTCTTCCAAGCGGCGAGCAGGAATTCTTGATTGCCTTTTCCGCCAAGGATGGGCGAGTTCAGCGGTTCGGAGACGTCCCAGCCTAGATCCGCCAACGCCTGGGAAACGCCGGCTACCGCAGAAAGCCGGCTCTCTTTGCAGGTCACGATCCCGTCTTTGCCGATCAGTCCTGGCCCGACCTCGAACTGGGGCTTTACCAGCGTAATGAGCACCGCATTCGCAGCAGCGATCTCCGTCACGGCGGACAGCAGCAGGATCTGCGAGATGAAACTGACATCGATGGTGATGCAATCGGGCCTGTGCGGGAGGCTCTTCAGGGTCAGGTCGCGTGCGTTGAAGCCCTCGATGACCGTGATACGCGGGTCCTGCCTGAGGTCAGCATGAAGCTGGTCGTGACCCACATCCAGAGCGATGACATGGTCGGCACCCCGTTGCAGCAGCACCTGTGTGAAGCCGCCTGTGGACGCCCCGATATCGAGCGCGTGCCGCTTCGCGACGTCGATATTGAAGTGCTCTAGCGCGGCGCTCAGTTTGAGAGCCGAGCGGGAGACAAAGCCGCTTGTCTCGTCATCGACCATGAGAGCGGCCTCGGGCGAGACCCGCTGGCCCGCTTTTCGCGCCGGCTTACCATCGACGGTCACACAACCGCGGGCTATCGCATCCTGCGCGCGGGCGCGGCTCGGAGACAGGCCACGCGCCACCAGCGCCTCATCCAACCGGAGACGATCAGGTCTTGATGGTGTTTCTCTGGTGCTTTTCTCGGTCACGGACTTCGGTTTGTGCAAAGCCAGAAACTGTAACCAGCCTACTCAACGTCGAGCGGTGTGGTACCCGTTGCCTCGCCGCTGGCACCGACGCTGATCTTCTCGACCTTTTCCTCGGCCTGTTTCAACAGCCGGTCGCAATGGGCGCGTAGCGCATCACCGCGCTCATAGATGCGGATCGATTCCTCGAGCGCGACATCGCCGCTTTCGAGTTTCTCGACAATGCCTTCGAGTTCGGCCAGCGCGGTCTCAAAGCTCATCGCCGCGATATCTTCAGGAGTGTTAGGTGTGGCTTTCTCGGCCATGGTTTTGTTCCGAGGCAGGGTGTCAGGAGCCCATCAGGGCGCGCACATGAGTGCCCACCGACATCGACAGGCCCTTGAGGTCGTAGCCGCCCTCCAGCAGTGAAACAACCCGTCCGCCGCAATGGTTCTCGGCGAAATCGAGCATTTGCCGCGTTAGCACACCGAAATCCTCTTCGGTGAGGTTGATATTGGCCAGCGGGTCACGGTGATGGGCGTCGAAACCTGCCGAGATGATCAACAGGTCGGGCGAGAAGTTCTCAAGCGCCGGCATAACGACACTGTCGAAAGCCTCGGCCACCGCGGCGCCATCGTCACCGGGGGCGAGCGGCGCATTGAAGATGTTGCCGGCGCCGGTTTCCTGCCTGCTGCCAGTTCCGGGATAGAGAGGCATCTGGTGGGTTGAGGCATACATCATGTCGGCATCGTCCCAGAAGATGTCCTGGGTGCCATTGCCGTGGTGCACGTCGAAATCGACCACGGCAACCCGCTCCATGCCATGGGCATTGCGGGCATGGTAGGCCGCCACTGCGGCACTGTTGAAGAAACAGAACCCCATGGCCGTGTCCTTCTCGGCATGGTGTCCAGGCGGTCGAATGGCGCAGAAGGCATTCTGTGCCTTGCCGGCCATCACTTCATCCACGGCAAAACAGGCCGCACCAGCCGCGCGCAGGGCGGCCTCCCAGCTTCCTGCGCTCATGGTCGTATCGGCATCGACCCGGACCAGATCAGCATCCCCCTCTTTCGGCCGCATCGATTTGAGCATCATGATGTAGTCCGGCGGATGGGCGGCTGCGAGCTGATCCATCGTCGCCTGTGGCGCTGAATCCCGTTGCAGAGTCGAGAACTCCTGACGTTCGAGGACCTGCTGCACGGCACGGATCCGATCCGGCCGCTCGGGGTGACCTTCCGGTGTCTTGTGGGCGATGTAGCAGGGATGGGTAATCAGAAGCGTCGACATGGGTACTCGCGTTGGTCCATCGATTTAGCCATCGATGGGACCATCATGGATCGGATCATGGTGTTTGTGCCTTGAGCGGCGCGGGCGGTGTGCTCTCGGGCACAAAGAAGTCCTCGACCAGGTCCTGTGACGGATCGACCCGGTAGTGTTCAAAATCGGTGACGCCGTGCTCGGCGAGCAGCGTGTCGTCGATACAGAAATTGCCCGTAAAATCGCGAGACGGTTTGCTCAGGATCAAGTGCGCCGCATCGGCCAAAATGTCGGGGGTTCGGCTGGCCTGCATCAGCGCATCACCCCCCAGAACGTTCTTGATCGCCGCAGTGGCAATTGTCGTACGCGGCCACAACGCGTTGACGGCAACACCGCGTGATTTGAACTCGCCGGCCATGCCCAACACGCACAAGCTCATGCCGTATTTGGCGATCGAATAGGCGGTGTGCGGGGCAAACCACTTGGTCTGCAGATCGAGCGGCGGCGACAGCATAATGACGTGTGGATTTTCAGCCTCGAGCAGATGGGGCAGGCAGGTCCTGGTGACGAGAAATGTGCCGCGCGTATTGACCTGATGCATCAGGTCAAAGCGCTTCATTTCAGTCTCCAGAGTGCCGGTCAGCGAAATAGCGCTCGCATTGTTGATGCAGATGTCGACGCCACCGAAGGCGTCAACGGTTTTGTCGACGGCCTGCTGGACGCTTGATTCGTCGCGCACGTCGCAGATGAGCGGCAGCGCCTTGCCGCCAGCCGCCTCGATCTCCTCGGCTGCTGTATGGATCGTCCCGGGCAGTTTTGGATGCGGTTGGTCGGTCTTGGCGGCAATTGCGATGTTGGCACCATCGCGGGCGGCACGCAGGCCGATCGCCAAGCCAATTCCGCGGCTTGCTCCGGTAATGAAAAGCGTCTTGCCCGCCAG
>JBCDCP010000091.1:0-12201 GCA_039181495.1 Pseudomonadota bacterium | reverse complement strand
GGCAAGTGCTGCTTTGTCAAAGGTCGGAGGCAACGACCAACCCACCTAGTCCGCTTTGGCAGCGATGGCGGCCTGCGCTGCAGCCAGCCGGGCGATCGGCACCCGGTAGGGCGAACACGACACATAATCCAGGCTGATACTCTCGCAGAAATGGATCGAGGCAGGATCGCCACCATGTTCGCCGCAAATGCCAAGTTTGATATCCGGCCGGGATTTCTGGCCACGCTCGACGCCAATTCGGACCAGCTCGCCGACGCCATCGCGATCAAGCGAAATGAACGGATCGCTCTCCAAGAGACCTTTCTGGGTGTATTCGGTCAGGAATGCGCCCGCATCGTCACGGCTGATGCCGAAAGCGGTTTGTGTCAGGTCATTGGTGCCAAACGAGAAGAACTCGGCTGACTGCGCGATCTCGGTTGCCCGCAAGGCCGCCCGCGGCAGTTCGATCATGGTGCCGATCTGATAGCCCAGCGTCTTGCCGCTTTCGGCCTCGACTGCTTTCGCCACCCGCTCGATGCGCGCCTTGAGGTAATCCAGTTCGGCACGACCCATGACCAGCGGGATCATGATCTCAGGTGTGACCGCATCGCCGGTCTTTGCGGCGGCTGCCAGCGACGCTTCGAAGATTGCGCGTGCCTGCATTTCATAGATTTCAGGATAGGTGATCCCGAGCCTGCAGCCTCTGTGACCCAGCATCGGGTTCGACTCGGTCAGCGTCATGACCCGGCGCTTGAGCACGTCAGTGTCGGCCCCAATCGATGCGGCAACGTCAGCGATCTGGGCATCGTCATGCGGCAGGAACTCATGCAGCGGCGGATCTAGCAGTCGGATCGTAACCGGCAGCCCGTGCATGATGACAAAGATCTCTTCGAAATCATCGCGCTGCATCGGCAGGATCTTGTCCAGCGCCTTGCGGCGGCCTGCTTCATCTTCGGCAACGATCATCTGCCGCATCGACATGATCCGGTCGTCATCGAAGAACATGTGCTCAGTGCGGCACAGACCAATGCCTTCGGCGCCAAAATCGCGGGCGACCTGAACGTCGCCTGGGGTTTCGGCATTGGTGCGCACATTCATCCGGCGCTCAGCATCGGCCCATTCCATGACTTTCTGGAAGTCGCCCGAGAGTTCGGGCTGCAGCATCGGCACCTGGCCGTCGAGCACCTTGCCGGTTGAGCCATCGACGGTGATCACGTCTCCAGCATGCAGCGTCCGGCTGGCAACCCGCACGGTGCCCGCCGCATAATCGATGCGCAGAGATCCTGCCCCGGATACACACGGAGTACCCATGCCGCGTGCGACCACCGCGGCATGGCTCGTCATCCCGCCGCGAGTGGTCAGGATACCTTCAGCGGCATGCATGCCGTGAATGTCCTCAGGGCTCGTCTCGACGCGAACCAGAATGCACTTGCGGCCCTCTTGGGCGAGGCGCTCGGCCTCTTCCGACGTCAGTACGATTTCGCCAGTGGCAGCACCTGGGGAAGCCGGCAGACCCGCGGCGATCGTGACGGTCTCAGCATTGGGATCGATGGTGGGATGCAGTAGCTGATCAAGGGCTGTGGCATCGATCCGCATCACCGCTTCTGACTGGCTGATCAACCCTTCCGACACCAGATCAGCGGCGATCTTCAGGGCGGCACGGGTGGTTCGCTTGCCGCTGCGCGTCTGCAGCATATAGAGCGTGCCGCGTTCCACCGTGAACTCGATATCTTGCATATCGCGATAGTGCTTTTCGAGCTTCAGGCAGATGTCGGAAAGCTGCTTGAAGGTGTCCGGCAGCGCTGTTTCCATCGACGCATGATCTGACCCTGCAGCGGCCCGCGCCGCTTCGGTCAACTCCTGAGGCGTCCGGATACCTGCCACCACGTCCTCACCCTGGGCGTTAATCAGGTATTCGCCATAGAGCGCGTTTTCGCCGGTGGATGGATTGCGCGTGAAGGCAACGCCGGTGGCAGAATCGTCGCCCATATTGCCGAAAACCATGGCCTGGATGTTCACCGCCGTGCCCCAGCTTGCCGGTATATCATGGATCTCGCGGTACTTGGTGGCACGCGGGTTCATCCAAGAGCGGAACACCGCACCGATACCACCCCAGAGCTGCTCATTGACCTCCTGCGGGAACGGCTTGCCCAGCGCGTCTTTCACGCAAGTCTTGTACTGCTCGATGATCTTGGCCCAGTCCTCGGCCTCCAATTCGGTGTCGAGTCTGAGACCGCGCTCGTCCTTGTAGAACTCAAGAATGTCCTCGAAATTGTGGTGACCAACATCGAGAACCACGTCGGAATACATCTGGATGAAGCGGCGATAGGAATCGAGCGCAAACCGCATGTCGCCTGCCTTGTTGGCAAGACCGACAACCGTCTCATCGTTGAGCCCCAGATTGAGCACCGTATCCATCATGCCGGGCATTGACGCGCGCGCGCCGGAACGGACGGACACCAGCAGCGGGTCATCCGCATTGCCAAGATTCTTGCCGACGGTTCCCTCAATTGAGGCCACTGCTTCGGCGACCTGTTCATCGAGTGCCGGCGGATAGGTTTCACTGGCGTCATAGAACGCGTTGCATGCTTCGGTGGTGATGGTAAACCCGGGCGGCACCGGCAGGCCCAGCGCGCACATCTCGGCCAGATTGGCACCCTTGCCGCCAAGCAACTCGCGCATTTCGGCAGCGCCCTCGGCCGATCCGCCGCCAAATGTGTAGACCCACTTCGCCATCAACGACGCTCCCCCGTTTCACCATTCTGTCATCTGCGCGAGGACAGCGGGGGTGTCGCGCAAAATCGATCACGACGCAATTGCTGCAGTGCAAAAAGCGGTTTTTTGCTTAGACGGGACCCCCGTGTCCGAGAAACCACACAAAGGGTGTGAATTGCAGCCGATCCAACTGATTCGGACAGGTTTTCTTGAGTTGAGGCTTCGCTGTGGCTTAAACCGAGAAGGGGAGCGAGCCGATCTGATTCGGGGATCGCGGATGAATCACCTGCGTGGTGGCGTCTTTTTTTTCATTCTGGCGATGGCGCTGGCCATTCCGTCAGGGTCGACGCTTGCCCAAGAGCAGACCGAAACAGGCGGCAGCGCCCTTTTTGGCGATACCTTCATTTCGCTCACCGTTGGTGCCCAGTACCTTAATAGAGATGTCGTCAACGGTTTTGGGTTGAACGAAACCAATGGCGCGCCGCTGGTAGCCGCAACCAATCTGGATACCGGTTTCAATATCGACGATTGGGGTGGCTTCGCTGAGCTATCTGTTTTTGTGCCGCATTACTCCGATCACTTTGGCACAAATTCCCTGTTTTTCGTTCTCGACGGCAATTTGTTGAATGCCGATGCCAACAGGCTGTTCGGGACAGCTGGCGGCGCAAACAACATCTTGATCCCGTTTATTGACGGGAACAATGCTGGCGCAGGACGCGATACGCAGATCGCCAACTCAGGTGAACAGGTTACGAGCTCAACCGATGTCGACAATGGCGGGTTTGGCGCCTTCATCGGGCTTGCCAGCCTACCGTTCCCGGAGCCGACCTTCGACAAGTACGGCAAGACGGAAACGGCGAGCGAGCATAAAGGCAGCTACGGTTTCGGTCTCTACGGCGCTTTCGACCAGCTTCAGATCGAGGCGACCTTCGCCAACATCACGACACCCGGCCCCTTGAGCGTCATCGAGGAAGAGGTTGAGACGTTCTCGTTCGGCCCGCGCGCCTTCGCCAAGCGGAGTTTCGAGTTGAGCCCTGGTGTCGAACTGTTCGGCACCGGGTCGCTGGCAGTTCTCTTCTCGCGCGGCGAACTCGATGGCCGGCAGAGAACCGTCGGAGTGCTCACCACCGCAAGCGCCTCGGTAAGCGATGTCGAGGAAGATATCGCGTTCCTCGCCAACCTGCGGACCGGGATCAACTTCAGCCACAACCCGAAGTTCCTCTTCACTCTTTTCGGCGAAGTCGAATGGCGTAATGACGCCTATGAAATCATCAATCCCACATTCCCGGCCGGTGCGGCGCTTAACGCCAATGTGCAGCCGGCACGTCTTGAGCAGACAGACATCTTTTCGCTCATACTCGGCGCGCAAATCCGGATCATCTTCTAGCCGCACTGGCTGATAAGACGCGCCTATCCCTCGATCTTCGCGAACACCGCCACACGGTCCATCCTGCCGCAGATGGCGGCAAACCGGGCCAACTCTGAGGAAATCGGGTTGGAACGTGGCGGGGAATCCACACTCTCTGTCCAAATGACGATAAAATCGGCTCATTTCCGTGACAATAATTGAACCCTGAAAGATCGGACGTTAGAGGTTGTTAATCTTGCGTTAACTACCTTGCCGACCGTTTTTCGATGCGCCTTTTCATTTCAATTTCAATTGCAGCCACACTGATCGCATTCCCGGCTCTCGCCGACGGTGATGACTTCAGCAAAGAAGAGGTCTACACCAAGGGCGAAACCTATGTCGGCCAAACCTACATCAAGTTTGGGTTTGGCGGCCGGTACTTTGACCGTGACGTGAAGAACGGCTTTGGCCGTGCAATCGATACGGCCAGCAATGGTATCGTCGCAGCGACAGCAGACCGGCGTTTCGACTTCGGTAGTTGGGGTTATGCAGCCGAGTTGGCGGTCTATGCGCCTGTCGACATCGAGCTTTTTCGCAGCAACATTGTCGTTTTCGATTTCGAAGGAAGCTGGATCGACGACGATTTCAATGAAAACCAGGCAGCGGTCACCGGCGCGTTCGGCATTCCTTTCATTGACGGTGCTCCGAGGGCAGGCCTGACCGGCATCATTGCTGATGTCGGCAACAGCTTCTCGACCACCGTCGACCTTGATTACGACCGCTATAGTGCATTCATCGGCGTTGGGCAGAAGGACGAAGCCAGCAGCAGCAAATTCGGGTATGGCCTGTACGCCTCGTTCAGCCTGCTCGATATTGATGGAGTGTTCCAGAACGATCAGCTTGCAGGCATCAACACGACCATCAATGAGGAAGTCGACACCTTCTCGATCGGACCACGTGTCTTTGCCAAGCAGAGCTTTGAGATCGCGCCGGGTGTCGAGTTCTACGGCGGTGGTTCTGCAGCCATCCTGTTCTCGCGCGGTGAACTGTCAGGACAGCAGGTGTTCAACGAGAATGGGCCATTTGGTGTTGCTTCACTGTCGGACTCCGAAACGGACGTCGCATTTGTCGTCAATGCCGGTGCCGGCTTGAAATTCAGGCCCCGCGAGAATGTTCTCTTCAGCCTGTTCAGCGAGATTGAGTGGCGCAATGACGAGTACGAAGTCGAAAATCCGCAATATCAGCCCGGTGAGATATTCAACACCACCCCGCTGACACCGGCGCGGCTGGAACAGACCGATTCTCTCTCGGTCACCCTAGGCAGCAAACTCGTCGTCGTCTTCTGATCCGACCTATCCGTTATCCTTCGATCTTCGAGAACACCGCCACACGGTCCATGGTGTCGCGGATGGCAGCGAGCAAACGAAGCCTGTTTTCGCGGACCGATGGATCATCGGCATTGACCGTAACATCGTCGAAGAACGCATCGACCGGGCTGCGGAGTTGCGCCAGCGCGGTCATGGCGGCGGAGAAGTCTTCCCGCTCTAGCGCCATCTCGGCTTCGCCGCGCGCGGTCTCCAGCGCGTCGAGCAGCGCCTGTTCCTGATCCTGCTGGAAGGCGTTCGGGTCGGGCGTTGCGGGATAGCTGACGCCGTCTTTCTTCTCCTCGATGCGCAGGATGTTGGTGGCGCGGTTGTAGGCGCTGAGCAGATTGCCGCCGTCTTCGGTGTCGAGAAAAGCGCCCAGCGCCTCGACCCGGCGGGTGATCATCAAGAGATCATCCTGACCTTCCAGCGCAAACACCGCATCGACCAGGTCATGCCGCGCGCCCTCGTCGCGGAGCTGCACCTTCAGGCGGTCGGCGAAGAAGGCGAGGAGGTCGGCCGGTTCAGCGAGCCTGGCCGCCTTGCAAGTATCGGCCAAGGGAAGACGAATCTCATTAGCGTCGATGATCCTGATCACGCCCAGTGCAGCCCGTCTCAACGCAAAGGGGTCCTTAGAGCCGGTTGGCTTCTCATCAATCGACCAGAAGCCGACAAGTTGGTCGAGCTTGTCGGCCAACGCCACGGCAATTGAGATTGTCGCCAAGGGTACCACGTCGGACGGCCCCTGCGGCTTGTAGTGCTCCTCAATCGCCGCAGCGATCTCGGGATCGAGACCCTCTTCCAGCGCATAGTAACGACCCATGAGACCCTGCAGTTCGGGGAACTCGCCAACCATCTCGGTGACGAGATCGGCCTTGCACAGTTTCGCCGCCTGCTCAGCTTTCTCGGGGTCCGCGCCCACCGCTGGTGCGATCTCTTTGGCGAGCGCCGCGATGCGCGCCACCCGCTCGCCTTGCGTGCCGAGCTTCTCGTGGAAGGTGATAGCGTCGAGTTGGGCGGCGTAGTCTTCGAGCTTCGTCTTGCGATCGGTATCCCAGAAGAATTTCGCGTCGGCCAATCTTGCCGCTATGACCTTTTCGTTGCCAGCGATGATCTCCTTGCCGCCGTCACTTGCCTCGATATTGGCGACCATGATGAAGCGGTTGGTCAGCGTGCCGTCCGGCCCGTTCAGCACGAAGCATTTCTGGTTCGCCCGGATCGTCGCACGCACCACTTCGGCGGGCACGTCGAGATAGGCTACGTCGAACGATCCCATCAGCACGACTGGCCATTCGACTAACCCGGCGACTTCCCTGACAAGGGCCTCGTCTTCGATCAGTTCCAGACCCTGCGCGAAGGCCAGCGTCTTGGCGTCGTTGTGGATGATCTCGGCGCGGCGCTCGGGATCGAGCACGACCTTCGCCTTTTCAAGGCTTGCCACATAGTCGTCGAACCGGCGCACGGTGATTTCACCGGGGGCCATGAAGCGGTGGCCTTCGGTCACATTCGAAGCGGCGATCCCGTCAACATCGATGGCGACGATTTCGGGGTCTTCGGTTTCCGGGCCAAACGTGCACAGGATCCGTTGCATCGGCCGTACCCATCTCAGGCTGCCCGGTGCCTTTGACGCCGCGCCCCAGCGCATGGATTTGGGCCAGGGGAATTTATGCACCGCGTCCTGGACCGCCTCACCGATGATCTCGGTTGCCGCGCGGCCGGCTGTCTTGATGCGGGCGACGTAGAATTGCCCCTTCTTTGGATCGGTCTGGATCTCCGCTTCATCAATGGAAGCGAGCCCTGCGCCGCGCAGGAATCCCTCGATCGCCTTTTGAGGCGCATCAATCCGTGGCCCCTTGCGCTCGTTCAACGTATCCGGGCTTGCTACCGGCACACCTGTGAGCGACAGCGCCAGACGCCGCGGTGTCGCAAAAGACCGCGCCGCCTCATAGGTCAGTCCGCGCTCGACCATGCCGTCCGTGACGAGCCGCTTGAGATCGTCAGCGGCGCGGGCCTGCATGCGCGCGGGGATTTCCTCGCAGAAGAGTTCGAGCAGAAGTTCGGGCATGGAAATGATGCCGCATCAGCGGGGTGATTGTTCGCCGGGCTTAGCAACCCAGCGAAGCGTTGTCACGACACGTCGCTGCTCTGATGGACCAACACCCACACTGGTATGATTTCCGCCGGTATCACGGCTTGCCCTTGCGTCAGTCCAGGTCCTGACCGAAGGCAATGTCGTGGCCGTCGAGATCCTGAATGCCGAACTCCAGCACACCGTATGGCTGCTCATAGGGCGTGTAGTCGATCTTCGCACCACTGGCGACGAATTCCTCATAGAGCGCCATGGCATCGTCGACCCAGAAATAGGCGTTGACCGTCTTATCGCGGATTTTCCAGTGCGGGACGATCTCGTGGTCGTCCGGCGCTTTGGCCAGCATCATAAAGCAGGCGTCACGTTTCATGACGGCGAACTCCGGCGGATCGCCATAGGTGTTTGCCTTGAAACCAAGACAGTTGCGCCAGTAATCAAGGCTTGCCGACATGTCCTTGGCCAGCAGGACCGGGGCTTGTTCAACGAGTTTGGCTTTGGCCATCGCATTGGCCTCCCTGAGAGTCCCCCATGGCCAGTCTACCAGCCCCCGCCACCTCCGCCACCACCGCCGCCGCCGGAAAATCCGCCGCCGCTCGAGCCGGAACTGCTGGATTTGGGTGCGGGCATCGAGGACGAGATCGCCGATCCCATGGTGCGTGACATGGAGGCGATATCGCGCGTCAGGCTGTCGGCCCCGCTGTAGCGGCCGCGATAGAAGGTGGGCGTGTAACTTGCGTCTTCACCAGCGCGCGTGAGATGCGTGGCGAACGCCTCACTCCATTTGTCGGCCACGCCCAGGGCAATGGCATACGGCAGATGTTCCTCGAATACGCTGACTGACAGGTCCGGCGCATCGACCATCTTCATCCGCTCGGCTTCCGCCACTGATAGATAAAGCCGATAACCCTGGATCTGCTCGTAGAACCTGCGGCCCTGCTCGCTCCACACCGGCATCAGATCGGCAAAGATCGCATTGACCGCCACCAGCGCGACAATGAGCAAAACCAGGATGACGAAAAACAGGCTGTGCAGGCTGATTGCCAAGATGAGCCCGACGATGCCGAGTGGAATCAATGCAATCGCTACGAGGAACAGAGCGAACCATGGTCGTGACGCACCTTTGCGGCCAGTCCACAGTTCATGCGCCTTGAACAGCAGTATGGCGGCAACGACCGAGGGGATTGCGGTGAATGCGACACGCAGAATTGTTTCCTCACCAGGCTTGTCGATCACCACAAACGCCACCAGGCATGCAACGCTCATCATGACCCCAAGCACCGTGTATCCGCGGTTGGAATCGAAATAGACTCCATCCATGGGCTTGCGTATTGCGCCGTAGAAGGAGTTGAGCGCTGTAACCAAGGTCGGGCCAGCCGAACGGGTGAAATCAAATCTGCCGCTCGAGAGCAGTGCGGAATCGATGGCGCGCTCATCCTCGGACAGGACGTGAAGCGGCGCTGACGCGGATTCGAGCGACAGCGTATCGCCGGATTTGTCGATCACCACGCGGCCTTTGACCGCCATTGATGTCATGGCTGCTGAAAATCCATGATGGCCGCCGGAACCCTTGCGAAAACCCTGGTTGAAAAGGAAGGCTACGGCACCAGGTGAGAGGCCCTGCGGTGCCGAGAAGCGAGGAATGATCGGTTGTGGAGCGGGATCGACCCCGACGCGGCGCCAGGCGCTGAACAGCATGCCAAAGACCGCGAGAAAACCTGCACCAAGCGCGCCGATGCCGGCATTGGCCCAGATGGTATCGAACAACGTTCCGGATTGGGCATTCCCGGGAACGAGACCCTTTGGAAAGGCGACAGCCACGGTCAGCCCCTCGCCCGGTGCGAGCGGGCGCGTTGTCTCAAAAACAATCGAGCGGGCCGATTCTGCGCGGGTCCGGTAGTCATCTCCGGTTTCGCCAAAGCGGCCGGTGTAGCCGGCTTGCTGGAGGACAGTGGCGCCTTCGGGCAAAACCACACGCGCGCTGACGCGCATAATCGGGAAAACCCACTGATTGCCCGTCATGTTCCAGTAGACTTCATCGAAGTCTTCGAACTGGCGGAGCTGGCGGGAGGTGCGGTAGCGGATCGTATAGCGATGCGTGGTGCGTGGGATGAAGACATCCTCTTCACCGATATAGATCCGAACGCCGTTGCCGGTGCGTTTGACATGATGTGGTTCAGGGCGGCCATTGCGTTCGACTGTGAGCAGGTCGAACCCGGCCTCCCGCCGCAGACCACGCTCGTCAACACTCCGGGTTGGGAAATCGCGATAGATGCCGCGGCGGATGTCGATGCCTTCGGCGCGGACGGTGATCGCCTCGGTGACGATAAGATCGCCGTCGGATTGAACCTCAACGACGATATCGAAGGACTCGATGACCTCCCGCGCCGACGCCGGCAACACAACGACGCAAAGTGTCAGGCAAACCAGCAGAGCCCTCGCGCAATGCCTGAGATCGTGCGGCAGGAGCAGGTTTCGCATCAGCTGTGGCTCGGCTCCCTGGTCAATGCTCAGCCGTCAAAGCTAACCTGCGGCACCGCACGGTCTTCGGGGACTTCGGTCTCGAAGTAGTCGGCGTGGCGGAAGCCGAAGCTGGAGGCAATCAGATTGGATGGGAACTGCTCGACCAGCGTATTCAGTTCGCGCACGGTGCCATTGTAGTAGCGGCGTGCCATCTCGATCTGATTTTCGGTTTCCTCAAGCGCATCCTGGAAATCGATGAAGTTCTGGCTGGCCTTGAGTTCAGGGTAATTCTCGGCCACCGCAAGCAGTCGGCCAAGGGCTTGGCCGAACAATCCTTCCGCTGCCGCTCGCTCAGCGACATTGCCTTCTGGCACAGCATCAGCTCTTGCGCGCATGGCTGTCACAGCTTCGAGCGTGTCGCGCTCATGGCCCATATAGCCTTTCACGCTTTCAAGGAGATTGGGGATCAGGTTGGCACGCCGCTTGAGCTGAACTTCGATCCCGCTCCAGCCTTCATGCGCCATCTGCCGTTTGGCAACCAGCCGGTTGAAGATCACGATGACAAACAATGCGATCGCGACCGCCAGGCCAATCAGTGTCCAGAACATCTGCCGTTCCCCCTTGGCTGTACCAGCCGTTTATTGTTGTGCGTTTCTAGAGGCTAATGTCGGCAGTTGAAAACCCCATGTCTGCTAGTGTGTCAGCCGCCATTTGCCGGAGACGGTGCAATATCAGGCGCGTTCCAGCCCCAGACTTGGCCATCTTCCCGCACGATCAGGTACCAGCGCGAGCCGTCACGCGGTCGGCGGGGCAGCACTGCGCCGGTACGCAGCCGGGCCGACAGCGTCACCTCGTCCCAGTCGTCCAGCTGTTGAGGGTGACGCATGGCCAATGCAACTGCTGTGGCACGACCGACTGGAATGAGCTCTGCGCGAAAATCAAATGTGGCTGAGCGAGGCAATTCAAACCGTAAGAACGCTTCGCCAGTGTCGCGGTTGTAACTGATCGCGATATTGCGGCTGGATGCCGGCAGACCGGCAGGCAGGACGCCACTCTCCAGCAGAGCGATGGCGGATGCCAGATCAGGATGGCTCTCGCGGGTCCATTTCGGCGAACTGAAAAGCGATACGGCCATAAACGCAGCGACCGCCGCGCCACCAATCACCAGCCACTTCATCCGTTTCGTCCGCTCGTTCTTGCTGCTCAGCCTGGGAGCTAGGGCTTGCGGCAGGCGGGGAAAGCGCCGTCGGAATAGACGCCGGGCAGTAACAGTCTCAGCCGCGAACCATCGGTGTTGCGCATCAATTCGCCCTGAACAAAGCGACCGTCTCCTTCGGTGAAGCAGATTGCATCAACGCGGAAGACCTCGATCCACTGATCGTCGCGTGTCTGGCGCTGGAAGCTCGACGCATGCCAGGTGCAGAACCATTCATTGCCTTCGACGCCGGCGCGATCGACAGCGACACCTTCGATTGTCGGTGCACCGAAATAGCGGCTGCACCCGGTTTCATCGCCATAGACACCCGTGAAGGGCAGGATCTCGTTGGCTGCAGCAGGGAGGCACAGCATCGAGGCCATGCCGCATAAGGCGAAGCAGTACTGCAAGATTTTCATGCGGCATTCTCCCAGCCCGCGCCGCCAGCATCGGTTCTGAGAAACGCCGCACCGCAGGCCTTGGCCAATTCACGCACCCGGAGAATGTAATCCTGCCGTGCAGTCACTGAAATGACGCCGCGCGCGTCGAGCAGATTGAAAATGTGGCTGGCCTTGATGCACTGGTCATAGGCCGGCAGCACGCAGGCGTGCAAATCGTCTTCTGCGCTCGGTTCACCAGCCTGGAGGATAGCGTGACAGGCGGCGACTGCATCTTCGAAATGCCGCTCCAGGGCATCAGCATCGGCGTAGTCAAAATTGTATCGGGAGTATTCTTGCTCGGCCTGCAGAAAAACGTCGCCGTAGCTGACGCGCGTATCACCCTCGCCGCCATTGAAGTTCAGATCGTAGACGTTGTCGACGTTCTGAACATACATCGCCAGACGCTCCAGCCCGTATGTCAGTTCGCCTGAGACAGGGGCACAATCGACGCCGCAAACCTGCTGGAAATAGGTGAACTGCGAGACCTCCATGCCATCGCACCACACCTCCCAGCCTAATCCCCAGGCGCCCAGTGTCGGACTCTCCCAGTCATCCTCGACAAAGCGGATGTCGTGCAGGGCCGGGTCAATGCCGATTGCCTCGAGGCTGCT
>JBCDCP010000090.1:0-12222 GCA_039181495.1 Pseudomonadota bacterium | reverse complement strand
CAGGATTCGCGCCTGACCGTGCTGAATGCCGTCGATGCCGCCGAGCGTGATGCCGACATCATGGTGGGCACCTCATGCCAGACACTACGGCGAGAGGGCGATCTCTGGCACATCACGCTGGAAGATGCAGCGGGTGGTCAGCGCATCGTGTCGGCTCGCATGATCGTCAATGCGGCGGGGCCATGGATCGACAAGGTTCTGAGCGAGGCCGCTGGCGCGAACGATGCCCATAATGTGCGGCTGGTGCAGGGTAGCCACATCGTCGTGCGCAAGCACTTCGAGCACGACCGCTGCTACATTTTTCAGAATGCTGATGGGCGGATCATCTTTGCGATCCCCTATGAGCAGGATTACACGCTGATCGGCACCACCGACCGCGACTACGAGGGCGACCCGGACAGTGTGGCGATCACCCCCGAGGAGATTACCTATCTCTGCGAGGCCGCCAGCGAGTATTTCCGCAAACCGATCACCGAAGATCAGATCGTCTGGACCTATTCGGGCGTGCGGCCTCTGTTTGACGACGGCGCAAGCAAGGCGCAGGAAGCGACGCGCGACTATGTTCTGCGCGAGGATGGGCAACCGGGTGAACCGGTTCTGCTCAATGTCTTTGGCGGAAAGATCACCACCTATCGCAAACTCGCCGAGGCAGCACTCGACCATGTCGAGGCCCATCTCGGAGCGAAGCGGAGCGCCTGGACACGCAGTGCTCCGCTTCCCGGCGGTGATTTTGACGCCACAAGTTTTGGTGGCCTGCTCAACGCGCTGTCAGAGGCCTATCCGGCGATGCCGGAGAAACTGCTTTGGCGGCTTGCGCGGAACTATGGCACCCGCACCAGCATGATCTTGGGCGGCGCGCAAACTCCAGCCGACCTTGGCAGTCATTTCGGCGCGGACCTCCATGAAGCTGAGGTCGACTACCTTGTGTCCGAGGAGTTCGCCCGCAGCGCCGATGATGTGTTGTGGCGCCGATCAAAACTGGGACTCAAGCTCGACAAGGACCAGACGGTCGCGCTTGACGCGTATGTCACTGAATTCCTACGACAGCGAAATCCAGAGCCCGGGAAACGGGCCGTTGCGGGGGAATAGCGTCCGACGCGGCAGATTCACGGGAAGACGCCTCAGGGAGATCAACCATGGCCAGTTACGTGCTTGCCATCGACCACGGCACGACATCGTCGCGGGCCATCGTCTTTGACGACCGGTATCGAATTCGCGGCCTGGCCCAGCTTGAGTTCACACAGCACTTCCCGAAGTCAGGTTGGGTCGAACATGACCCCGCTGATCTCTGGAACACCACGATGGAGACGGTGCGCGGTGCGCTGGCCGATGCCGGTCTCAATGCTCAGGACATCGCCGCGATCGGCATCACTAATCAACGCGAAACGACGGTTGTCTGGGACCGGGAAACCGGTGAGCCGGTTTACAACGCTATCGTCTGGCAGGACCGGCGCACTTCCGAATTCTGCGCTGCCAAAAAGGCAGACGGTGTCGAGCCGATGATCACCAGGAAAACCGGGCTACTGCTCGACCCCTATTTCTCGGGCACCAAGATCGCCTGGATCCTCGATAATGTGGACGGCGCACGTGCCAGGGCAGAGGCAGGCAAGCTCGCCTTCGGCACGGTGGACAGCTGGATTATCTGGCATCTTACTGGCGGCACGCAGCATGTGACGGACGCAACCAATGCCTCGCGGACGCTGCTCTACAACATCGGGACCGGCGCATGGGACGATGACCTGCTGGCGATGCTGAATGTGCCTTCAAGCATGCTGCCTGATGTCAGGGACTGTGCAGCCGAATTCGGCACCACGGATAAGAGCCTGTTTGGCGCCTCACTACCGATCCTCGGCGTCGCCGGCGACCAGCAGGCGGCGACTGTTGGCCAGGCCTGCTTTGAGCCCGGCATGCTCAAGTCCACCTATGGTACTGGCTGCTTTGCACTGCTGAACACCGGCAGGGATCAGGTTACCTCGCAGAACCGGCTTCTGACGACGATCGGCTATCAGCTCGACGGCCAGCCAACCTATGCGCTGGAGGGTGCGATCTTTGTCGCAGGCGCGGCCGTGCAATGGCTGCGCGATGGCCTCGGCCTGGTCAAGGATGCAGCCGAGACCGGTCCACTGGCTGACAAGGCCGATCCCGAACAGCATGTCTATCTTGTTCCGGCCTTTACCGGCCTCGGCGCCCCGCATTGGGATCCGGACGCACGCGGCGCCATGTTTGGACTGACGCGCAATTCGGGTCCTGCCGAGTTCGCAAAGGCGACGCTTGAATCGGTTTGTTACCAAACCGCTGATCTACTTGACGCCATGCGCGCCGACTGGGCCGGCGCGGGCGCAGCGACCGGCAATACGGTTTTGCGGGTTGATGGCGGTATGGTTGCAAGCGACTGGACCATGCAGCGGCTGGCGGACATTCTGGGGGCCCCGGTCGACAGGCCGACTGTGCTTGAGACCACGGCGCTCGGAGCGGCGTGGCTGGCCGGCAGCCATGAGGGGTGCTGGCCTGGCATGGATGGATTTGCTGCCAGCTGGAACCTCGACCGGCAGTTCACGCCACAGATGGATGACGACCGACGCACAGCCAAACTGGCCGGCTGGCGGGATGCGGTGGCGCGGACGCTCAGCGCAAGAACAAGCTGAATTCCCGTAAATCTACCTAGACGCGTAATAATCTTTCGCAATCGCGGGCCGCAGTGTGTCGGTTCGTGCGCAACCCACCACGAAGTCGAAAGACAATTTTTAGACCGATCCCCCATATTAGGGAGATAACAATCCGGCCGCGTGCGCCGGGTTAGCGGCACGCGCGGTCATTCCCTGGATAGGGCCAGAGGGACGACCAATGGAACTGCGCGCACTGCAAACGGGCGTGTTTTCGCACCCGGAATTCGACACCCACCAGACAATCCAGTTCGTCAGCGACGCGGCAAGTGGCCTGCGCGCTATCATCGCCGTGCACGACACCACACTGGGGCCGGCACTTGGTGGCTGCCGACGCTGGCGCTACGACACCGAGCAGGATGCCCTGACCGATGTGTTGCGGCTGTCGGCTGGCATGACCCTGAAAAACGCTGCTGCCGGGCTCGATCTGGGCGGCGGCAAGGCGGTGATCCTGTCCGACGGCTTAGAGCCAAGCCCAGACATGTGGCGCGCCTTCGGCCAGGCCGTCGACCATTTGGGCGGGCAGTACATTACAGCCGAGGATGTCGGCACCGGTCAGACCGCCGTCGATCTTATCTCCGAGACAACCACTCATGTGCGTGGCACATCCGCCAAAGGCCTTGGCGATCCGTCACCGTTTACCGCCGAAGGCGTCTTTGCCGGCATCAGAGCTGGAGCCAAGCATCGTTTCGGCGCGGACAACCTCGATGGGCTGACCGTCGCCGTACAGGGTCTTGGCAATGTTGGTGGCGGGGTCGCCGAACGGGCGCATCAGGATGGCGCACAGCTCATTGTGGCGGATATCGATCCCGCCAAAACGCAAGACTTCGCTGACAAGCTTGGCGCGACCGTCGCTTCCGTCGATCAGATTCACACCGTTTCCGCCGATATCTTCGCGCCGTGTGCGCTGGGTGGCGGGCTGAACGCCGAAACCATCCCCGAAATCAAGGCCCTTGTGGTCGCGGGTGCTGCCAACAACCAGCTGGCTGGCGACGAAGATGCTGAACGCCTCCGCAAACACGGCATCCTCTATGCGCCGGACTTCATCATCAACGCTGGTGGTGTGATTTCGATCGCCCTCGCCGACGAATTCGATACAGCTGACAAAATGAACGCCCGGGTAGCACGGTTGGGCGATGTGCTGGCTGAGATCTTTGTCGAGGCCGACAACAACGAGCGGACAACCCAAGATATTGCCGTGGCGCATGCAATCGAGCGTCTTGCGAAGGCCTGAGACGGCGCTGACGACCAAAAACAGCAAGCCCATATCTGCCGTGGTATCACCACAGTTCCGCCGCTAAGCTTTACAGCGGTTAAGAACGCGCGAGCGTCGGTGCAGGCGCGATCTATGTGTGCTGGAGGGTGGCCATGGCTGTGGCTCTGCGTCAGGGGATCGACGAACTTTCTCTCACCATGAAGGCCACGCTGGCCGTGCTGGCGCTGGCATCCGGTGTCTATACCTATCTCGGCGTACGTGACCTGCTTGATGGTACCGCGTCGATCATATTCTTCGGTGCGATCATCTACTCGGCAGCCGTCTCGGTGGGGATCTACACGTTCTGGTCCTTCCTGATCCGGTTTGTGCCGCATGTGCGCGAACGCAAGGTCCGCAACGCTCTTTATGGGGCCATGGGCGTTGGATCGCTGATGATCATCGCCATGTCGTCGTGGCTCAACGCTGCCGCTTTGGCCGGTTCAGCCGCGCTGGAGCAGCATCTTGCCGAAGCCGTTGAAAGCTATGGCCAAGACCTTGATCAGGCGCACAACAATGCGCTCGCCGCCCAATCGCTATTGCCGGACATACAGCTTGCCGCCGACCGCTTTGCCCGGTTGGCCGAACAGGAACGCGCCACCGGCGCCCTGACCGGAACGTCGGGTTCGGGCACGGTTGTCCAGCTGCTGAACCAGATGTCGACGCAGCTGACGGCACTTGGCGAAGAGGTGGCGCGCGATCGCGAGCAGGTGGCAAGCCTCTATACGCAGGGCGGCCAGCATCTCAACACGATGCGGCGCATCGTCTCCGCTTCAGGTCCGATTGCACCACGCGGCGATGCGTTTGCCGAGCAGGCTGTGGCGCTGATCGGCGTCATCGCCGCAATGCAGGAGACTTCGGTTGCCCCGGCAGTGCGGCGTGCTGCTGACGGGCTTGAACGGTCCTTCATCGCACCTGCTGCCGGCGGCTCTACCGAGGATCTACGCACCCGGCAGTCGCTGATCGTCGGCAATGTGGCCAATGCGGTGGCGGAGGAAGCGGCAGCGCTTGCCCGCGCGGCAGACGCCATTCTTGCACGCAATCAGGTCCAGCCTTCGCGGTTCATACCCTTGTCGCGGCCCGAAGCCGTTTTGACCTATGCGGCCGACTTCCTCCCGAGCTGGGCCGGTGCGATTTCAATCGACCTGATGCCTGCGGTTCTCGTCATCATCCTGACAATCGTCCAGGGCGCCATTCGGGCGCGCGAGGATCCGGACCTTGCAGAGCATTCAATCACGGCTGCAGACATGATGCGGGCCCTAAGGCTCTATGAGCAGATGCGTGCAGAGGAAATCGACATCTCGCGGATGGGTGAGGCGCGGGCCAAATCGGCTGCCAAGCCGCAAGTTGAGTCCGAGCCTGCAGTCGAAGAGGAAGACGCCGCGCGCAAGCGGCCAGGGGGACTATCGCTGGGCCGGAAGATCACCGCCCTCAAGCCGAAACCCGAAGGCGGCGAACAGGCATCCGAACGCACCGATGAGCCCAAGACGGGCGGCGCAGCATGAGCTTGCGGCTCAACCGCGACGGTCTATCCGGCGGTGCGGAGGCCATTGGCCGGGTCGCGCGTCGGTCGGTGGTGGAAACCGCTTTCCTACCAGTCGTCGCGCTGGCTTTGGTGGCGGCATCGGCGGTTGTCATGATCGCGCTCGATGTCTGGTCCCTGGCGCGTGAGAACCGGTCTGCAGAAATCGCCGATCCTGTGACCATGGCACGGCCAAGCATCGGAGATCAGATCCGCCCCTATCTGCCGACGACCCGGCCCGTCGCCCCGGGGCGCGATATTCCCAATGCTCTGCGCAGAGCCGGCACCCGCGAAACGCAGCCAATGGATTTTGTGCGTGATGGCGAAACGATCCGCGCGCATGGCACGATTGCGCCGGGAACGGCCGCCAGTTTTGACCGCTTTCTGTCGGGACTGCCTGAGGATGAGGCGGAAACGCTGACGCTGGAACTTCACTCGCCTGGCGGTGTGGTTCAGGAGGCTATCGCACTAGCGCAAAAGATCCGTGATGCCGGCCTGACGACACGGGTGCCGGAAGACCATTATTGCGCCTCATCCTGCCCGCTGGTGTTTGCCGGCGGTGCAGAACGGCTGGCCCATAATGACGCCTGGGTGGGTGTCCATCGTGCCTACCCCGCGCCCGGCATTTTCGGCTCGCTGCAGGACGGCGTCGATCAGGCGCAGCAGATTGCCGCCGAGATTCAGGACCTGCTCAAGGCGCTGGAGATTGACCCGCTTGTCTGGACCTACGCCATGCGAACCCCGAAAGAGCAGGTCTATTTCTTTACCGCCGAGGAACTCGAAACGCTCAAGCTCGCAACGGAGATCGAAGGCCAAGAAAACAGTTGAACGGCGCATGGTGGAACGTGTTGGAGCGATTCACCCCGCCCAAACCATCCAGACCAATAATGTTTTAAAAACAATATTTTAAGCCTGATGATGGGAAGCGTGAGTCAGCGCCTTCACACCCTGATTCACTTCATGTTCTGATTCAGATTCAAGCTGAATTGCCGTCCTGCGTTCAGCGATTGAACAGGTTGTTGAACAGGCCTTCCACCTGGTTCTGCAGCTCCTCTTCGGGCGTGGGTTGCGGCGCCTGCTGGGGTGCTGGCTGCCCCTGCAACGGTTGTTGTGCAGGCGCAGGCTGCTGCTGGCCACCGCCGATGAAGTTGTTGAGGATCTGGGTGCCTTGCTGGATCGCCTGATCGGTGTTGACCCGGCCATCCTGAATAAGGCTGTTGACGCCCTGCCCTATCCCATCCGCTCCCGGCACGCCGACCTGCTGACCGAGAATGCCCTGGATGCCGTCCTGAATGCCCTGTTCAAGGTTGCCGCCGCCCTGCAGCAAGGTGTCGAAGATGCCTCCGCCCATCTGGCGCAGTTGCTGCAACGCCAGTTGCGGGTTCTCCAGAATGCCGTCGATCTCGGGATAGATGCGCGGATTGTCCCATGAGCCGCTGATGATGATGGGCACAGCAAAGCCCTGGATGTCGCGCCGCCCGCCCTGGCCCTGCAGCGTCGTCACCAGCCTGGGATCGACGCGATAGTTCAGCGTCCGATTGGGAATATCGACCGTGCCAGCGCCGGTCATCCGGATCAGCGGCCCGAATAGCTGCAGATCATTGTTGGTCAGGATGCCGCGATCAATCCGATAAGTGCCAGTAAATTCTGCAAAATCTGTCTTTGCCGATGGATTGGGCGACCACCCCAGAAGAACATCGAGTGTGAGGCCGCGCATCATCTGCGGGATGTTGATGCCTCTGATCGCACCATCGCGAATGGCAAATCCGCCATTGCCTGACAGATTCTGCATCAGCTCGAGTTGGCTGCCCCCGACAGAGCTGATGTTCATGTTCAGTGCAGCGCGCCCCTCGATATAGCTGAAGCCCGCCACATCGCGCAGAAGCGGAAAGGCCGACATGCCCTGCAACCGCAATTCGGACTGAAGTCCTGGCGTTCGACCCGACCCGTCGAGCAAAACAAAGCCATTGCCGCTGCCTTCATAGAGCGCCATCTGGGTGAGATCGGCCTGCAATCGACCTCCCGTCACCTGGACACTAAGACTGGTCTGTCCTGTGCGTATCTGGCCCCAGACGATTTCTCGGGCAGAAAGATCCAGATCAGCGTCAAAACTGCGCAGTCCCGAGAGATCGAGCGGCTCGCGGCTCCAGCCCGATGTCCGGCTTCCGGAGCCAGACCGATTGCCGAGATAGGGGTCGAGCAAAAGCCGGTCGAGGGCAAGCTGGGCCGTAATTGAGGGGCGATCGCCAAGCGCGATACGGCCATTGCCGCGCCCCGAGGACCCATCCAGTGCAATCGCTGCATTGGAAAACGAGATTGCCTCAGGAGAGATCGCGAGATCGCCATCAAAGGCAAAGGCTTCAAGACCGATACCAGCTTCCAGCGGCCTGCCGATCCACGCCATGAGGCCACGCAGCGATGGCGTTTCGACCGCAAGCCGTCCGTCAAGCTCAGCACCAGCAGGATTGACCGTGCCTGACAGACGCGCGGACACCCGGTTCGAGGCTAGCGATACCGCCGCACGGCTATCTCCGCCAGCCAGAATGCCGCGCGGGGCGATCTGCGCCGCCATATTGAAGGTCTCACCAAGAAAGGTGAAACCACCGGTGGCGTCTACCGGATCGACCAGCGAGTCAAACTCGGCGTTGAGCGACACGCCAGAAATCCGGTTGGCATCAGGATTGTTGAATGTCTCGGTCAACGGCAAGCCGCCCATGGCGCCATCGCGCAAGGCCAGTTTGCCGGCGGCATTGAAGCTGTCACGCATCTGGCGGGGCGTCTGGCCCTGCCCGGCTATGCCGATCTTTGCATCGATGCGACCGGAGATGTCAGCCGGGCTTCCTGCGATATCGCGCAGTGCCGCCAGATCAAGGTCGGTACTCATGATGGTCGCCTGGGCCACCGGCACACCGGAACGGCCATCGAGCGACACGCTACCCGAGGCGCGTCCACCGGCAATCGCCATCTCAGACAGCGCCACATCAAGGCGGCCATCAACCAACGAAGCGCCAAGAGCGACGGGGCTGAGCACGTGCTCACCAATGGTGACCGTGCCCGCCCGCAAAACGACGCGGGCATCGGCGCGGGTCAGCGGGCTCAGATCGATTGGTGTATCAAGCGCCGATGCACCGGCTGTCTCGCCGCCGCCAGCTTCATCTGTTGCTGGCTGCGGCAACGGGATAGTCAACCGCTCAACATTGATCTCGGCGTCAAGCGAGGGGCGCTCACCGCCCAATGCGACAACGAAATCACCGCTGATGGGGGCGCCGCCGACCTCACCGCGAAACTGGGTCAGTGAAACGCCCTCACGCGATGCGCCTACGCTTGCTGTGATGTCGATCGCATCCACCGGCATGTAGGTGCCAGGCGCGCCGGATAGCCAGATCAGCAGATCGGCCAGCCGCGACGAGCCAATGGCAACATCGCCGTTAAGCGTTGCCGATTGTCCGCCCGAGAGCTGACCCTGGAACCGCGCGCCGAGAAAGTCCGTCGTCAGGTTGAGTTGTGCCGCGGTGGTCCGCCCCTCAAGGAAATCGGGCAGTGCGTCAAGCTGACCCGTGAGACCGATCGGGCGGTCGGAGAAGTTGGCGCTTCCATCCAAGGCCAATTCACGCAAACCCGTGCTGCCGGTGGCGCTCAACTCCAGATCTTCAACGAACCGTTCAGCGCCGGTTTCCGCGTCCCGCAACGTGATCCGTCCACCGGTTACGCTGACCGTATCGATTGTCAGCCGCGACAAATCAGGTGCGTCGGTGGTGGCACCTTCCTGAAGAGCGGCTTCAGGATCCACAACCGCGCCATCAATCGACCAGTTGAGGCTGCCATCGGGCCGGCTTTCGAACAGGATGTCCGGCGACAGCACCGTGATGCCGGTGACGCGAACATTGCCTGACAGGATCGAGAAGGGGGAGACAGTAATCCGCGCGGTATCGATGCCGGCCATGGGCTGGCCTTGGGCGGTGGCCAGTTGCATACCGCGGGCTTCCAGCTTGAGACCGGCAAAGCTGCCGCCAAGACCAATATCGCGAATGCCCAGCTGCCAGCCGGTGGCGAGCTGAACCTGGCGGGCGACTTCGGCCTTGACCGCATCCGTCGAAACGAAAAGCGGCAGGACCATCAGTGCCAGTACCGGCAATCCGATGATGATGGCGAGGATCGTGGCGACCAGACGGATCATGTGATTGTCCGTCTCATGTGCGGTGTCTCATAGGGCGGCCTGTATCAGCTCCGTTTGGGACGCATCGATCGTCAACCCAAGGGTGTGAGAATCGCGCCATCGCGATTGTCAGACTAACGCGTCCTGGCGCATGTGCCATGCCAACACGCATCATCGAGTTCCGTTCTAGCCGTACCTTTTTCTTTCGCCGCCGCAAGACCCGTGTTAGCTCGCCGATAAGGCGAAAAAGGGGAATGCCGCGCGCAAATCCCGAAATGAGACCAAAGGGAAACAGCAATGAGTGCGGAACGCCCGGATTTCTTCGACGTCGACAACGGCCCAAAGGCCAAACTGCCTTTTGCGCAGTCGGAATATGATGCAAGGCGCGCAGGGCTACGGGCCATCATGCAGGCGCAGGATGTGCCGGCAGTTGTGCTCACATCGATGCATGGCATCGCCTATTATTCGGGCTTTCTCTACTGCGCTTTCGGCCGTCCTTACGCCTGTGTCGTGACGCAGGATCGGGCCGTGACAGTGTCGGCCAATATCGATTTCGGACAACCGGCACGGCGTTCGGCATGCGAGAATCTCGTCTACACCGATTGGCAGCGCGACAATTTCTGGCGTGCGGTCAAGTCGATCCTGGGAAACGCCCGCCGGGTCGGCATCGAGGGTGACCACCTGACGCTGCAGCAACGAGACAAGCTCGCAGAGTTTCTTGGCGATCCTGAAGTCATCGACATTGCGCCGGTGGCCATGCAGCAACGCATGGTGAAATCGGACGCCGAGATCACGCTGATCACCGCCGGCGCCAATATCTGTGACATCGGTGGTGCGGCCATACGTGATGCGATCCGGCCCGGCACGCGCGAGATCGATGTGGCCATGGCAGGACGCGATGCGATGGAACTGGCAATCGCCGAACGGTTCCCAGATGCCGAGTATCGCGACACATGGGTGTGGTTTCAGTCAGGTCTCAATACAGATGGGGCGCACAACCCGGTGACCAGCCGGGCGCTGCAACATGGCGACATCCTCAGCCTCAACACCTTCCCGATGATCAACGGCTATTACACAGCCCTTGAACGGACGCTGTTTGTCGAGACCTGCGATGCTGCCTCGCTGAAAATCTGGGAGGCCAATGTGGCCGCGCATGAACTCGGTCTGTCGCTGATCAAGCCCCGCATGCGCTGTTCGGATATCTGTGCGGAGATCAACGCGCTGTTCGAGGAGCGCGATCTGCTGCAGTACCGAACCTTCGGCTATGGGCACTCTTTCGGCGTGCTGTCTCACTACTACGGCCGCGAGGCTGGCCTTGAGCTGCGCGAAGACATCGACACGGTGCTGGAACCCAACATGGTGGTTTCAATGGAGCCGATGCTGACGATCCCGGAAGGACAACCCGGTGCGGGCGGCTATCGCGAGCATGACATTCTGGTGGTCACCGCCGATGGTGCAACCAACATCACCGGCTTTCCCTATGGGCCGGAGCACAACATCATTGGCGGCTAACGTGTTTCCGGTGACGCATTGAGCGGAGGTCTGATGCTCAGGCCGATTGCGGCCTGAGCAAATCGGCTATGTCGGCCGCACGCCGCGCAGCCGCTCGGAGCGACGGCGGAGCAGTTCGACCGTCGTCAGAAGGGCGATCGAGATCAGCACCAGGATCGTCGCAACAGCGAGGATCGTAGGTGAGATTTGCTCGCGGATACCCGACCACATCTGCCGCGGGATCGTCCGCTGCTCGACATCGGCCAGGAACAGCACGACCACAACCTCATCCAGCGATGTTATGAAGGCAAACAGCGCGCCGGAGATCATGCCGGGCAGGATCAGCGGCATGATGACCTTGAAGAATGTCGTGGTCTGGTCAGCACCGAGATTGTTCGAAGCCCGGATGAGCGACCGGTCAAAACCCACCAAAGTGGCGGTGACCGTGATGATCACGAAGGGAATCCCGAGCGTTGTGTGAGCGAGGATGACTCCGAGATAGGTCTTGGCCAGACCGACGTCTGAGTAGAAGAAGAACATGCCCGTTGCGGTGATCACAAGCGGCACGATCATCGGCGAAATCAGGATCGAGGTGATCATCGCACGCGCCGGCATTTCCGGCCGCGAAAGGCCCAATGCAGCGAGCGTTCCGAGTGCTGTCGCCAGCACAGTCGCGCAAATGGCGATGAAGAAGGAGTTGCGGAACGAGCGGATCCACTGGGCATTGTTCCACATGTCGTTGAACCAGGCCCATCCGAATTCCGCGTCGGGGGCCGCCATGCCATTACGGACGATGTCCTCATACCAGCGCGTGGAATAGGCATCCGGATCCAAGGACATCATGCCCTCAGTGAAGGAGAAATACGGCTCCACGTTGAACGACAGCGGCATGATGATCAGGATCGGCGCGATCAGGAAGACGAAAATCGCGACGCAGATCACGCGGAAGGCGTAATACCAGGTGCGCTCGAGCGGTGATGCGTAGGACGGGACTGCCATGGCGCTATCCGAATTTGAGCTTGTCGATGCCGACAAGCCGGTTGTAGAGCCAGTACAGGACCAGAACCGAGGCCAGCAGCAATCCGCCCAGCGCTGCCGCAAGGCTCCAGTTCAGCGAACTCTGCATGTGGAAGGCAAT
>JBCDCP010000089.1:0-12332 GCA_039181495.1 Pseudomonadota bacterium | reverse complement strand
GTCTTCTTGAGTTCGGGGATCGCCAGTTTGGCCGTGTAGGCAACACCGAGCGTGTTGGTCAGGATCATGTCGCGGAAATTATCCGGATCGCCATTCTCGGTGCCCATTGCCGAGGCGCCGACCCCGGCATTGGCAAATACCGCGTCAATCTGCCCGAACGCACCGAGCGCTGCGGCAAACATGCGGTTCTGACTGTCCCAATCGGTCACATCGCAGTCGACGGTCAGCACCTTGTCGGGCCCACCAAGCTCACCCGCCAGGGCCTGCAGCTTGCTCGGCGTTCGGGCCGCCAGTACCACACGATAGCCAGCGGATACGGCCTGTCGTGCTGTCTCCGCACCAATGCCCGTCGATGCCCCGGTTATGAGAAGAACCTTCATGCCAACCCCTTTTGGTCTTTGGTGTCAGGGATGTCAGATAGGTTGCGGGACCGAAATGCGCAAAAACAAAAAAAGCCCCGCCATTTGACGGGGCCTCACTGATTGTCTGTGTTCGATTGTCTATTGCAGAACGGTCACCGCACGGCGGTTCTGCGACCAGCAAGAGATGTCATTGCAGACTGCAACAGGACGTTCCTTACCGTAGGAAATTGTCCGCAGCCGGCTTCCCGGTACGCCGAGGCTGACCAGATAGTCACGCGCGGCCTGTGCCCGACGCGCTCCAAGCGCGATGTTGTATTCCCGTGTGCCGCGCTCGTCAGCATGGCCCTCGAGCGTGATTGAGTATCGGGAGTATTGCAGCAGCCACTGCGCCTGCTTTTGCAGCGTGGCCTGTGCAGTAGGCGTCAGTGTCGTGGAATCGGTGTCGAAGAACACACGGTCACCGACATTGACGACAAATTCCTGCGCACTTCCAGGCGCGAGCGCCGTAGCACCCTGCTGGTTCTGGTTGCGGTTCTGCGAGCAGGCTGCAACGAACAACGCCAGGGCGAAGACAGCAGCAACACGCGTCGCACGTCCGGCATTCGAAAATCCAAACATTCCGGCAACTCCATTTGTATCGACCGGATAAACGCTCAGTTTACTTAAATCCGCCGGCCTTAACCGCGCGTTCAGAAGCGTGCTTAATGATGCGTGAACAAGGGCAGCAATGCGGCAGCACAAACCCGCATGACGCAATGTACACAAGGCGCGGGCCACCGTGTACGCCCTGGCTGTATCACTGCAGGAGCGGTGACCAGGCCGGATCGGACCCCCATGCCGGTGTTGGGACACGGCGCTCGTTGTACCCGGTGATGTCGACCGACCAGAGCTGGGGTCCTCCGCCAGCACCTGGAACCTCACGGAAGAACATCAACACCCGGCCATTGGGTGCCCAGGTCGGACCCTCGTTGTGATAGCCCTCGGTGAGAATGCGTTCACCAGAGCCATCCGGACGCATAACCCCAATGGAGAACCGCCCGCCCGATAGACGCGTGAACGCGATCAGGTCACCGCGTGGCGACCAGACAGGCGTCGCGTAGGTACCATCTCCAAAGCTGACGCGGCGCTGGTTCGATCCATCCGCATTCATCACGTAGATCTGCTGTTGCCCGCCCCGGTCTGACGTGAACACGATCTGGCGACCATCGGGGGAATAGGAAGCCGAGGTGTCGATACCGGGAGTGTTCGTGAGCCGGGTCGTACGCCGTGTACGCAGGTCCATGAGATAGATATTCGTGATGCCGCCCTGCTCGAAACTGAGCACGATGCGCTGACCATCAGGAGAAAAGCGTGGCGCAAAGGACATGCCGGCGAAATCGCCGACGGTCTCGGTCTGGCCTGTATCGATGTTGAACAGATAGACGCGCGGCCGGTCCTCGGCATAGGACATGTAGGTGATTTCCTGGCTCCGCGGGGAAAACCGTGGTGTCAGTACCAGATTGTTGCCACCGGACAGGTATCGAAGATTGGCCCCATCCTGATCCATGATTGCCAGCCGCTTGACGCGCTGATCTTTCGGCCCCGATTCATCGACAAACACCACGCGAGTATCGAAATAGCCGGTTTCGCCGGTCAACCGCTCATAGATCTGGTCGGAAATGATGTGCGCGATACGGCGCCAGTTTGCCGGTTCGGTGAAGTAGCGTGAACCCGCCATGTACTGACCGGCAAAGACATCCCAGAGACGGAACTCGGCCTGAAAGCGACCGTCCTGCAACCGCTGAACACGCCCGGTCACCAGCGCTTGTGCATTGATCACACGCCAGCTCTGGAACTGCGGCTGACCATCGAAGTTGATCGTTCGCTCGATGAACGCAGCCTGGTCAATGGGCACGAAAAGGCCGGAGTTACGCAAATTGGCCGTGATCACCTGAGCGATGTTACGACCGGCTTCAGTCGTTTCAGGCGACGCACCAAGAAAATCCGGAACAGCGATTGGCAACGGCTGGACAACGCCACGGGTGACATCGATCTCGACGCGAGCCTGCGCCGGTGCAGGACCCAAAACCACCGCCGCAATGAACGTGGCCGGCACCAAAACCATGAGCCAGCGCGCGGCCGCGGCATGCCCTAATCCAGTCAATTTATCGCGCATCAACCGCCCTCTCTCCGGCATACACACAACACAAGTCCATGCCGAACCCCACCGGTTCTTACCAGAAATCTTGGACAAAAAACGACTACCAAGCACGAAACATCGCTGACCAGCCGCCAAACCCAACTTTGGAACCGAGGCTCAACATCTGTGATCATGGCGATTTCGAGCGTGCGGCAATCGCATCGGCATGAATGGCCGCACAATCAACAATCGGAAACGTCGGTGTTTCGGAATTGTAGACAAGCGCCAGATCGGTACCACCAAGCATAATGGCTTCCACGCCCTGTTCTTCGATCATCGACGCACACGCTCGATCAAAGACCGCGACCTGAGCGTCCGTCACCGCGCCAGCCGCGGCCATATCGACATAGGCCTGGTGAACAGCCTCAAGAACGTCACCCTGCGGCGGCACAAGCTCGACTGCACCGATCAGGCCATACATGCCGGTCTCCATAACGCGTCGCGTCCCCAGAATGCCAACGCGCTTCATCGCACGACCCGCAAGATTACGGTCAACCTCATCGATCAGATCGATGACCGGCAGCGGTGATACCTGCTTGAACGGCCCAATACAGAAATGTCCGGCAATCGACGTGACAGCGACAAAATCAGCGCCTGCATCGGCCAGTCTCTGGGTCAATCTCTGATAGATCGCCACCTGCGCGGTAACATCATCGCGGTCGAGATTGCGTAGCAGTGTCGGCGAATTGGTGTGCGCGATAGTGAGCTCAAGCGCGTCGGGATCACCGGCGTAACTGGCGATCAACCTCAGATGATAGTAGTTGGTCGCGGCCGGCCCGATGCCGCCGATCAATCCGATATGCATGGAATGCTGCCCTTTGGATGGCTAGCCGCCGAGCATCTCGCGCGGGTCGAAGTTGAACCGTACCGAGCGCCACTGGTCATAGCGCTCCGCAGGCAGCGTATAGGGCTGGCAGCCGATGGCTGCGCGTCGTGCTGCTTCGGCGGCCACCGTGAACAGCGGATCGAAACTGTTATTCACGACAATAGGTGGTGAGGACAACGCACCATCGGGCGCGAAATCCATATCGACGGTAACAACCAGCCCGGCTGCCTCACGAACACCGATTGGCGGCGCCCAGCAACGCGAAATCTGCTGACGCAAAGAATCAACCCAAGTCATCGCCAGCCGGGAATCGAGTCCACCGGGCGCTCCGAGCGCAGGCGCCTGGCCGGGCAGCGTGTCCGGAATGGCAGACTGCGGTTGCTCCCGCTCCTGCTTGTCGAGCAGAGCGGCGATGTTGTCGGGGTTGAAGTCCTCCTGCCGGGTCGGCTGTTCCGGGCGCGGCGGCAGGATCGGCGGCAATGGCGGGCGATCCGGAAGAGCGACACGCTCTTCGGGTGGCTCGGGCTCGGGTTCCTCAGCCTGCTCGGGTTCAGGCTCCGGCTCCGGTTCTGGCGCAGGTTCGGGCTCAGCGGTCTCTGCGGGTGGAGGCGGCGGGGGCGTTGGCTCTGCAACAGGTTCCGGCTCGGGCTCAGGCGCAGGTTCGTCAGCCTCCACCTCTTCTTCCGCTGGGGGCGCCTCTGGCGGCTTCTCTTCTCCGGTGCTGGTGCCGGCTGTGATCTGGGTGAACTCTTCAATAGACACCAGATCGACTGGCAGCGCCGTCTGCGGTTTCACCTCAAACGGTTTGGGTGAGGAAAAACTCAGCAGTCCCGCCGAGATCAAACCGACATGAGCAAGTGTCGAAACCGATACGCCGATCTTCATGGCTAGCCATCACCGGCGGTTTCCTGGTCGGTCACAAGGCCGATGCGGCGGAAACCTGCCTCGTTGAGCCGGCCCATGACTTTCATCACCGTCCCGTAATCGACCATCTCATCGCCACGTACGAACACCCGCTCGTCATAGCCTTGCTCAGCGATAGCCAGAAGCTGCGACACAAGCGAATCCAGTGCCACCGGTTCATTCATCAGGAAGACATTGCCATCGGCATCGACGGTTACCGCCAGCGGATCCTTATCCCCCTCAATCGACTCGGCACGGGTCTCGGGCAGATCGATCGGCACACCGACCGTGAGGAGCGGCGCAGCCACCATGAAGATGATGAGCAGCACCAGCATGACGTCGACAAACGGCGTCACATTGATCTCACTCATCGGAGGGTTGCGCCGGCGCCGTCCGCGGCGGCCACCACCCCCTCCACCCGTGTTCAGGCTGGCACCCATGTCAGGCGTTCCAGTTGTCTATTCAGCTGCAGCGGAAGTCGTCATCCGCTCATCCAATTGCCGCGAAAGTATGGCTGAGAACTCGTCCGCAAAGCCCTCCAGCCGCCCGGTCTGGCGGGAAACCTCGGACGCAAAGCGGTTGTAGGCGATGGTTGCCGGAATGGCCGCGAGCAGACCCAGTGCGGTGGCCAGCAAGGCCTCGGCAATGCCGGGCGCAACCACGGCCAGGCTCGTGTTCTCGCTCGCAGCAATCGCCTGAAATGCGGTCATGATGCCCCACACAGTGCCGAACAGGCCGACAAACGGTGACGCCGACCCGACAGAGGCGAGGAAAATAAGATGCTTTTCCAGCCGCTCGGTTTCACGGCTGATCTGGACGTCCATGACGCGATCGATCCGCGATTGCAGACCGAGATGAGACCGCGCACCCTTTTCGTGGCTGCGCTTCCACTCGCGCATGGCGGCAACGAACATCGCCGACATGGACGTCACCGTGCGGGCCGACAGCGTGCGATAAAGATCCTCAAGCGAATGGCCCGACCAGAATATCTTCTCGAACCGCGCCATTTGGCTGCGCGCTCGCGAATAGGTGATGATGCGATCAATGATGATCGCCCAAGACCAGATCGAAGCCAGAATGAGGCCGATCATCACGACCTGCACGACAAGATGCGCCTGCATGTAAAGCGCATAGAGCGACAGATCGGCACTCGGCGTTCCGAGCTGGGTAGTTTCGATGGCTTCCATCGCGCCCTCGGCGGACCTCGCTTCTCTGTTCCGCAGGGAACTACTGGGTGTTTCAGGCCGTTGCCCGTAAGAAAATGGTGGGCTTTAGGGCAGTGACCATCCCAAACTTAGTGGCCATCAAGCCTCTGTAAGGTTAATTGCCGGTTAGCTGAATGCCGTCAATTGCGGTGATTGCAAGGCAATCCGCCATGTGCGGGGGCCGTATTCAGATACTGATGCCCGCAATTGAGACACCGCCACCATGGCCCTTTCGACCATTTTCATACTCTATGCCGTAACGCTTGTCGTCTTTCTCGGCATTGACGCTGTGTGGCTCAAGACCGTGATGAAGCCGCTGTTCGACCGGCATATCGGCGACTTGATGGCCGAAGATCTGAGGTTTGGCATCGCAGCAGGCTTCTATGCCTTCTACGTGATGGGCATCCTCTACTTTGCATCGATACCCGCCTTGCGCGACGGTGGCTGGCAGCTTGCGGCACTGAACGGCGCGATCCTCGGGTTTCTCGCTTACGGAACCTACGAGGCGACGAGTTTCTCGATCATGCGCGGCTGGACATGGTCGATGCTGATAACTGACGTCGCCTGGGGCATGTTCCTAACAGCCCTATCGGCCGTGGCCGGAGTGCTGGTAATCCAGCTTCTGCGCTAACCTGCCGGATCAAAGGCCGGTCGGCGCGGTGGCGGGCCAAGACGCGGCGGCGGACCGCGGCGAAATCCTGGCGGTCGCTGGCCACCACCCGGACGGCCCTCCGGCGGGCGACCTCGCCCTGACTGCCCGGACATCGCACCAGATACCTCGATTGGCGTGCCGCGATAGCAGCCGATGGAATAGGGGTACTGGTCGGTCAGGTGGTAGTGATACATCTCGACATGCCGCCCATTCCATTCGATAACATGGCTGTGGCCATGGCAGGCGTCGAGATCGGCATTGGTCATCACCTTGCCACCCTCACCATGGATTCCGAAGATACCGAACCCATCAAGCGCGTAACCAACAAGATCGGAATGGCCTCCGGGCTGGGAGCGGGTATCCTTTAGGCAAGCCGACCGGTCATGATAGTGGTACTGGCCCGTCTGCTGCGGATGCCCGGAACAGGCATCCTGCATCTCATAGGCCGGCGCATCGCGCCCGCGCGCATCGACTGCATTGTAAAGCGCGCCGCCCGACAGCATGAAACCGATCATTCCCATGGGCACGCAGGATGGGCTGGCGGCAGGCTGCGGATTGGCCGGCAGGCTGAGCAGTATCGTCTGCGGCCGTATCGGATTGGGATTACGATCATAGGCAAATGCATCATCAGACCGCGACACCGGAAACACACCGGTCGGGTGATCTGGCAAGTTGTTGGCGCGAACGTTGCGACGATCCCCTTCAAGCGCAACGGAAATCTCGGACGGCCAGGTGACCTGACCATCCACAACCGGCTTCTCGTTGATGAAATAGCTGCCGCCGCGCACCCATGAACCGGTGCGGCGTGACCCCGGAGCATTGGGATTAAATCGCGTCTGGCACGACATCAGGTGGCCCTGGCGGGGAGAAGACGAGATTTTCCCATCGCCGAGCGGGCGCTCATGCGCATGCAATGGAGAACTGGGAGCGGTCGAGAAGAGAGCGTAGGCCGCAATGAGCACAAATCCAGCACGATGAAGACGGAGGATAACCATGAGAAATGTCCAGAGGCTTGGCGTATTGGGGGCAACAAGACAACGCACATGCCCATGAGACCTTACGCAAGGTCAAATTGACGTTGCGCCGGCCAGATCAGCCTTGATCACCGTCCGGCGCGAAAGGCGCGAAAATGTTGCGCAGCCAGAGTGGCATGCGACGCGCACCGCCATCCTTGTGAACCAGCGCAACTTTCACATCCGCGGTGACGACCGGCTGCCCGTCCTTCAATACCCGCTGGCGGATTGTCATCGAGGCGCCCCGCATCTCGGCCATGGCCGTCTCGACCTCAAGCACATCGTCAATCGTGGCGGCAGAGAAGAACTCGATCCCCATCTTGCGCACGGCGAATGCAAGCCCGCCTTCATACCCCTCGCGCGGCTCATAGAGATCGCGATGGTCGAGCCCGGTCATGCGCATGAAGTCCGAACGGCCGCGCTCCATGAAACGCAGATAGCTGGCGTGATAGACGATGCCGGAAAAGTCAGTGTCTTCGTAATAGACGCGGATACCGAGGCGGTGAACGCCATCACCATCGACCCGCCCGGCCAGATCGGGCCACGCGGCGGGTGGTTTAGCCGGTGTCGGCTGTTCCGCTTGCCGCAACGGGTCGGGGCTCTGCGTCGCGGGCTCTTTGGCGCTCTTGTTCATGGCGCCGAGGAGATACAAGCCCAGAGCTGGCAACTCAATGCACGATGAAACGCAGCAAACAGATGATCACAACGCCTGTTCGCTGATGATCAGCGGTCCTCATCGGCATCAAACAGCTTCATCTGCGCGGCATGGGCGGCCGGCACCGAGATCCCCAGATGTCCGAAGGCGTGCGGGGTCAGGATGCGACCGCGCGGGGTGCGCTGAATGAAGCCCTGTTGGATCAGATAGGGCTCGACAATATCCTCAAGGGCGTCGCGTGGCTCCGCGACTGCGGCCGAGATGGTCTCAATGCCCACCGGCCCGCCACCGAACTTCTCAGCAATGGTCACAAGATAGCGCCGGTCCAGCGTGTCGAGCCCGACAGCGTCGACTTCCAGCTCAGCAAGCGCTTTCCTGGCGATCGGCTGGTCGACCTCGCCGTCTCCGTCCATCAACGCGAAATCGCGCACGCGGCGCAGCAGCCTCCCTGCAATCCGCGGCGTACCGCGTGACCGACGGGCGATCTCGCGCGATCCGTCTTCAGTGATGCCAACCCCCATCACCCGCGCGCCTCGGCGCACAATCGTGTCCAGTTCGTCCTCGGTGTAGAAATCGAGCCGCACCGGAATGCCGAACCGATCACGTAAGGGCGTCGTCAAGAGCCCGGACCGCGTGGTCGCTCCGACTAGCGTGAATGGCGCAAGATCGATCCGCACCGAACGCGCAGCAGGCCCCTCACCGATGATCAGGTCAAGCTTGAAGTCCTCCATCGCCGGATAGAGAATTTCCTCGACCGCCGGGTTGAGCCGATGGATTTCGTCGATGAACAGGACATCGCGGTCTTCGAGATTGGTGACAATGGCCGCCAGATCACCGGCCTTGGCGATGACCGGCCCCGACGTTGCACGAAATCCGACGCCCATCTCGCGCGCCATGATCTGCGCCAGCGTGGTCTTGCCAAGTCCGGGAGGCCCGGCAAACAGCACATGATCGAGCGCCTCTCCGCGCGCCTTGGCCGCACCGATGAACACCTTGAGATTGGCGCGCGCCTGCTCCTGCCCGATGAAGTCATCAAGCGTCTCGGGCCGCAGCGCCTGCGTCCCCGCCTCATCCTCGCGGGCGAGCGCATCGACGAGGCGGTCGTGCTCGGGTTGCGGATCAACAGCCATCAGCGCGCAAGTTCCTTGAGCCCCAGCCGGATCAGCGTCTCGGCGCTGGCATTTTCGCCGGCTTCGCGCAGTGCAGCACTAACAGCGGCACCGGCTTGAGCCTGAGCGTAACCAAGATTGACCAGCGCGGACACCGCATCTGCCGATGCGGAGGGCGCGCCTGAGGCCAGTGCGCCAGATACAGCGGCGAAGCTTAGGCCATCGCCACCGCTCATGGCCGGCGCCTTGTCGCGCAGTTCCGACACGATGCGGGCGGCAACTTTCGGACCAACGCCCGGTGCGCGGGCCACCATGGCCTTGTCCTGCATCGCAATGGCTGAAGCCAGATCACCGGGCGACAGCGTCGACAGGATCGCAAGACCGACCTTTGCACCAACCCCCTGAACCGTTGTTAGCAGCCGGAACCAGTTCTTCTCCAGTTCTGATTGGAAACCGTAAAGCCGGATCATGTCCTCGCGAACGACAGTCTCCACATGCACGGTCGCCGCTTCGCCAATGCTGGGCAGAACGGTCAGGGTCCGGCTCGAACAATGCAGCTCATAGCCGACGCCCTGAACATCGAGCACCAGGGTCTCTTCGCCGTAGGCAGCAATCACGCCATTCAGAAGGGCAATCATGAAGCGCGCACCATGCCGGCGGTGCGTGCCGGGATCAGCCGATGATGCGCATGGCAGATTGCGACAGCCAGCGCATCGGCCTCATCGTCGCTGTCAAACTTCGCGCGCGGCAGCAGCATGGATACCATCGCGCGGATCTGCTGCTTCTCGGCGTGTCCACTTCCGACCACGGATTTCTTGATCTGGTTGGGCGCATACTCGGCCACCACACATCCGGCCAGTGCAGGAACGCAGAGAACCACGCCGCGCGCCTGCCCAAGCTTCAGTGTGGCATCAGGATTTGCATTGACGAAAGTCTGCTCAACCGCCGTCTCATCCGGCGCATGCTCACCAACCACGGCTGCGACCGCCTGATGCAGAGCGGCCAGCCGCTCAGCCAATCCGGTGTCTGAAGGAATGCGACACGCGCCGCTCGCAACATAGTGGAGCGAGGCGCCAACGCTCTCGATCACACCCCAACCGGTGCGCCGCAGCCCTGGGTCCAGCCCCAATATTCGAATCGTCTCAGCCATTCACTGAATGTGCCGCCGCGAGCGAGTGAAGTCGAGAATTCCAAATTTCGTCCACCGCGGCGACAACAGAAAAAAACGCGCGGAAAGCCCCCGCTTCCCGCGCGTCCTTAGTCCAAATCGGCATGACTTAGCTTGAAGGGATCGTCACACCTTCAGGCAGGATCACCGCATCGATGACATGGATGACGCCATTGGTCGCTTCGATGTCGGCGGTGACAACATTGGCGTTGTCGATCATCGGGCCGTTGTCGAGATCGATCGCAATAGTGTCACCCTGAACCGTCGGAGCCGTGGTGTCGTCCTGCAGGTCGGTCGACATCACCTTACCGGCCACCACGTGATAGGTCAGGATGGCCGTCAGCGTGGCCTTGTTTTCCGGCTTGAGCAGGAATTCGAGGGTACCGGCAGGCAGCGCCTCAAAGGCGGCATCGGTGGGCGCGAAGACCGTGAACGGCCCATCGCCTTTCAGCGTATCAACGAGATCGGCGGCCTGAACGGCGGCGACCAGTGTCTCGAACTGATCATTGCCCGCGGCGATGTCGACGATGTCTTTCTTCATGCCGCCTGCGAGCACGGGGGTCGAAGCAGCAGCCACAATGGCCACGGCGGCAAGAGCTGTACGGAAACGACGCATGGTGTTCCTCCTGAATGCGCGTTGAACGATGTTGCGACGCCGTGTGATTGGGGCTCGGCGTCGTCAGGACATACGCGGAGGACAGCCACTGGTTGTGTCGGGAAGGCTCCAGAAATTCTTAATTTCTCTTAAGAATCACAATACAAATTGGCGTCGAGAAACCGATGAGCACAACGCGGCTTCATTGTGGCGCAAAAGAGTCAGTTCAAGTCGACGATAGAAACGAATCTATGCTTACACTCCATGGTGCAAAGCATCAGGCCGCCGTCAATTTCTCCATAACTTCGTCAGAAATCTCGAAATTGGCGTAAGTATTCTGGACATCATCGTCATCGTCGAGCGCCGCCATCAGCTTCATCAGCGTTTGCGCCTTGGCCTCGTCGACCTCAATCCCGTTCTGCGGCTTCCAGACGATGTTCACCGATTGCGGCTCTCCCAATGCGGCTTCCAGCGCAGTCGCCACATCGCTGACATCCCCGAACCCGCACAGAATGGTGTGACCGTTGGCATCGCTGGCAACATCTTCAGCACCGGCTTCGATTGCCGCTTCAAGAACGGTATCGGCGTCGCCCACATCCACCGCGAAGACGATCTCGCCGACACGATCGAACATGAACGAGACCGAGCCGGTCTCGCCCAGATTTCCGCCATTCTTGGAAAATGTCGCCCGAACATTGCTGGCCGTCCGGTTACGATTATCGGTCAGCGCCTCGACGATGACGGCAACCCCGCCGGGCCCGTAACCCTCGTAACGGATTTCCTCATAATCGTCGGCGTCACCGCCGGTGGATTTGTTGATCGCGCGCTGGATGTTGTCCTTGGGCATCGACTGGGCCCGCGCCGCCTGAACCGCCAGACGCAACCGGGGGTTTCCATCGATGTCAGGTCCGCCGACCTTGGCCGCAACGGTGATTTCCTTGGACAGTTTGGAGAAAAGTTTCGAGCGGGCAGCATCCTGCCGGCCCTTGCGGTGCATGATGTTCTTGAACTGTGAATGCCCGGCCATCTCCGAAGTCTCCGTCGGAACACTGCGTGTGCGAATGAATGCGTCCTCGCCTTTTAGGCCAGGTCGCCGTGAAACGTCCAGACGTCCTGCGGGCGTCGAGGCGGTCGCTGTTTAGAATGTCTGTAAAAACACGATTCAGCAGTCATACGGATGGGACGTTTCAGTTCGCATTAACCCCCGTGGCATTTCCTAAAAGCTTGAAACACCACACCACCTCATCCGGTCTCTGGCCGGACTTCAGAAAGAAGAGACACGGCACCATGCAGTTGTTTTCCAGACGTTCGAGCCAGCAGGCAGAGCTCCCTCAGAACAATCCAACTGAAGGAACAATCAAGCTCAGCCGAGAGGCAATCGAGGCGATGCTGGACTGCATGCCGATCAACGTGATGTTGGCGGATCCGGAAACCGGCGTGATCACCTACGCCAACAAGACTTCGGTCGAGACGCTTCACAGCATTCGCGATCTTCTGCCGGAGACCGTTGATCCGGACAGGCTGGTGGGTCAGTGCATAGATGTGTTCCACAAGAACCCGCAGCATCAGCGCGGCATCATTATCGATCGCAACAAGCTGCCCTGGAACGCCAAGATCAAGCTGGGGCCGGAAACGCTCGATCTCCGCCTGAAGGCCGTTATCGAC
>JBCDCP010000088.1:0-12389 GCA_039181495.1 Pseudomonadota bacterium | reverse complement strand
TCCCGGTCTCATGACAACGGCGTGCACCGGAATCGTGAACCTTTTGCGACAGTTATGTGCCGCATTGCACCTGAATCGGCACCTATGCCGTGCCTACGTGAAACTGCTCTGCGACACTTTGAACTCTATTGTGCGTTGCAACATGCAGTTATGCTGCGGTGCAAGGTCGGGTGTTATGTCACTTGTCGGTCGCAAATTGCGCGGTACCGAAGCACCTAGCCAATAACGGCCCGATGATCAGAGGCACATCATGAACGCATTGATCAAGCACCGCCCGATGGATCGACTCAAGGCACTGGCTATCTTCGCCATTCTGATCTCGCCATTTATTCTGGCACGCTTCTAGCGGTCTCAACATCAACTGGCCTGAGAAGCACTGAACCGCACAAGCCGACCGTGTTTTTCACGGCCGGGCTGCGGTTGACTTATCGGGTAACAGCGCCACACATCATGGATTGGTTCCCGAAGGGATTCGGGGCCGCGAAAATCTCATAGTGAGCGCTGCTATGCCGTCCGATCCTCGCTTGCTGAATTTGGGTTATCTGAGCGCCCATGAGCGTGCACAGTTGCTGCGTCGCGCTGAGTCGGACATTGCTCAGCAGCTCCAGGCCGTCGCCCCCATTGTTTCGGACGTTGCCCAGCGCGGCGATGCGGCGCTGTGTGATTATGCGGCGAAGTTCGACAATGCACAGCTCCGGCCGGATCAGATCAAGGCATCGGCCTCCAATTTTTCGGGTGCCGAAGGTCGCCTCGATCCCGATCTGAAAGTTTCGATGCAGTTCGCCGCCGATGCGATCAGGCGCTTTCACGAGACACAGATGCCGGAGCCCATGTGGATGAAGGAAATGGCGCCCGGCGTTCTGGCAGGCGAACGTTGGACCGCGTTGCGCTCGGTGGCGTGTTACGTGCCGCGCGGCAAAGGCGCTTTTCCCTCGGTTGCTCTGATGACAACCATTCCCGCGATGGTGGCCAATGTCGGCACGATAGCCGTTCTGACCCCGCCGGCGCCTGATGGCAGGGTGGACGATGCAACGCTTTACGCTTGCCGGCTGGCAGGTATTGAACATGTGTACAAAGCAGGTGGTGCTGTCGCTGTCGCAGCTGCTGCCTATGGTACAGAAACCGTTCCGCGCTGCGATAAAATTGTTGGTCCCGGAAGCACGTGGTTCATGGCGGCCAAGAGGCTTCTGGTGGAGCATATCGACCCCGGCTCGCCAGCCGGTCCCAGCGAATGCATCGTTTTGGCCGACGGTGCCGCTGATCCGCGAAAGGTCGCACTCGATGTGCTCAACGAGGCTGAGCACGGTGACGACTCATCGGTCTACCTGGTCACCGAAAGCCAGGCCCTGGCCACTGCCGTCATCTCTGAAATTCGCTATCTCTGGATGCTCATGGGCGAGGAAAGGGTCGGTTATTCATCGGCCGTCCTTTCCGGCGGCTATGGCGGCATTTTGATCGCGCCCGATCGGGCGACAGCCTGTGCCTTCGTGAATGACTATGCGCCCGAACACTTGATGATCCACGCCACCGACCCGTGGTCATATCTCGGTGACATCCAGCATGCTGGTGAGATCCTTCTGGGTGAAAACTCTTCGATCTCGATTGCCAATTTCGTCCTCGGCCCGAACCACGTCCTGCCAACATCGGGACGGGCGCATACCGCTTCACCGCTCAGCGTATTCGACTATCTGAAACGCCAGACCATCGGGCACCTCTCTGAAGATGGGTACCGGCGGCTGGCCCATCACGCGCACAGGTTCGCCACCTATGAGGGCTTTGACGCCCACGCCAATGCGGTCTCGGTGCTGCGCGATGGCGAAAGCCCCGAAGTGCCGGCAGCCAATCTCGCCCAGACTGTTCTGGAGGAGAAAGGCGACGGCGCGCCAGAAACGGCCGAGCCCACCCCATCCGATGGGCTGGACGCCGCGCTTGCTGACATGGCCGCAGACATGCGCCACCAATCGAGCGACGATGGTGAGCCCGATACCACAGCTGGCGCGGCGAACGTACCCGCTGTCGAAAGTCCGGTGGCAGAACAATCGGCTGCCGCTTCAACCGAAGTGGGAATGCCGGAACTGCGTGTCGAGCCACAGATCGATCAGCCCGAATTGGTGATGAACGACACCGCAGCGGATGAGACTGGTGTTCGCGTTGAACCATCACTTCTGCCAGAGCCACTACCCAATGCAGCGCAAAGCATGGATCCGGGCGAACAGCAGGATCAACAGACTGTTGCGCCACATGTGATGGCGGAGCACGTGCATGGCCCCGGCGGAGACTTCGCTGATCCGGCGTCCGATCCGTTCAGTGTAGGCGGGCACCCTGTCGAGACGGTGCAGACTCCTCCGAATCCGGCTGCTGAGACTGCGGCAGGCGACCAACTTGCCGAACAAGACCAGTCGGCGGAGGCCAACGCTGAACCGGAGGCCCCACAGCGCGCTCAGTCCGGGGTCGGCCCGTCCTAAGCATGGACGTGCCGGACAGAGAGGCTCGGGCCGGCAACACACGAACTCCCGGCGATGGGTCCTACAAGACAGGGGACGCCACTCAACTCAAACCCAGGCGAACGGTGCCCTGGCGACTCATCGGTGTTGGCGTCAGTCTGATCGTACTTGCTGTCGCGCTGGCGGCGTTGCAGCGGATCCTCCGTGACATCGAGCCAGAAGATGTATTGGCCGCCTTTTCTTCGGTCGGTGTTGGCGACGTTGCCCTCTGCCTTGTCTTCACCGCCTGCAGCTACCTGACGCTGACCTGCTATGACGCGCTGGCATTGGGTCATCTGCGTCTCAAGGTTCCGTATCCGCGCACTGCGCTGGCGTCCTTCACCAGCTATGCCTTCGTCAACAACATTGGGCTCGCGCCACTGACCGCAGGCTCCATCCGTTATCGCATCTATTCCGTTGAGGGGCTTACCGCGCCCGACATTGTCGCTCTGACCGCGGTGTGCACGCTCACATTCCTGCTGGGTGCGATGGCTGGGCTTGGCGGTGCACTGGTTCTCGAAGGCACCACGTTGTCGGCGGTGAGCCGCCTGCAACCTTCAACAAATCAGCTGCTTGGCGCTGTCATCTTAGGTCTGCTCGCAGCTTACGTTGTCTGGGTCTGGTTCAAGGCGCGGATCATCGATCTGCGCGGCTATTCACTGACCTTGCCCGGCCCGCGCCTGACGCTCGCCCAGATCGCGGTTGCCGTTACAGACCTTGTCTTCGCCGCGGCAGCGCTCTTTGTGCTTATGCCAGAGAGTCTCGATATCGGATTTCCCGCTTTTGCCGGGGTATTTGTTGCGGCTATCGGGCTGGGGCTCATCAGCCATACGCCAGGAGGCGTCGGAATTTTCGAGGCGGCCATACTGCTCGCCTTTCCCGATTTGCCACCTGAAGAGGTTCTCGGCCGCCTGATCCTGTTCCGCTGTCTCTATTACCTGGTGCCGTTGTCAGTCGCTGCAGCCATGCTCGCATTACATGAGGCAGTCCATCCCGCCGGGGTCGCCCGACGATTGGCGGACACCGCAGTCGCGGCCAGTTCGGCAACCCCACAGGTGCTCGGGCTTTCAGTTTTGATCTGCGGTATCTTGGTGTTGCTGACCTCGGCATTGCCGGTCAATCGACCGTCAGATCAAGTCGTACATCTGCCCTGGCAGGTCATGGAACTCGGCTGGGTCGCGTCCGGTGCTGCCGGAATGACACTGATCCTGTTGACCCGCGGACTGTTCCGCCGGCTGTCGCGGGCCTGGTTCTTTGCACTGGCGATGTTAGCTGTTGCGGGTGTCGCCGTCTTGCTGCGCGGGCCGGATCTGCGGATCGCTGCGGTTGTGTTCGTCGGTCTGTTTCTCCTGCTTGCAGCGCGTCGAGGGTTTGCCCGCCGGGCTCGTCTTCGCGATCAGGCGTTTCCGGTCGTCTGGATCGGGATTGTTTTGGCAAGTCTTGGAGTAACTGTATGGCTCGGTAATCTCAGCCATGCCAATGCTTCGGGATATGGTCTGGCTGAATTACTGAAATTCGGTCCGGACTCAGCAGGTGGGCGCGCTACTCGCGCACTCATCGTAGCCGGCGCAATTGCCGCGGGCTTCGCAATCCTCGTGCGGTCGACTGCACGTGCAGCGCTGGCAGAGCCAGCACCTCAGATTGTCCGCCAGCTGGTCCGGCGTAGTGAAGATCCGGAAGTCTGGCGCGGTCTGGCTACCGACATGCAGCATTTCACACTTTCCAACGCCCAGGCTGCCCTCCTTTATCAAAGGCGCGCTCGCCGCTGGGTGGCACTCGGCGACCCATTGCTGCAGCATGGCGACGAAGTGCCTGTGGGAGAGTCGGACGATATGCGCCGGGCTGCCATATTTGCGGCGTTTCGCGAACGTGCGGAATCGCGCGGCGGAACACCCGTGTTCTTTGATGTCGGTGCGACGAGTCTCCAGCAGCTTGAGAAGCTGGGCTTCACGGCCATCGAGGTTGGCACCCGCTTTTCGATCGATCTTCGCAGTGCGGACAAAGTCACCGCGTTGCCTCCAGCCTCTCTGTCCCGGATCGAATTCGACTATGCCGAGACGCTCTCGGATGCGGCTTTGCGCAACGAAATCGAGCAACTGGAAAGCCATCTCATCGACCGTCGCGGCATCGACAACGTCGCACCTGGATTCATTTACGGCACCAAGGCGTCTGCAGAACCGACAAGAGGGAGCGCCGTCGTGCTGCGTCGCAGCGGCCAACTTGTTGGCGGTGTCCGCCTGTTTGCAGGCCGGACTGGCGATGCGCTTATAGACCGGTTCTTGTTGCCCAAAGGACCACTGACACAGGCACTCCCGGCTATCCTGGACCGGGTGATTTCCCTTCTGTCCGAGCGCGGCCTTCGTAGCCTTTCACTGGGAACCTTGCCGGCAAGTGAGACGGCTCGCGCCCCTTACCGCCCTTTGCTGCGCCAACTCACGGCTGCTGCCGGTGTCGGCTTTTACAGGCACGGGATGCACTTTGACGATCTAGACGCACTTCGGAGTTTTGGTCGCGGACGCGCCTCAACCAGTGTCCCGCGCTACGCCGCAGCAACGAATGGTGCGATCCTGCCATCGACGTTGCGGGATGTTGCGTGGCTTACCTTGCCCGGGCAGCGGGAAGCAATCGAAGCGCTTGGCTCGCTCGAACGGGTCCGCAAACGCCTCCGCAACCCCCGCGGCAAGGGCGGCCCCAAATCGCCAAAGGCATGACCAAGGACAGGAATATGCAGTACAGGCCGATTCCGCCTGTCAGATCCCGGTTGCGATTGCGTTGTCGATGTAGAGCTGCCGCAGGCGCGTGACGTGCGGGCCAGGCTTGCCGTCTCCGATGGGCTGTCCGTCAATCTCCACACAGGGCATGACCAGCGCCGTTGCAGCTGTCACGAAGGCTTCAGCTGCGTCCAAGGCCTCATCGCGTGTGAATAGCCGCTCGCTCACGGTCAGATTGTGTTCCTGCGCAAGCGACATGATCGACTGTCGTGTGATCCCCGGCAGAATGTCGTTCGACAATGGCCGCGTGACGATCTCGCCTGCCTTGGTGATGATAAAGGCCGTTGAGGACCCGCCTTCGGTGATGTGTCCGTCCTGGATCATCCAGGCCTCTTGGCAGCCGGCTTCCTTGGCAGTCTGTTTGGCGAGCACCTGAGCCAGCAGCGCGACAGACTTGATGTCGCGTCGCGCCCATCGGATGTCGGGAACGGTTTTGACCTTGTAGCCCGTCTTGGCGATTTCCGGCTCTTTCAGTGCCCGTTTCTGGGTAAAAAGCACCAGCGATGGCGAGGCGTCATCAGGGAAGGTGAAGTCACGGTCGGCTGCCCCGCGGGTCACCTGCAGATAGATCGCGCCTTCGGTGAGTGTGTTTCGCACAGTCAACTCACGATGAATCTCCAGCAATTCGTCATCGCTGCACGGCAAAGCCATGCCAAGTTCGCCAAGCGACCGGTGCAGCCGGCGCACATGCCCAGGATAATCAGCGAGCTTGCCATCGAGAACCGCTGTCACTTCATACACGCCATCGGCAAACAGGAAGCCGCGGTCAAGGACGGAGATCTTTGCCCATTCCAGCGGCAGATACTCACCATTCACGTAGGCGATGCGCGTCATTGAGTGCCCCTTCCCAAGGATCAGTAGTGTGTTGAGGTAATGCCAGCAGGACCTTCGGCGCAAGCACCAAGACCGCGTTAACTGCAATCAACGTCCTGTGTTTCCGATGCACTTGCGGTCTGGCGCGGGCTTGTTAAGGATGCGGCGCCAAAGCACGACGTCCATCACTCACCCAGACTTGGCGGTAGAGACGGTCGCGCCACCCTTCGGAGATCGCCCTGATGCCGAACGCACTTTCCCTTGTTCGACTGACCGCAGCCATTGCTGGTTTCGTTTTGGTAAGCGCGACCGGTGTCGCTGCGCAATCTGAACCCGAGGCCGAGACCGAAGTTCAGGCGCCCATCCCTCCGACGGCGATTGAGCGCAGTGATGACCGCATCATGGTGATAGGAACCGCCGGACTGACTGGTACATACTATCCCGCCGGCGGTGCGCTTTGCAGGCTGGTCAATAAGAACCGCGACGAACACGGCTATCGCTGTCTTGTCGAGGCGACCGGAGGCTCGGGTATCAACTTCAACCGGGTCAGGGCCGGTGATCTCGACTTCGGTTTCGTCCAGTCGGACGTGTACTACCGGCGGACGCTCGAGTTTGAGGGCGAGGTCAACACCAAACCGGTTGCGGTTTTGAGCGCCATGTCGATCCCGCTCACGATTATCGTCAAAGCGGACTCCGACATTCGAACCTTCGCTCAGTTGCGCGGCCGGACGGTCAATGTCGATTCCACGCAAGAAACCGCTGGCTTCCTGTTCGACCTTGTTCTTGAGGCAACGGGGCAGGACGGCAACGAACTTGGTCAGCGCCTTTCCGAGCCGACCGCAGATGTGATCCGCGCCTTTTGCGATAACGAGATCGATGCGTTGGCGATTGTTGCGGTGTTCCCCTCCGCCCTTGTCGAAGCCATTGCAAACCAGTGCGAGATTCGGCCCGTTGCCATCACAGGCTCACCGATCGAGAAAATTACCCGCGACAATCCCTACCTGCAGGTTGCAGCCATTCCGGCAGGCGATCCTGATGAAACCGAAGATGATGTGAGAACGCTGGGGTTTGGCGTTTATCTCGTGGCCCGTGCGGACCTGGGAGACGAGATCATCGATACGCTCCTGCGGGCCACCACCAAGAATCTGGAAGATTATCGCCGGCTTCACCCCGCTCTGGCTCAGACGACCAAACGGGCTCTGACGCAAATCGGTCAGGGTGTTCAGACCCATCGCCGGGTGATTGAATTCCAGTAGACCGCTCAGTGCACCGTCATGGCTTTGGACAACGCCTCGGCGGCAACCGCAGGCGTGATCCCGTTGAGGCAATCGAGGTGGTGCAGCGGGCAGGTGCGCTGAAAACACGGTCTGCAGGGCAGTTGCCGAGACAAAGTTTTCGCAGTGTTGGAAAGCGGTGGTGTCACCAGCTCACTCGATGATCCGAACATCGCGATTGTTGGCCGCTGCAGGGCTGCAGCAACATGCATGAGGCCTGAGTCATTGCTGACTACGCCTCCAGCATGGGATAGCACATCGATGGCTTGTGACAGGCTCGTCTTGCCGGCTATTGATTGGGCGCCGGAGCCTACTTCTCCGGCGATCTGCTCGGCGGCCGGAGCATCCTTCGCGGAGCCCGAAATCAAGATCTGGCGCCCGGTGGAAACAAGTTGGCGTCCCAGTTCTGCGAAGTGGGGCAACGGCCATTGCTTGGCAGGCCCGTACTCGGCACCGGGACAAAACACTATATAGCCAGGGTCGACATCTATCAGATCGAGTTCGGGCAGAAGCGATCTGGCATCACTGCGTGTCTCAAGCAGAGGCCATTCTTCCTCGCGCACCACAGGTTCTTCCGCATCAGCGAGGGCAACAAAACTGTCGACCGTTCTCGGTTTGGGACGATCGATGGGTTTCTGTGGCTTTTGGTGCAGGTCGGTCAGAAGCCCGTAACGCCATTCGCCAAGATAGCCGATACGCTGCCATGCGCCGGCGAAGTACGGCACCAGCGCCGACTTCCAACTGCGCGGCAGGATGAATGCGGTGTCAAACTCATACTGTTTGAGAGCGTCGCCCAGCAGGCGCCGGGCGCCGAACCCAAAGACGCCATGGGAGACGTCCAGTGCGTGCGCCTGATCCACTTCAGCCATACGATCGGTCAGCGGCAGTGACCAGCCCGGTGCCACCACGTGCAGGACGCAATCAGGATTAAGTCGCTTGATCCGTTTGAACAGCGACTGCGCCATGACCATATCGCCGACCCATGCCGGCCCAACCACCAAAACGCGCTTCATGAAGCCATCAGTCTAACGCTGCGACCTACCGGTTGGCCTTGTGCAAGACATCCAGATAGTCGCGAACACCGTCTTCGACCATCCTGAATTCCACCTCACAGCCCGCTGCCCTCAAATTGTCGAGATTGGCTTGGGTGAACGCCTGATAGGCGCCCTTGAGGTGTTCCGGGAAGGGTACATAAGTGATGTCGCCCCGGCCATGCCAGCCGGTCACGGCATTGGCGACATCGTTAAAGGTCTGGCTTCGCCCCGTGCCACAATTGAAAACCCCCGAAACCTGCGGGTTCTCCAAAAGCCAGAAATTCACGGCAACTGCATCGCCCACATAAATGAAATCGCGCCGCTGTTCGCCGTCAGCATATCCATGTGAGCCCTCAAACAGCCTGACGCTGTCGCCATCGGCCAGCTGACGGTCAAGATGAAAAGCGACGCTCGCCATCGATCCCTTATGCTGTTCATTTGGGCCATAGACGTTGAAGTAGCGAAGGCCGGCGACCTGCTGGGAGAACTTATCGCTGTTTGCCCGCACATACTGGTCGAACAGCCATTTGGAATAGCCATAGACATTGACCGGACCCTCATCCTCGACCTGCTCGGTGAAGCTATCCGTCTCGCCATAGACCGCCGCCGATGAGGCATAGATGAATGGAATGTCGTGCTGCGTGCACCAGGCCAGCAGCAACTTTGAATAAGTGTAGTTGATATCCATCATGTATTTGCCGTCCCATTCGGTGGTGACCGAACAGGCGCCCTGATGGAAAACGGCGTCTACGTTGCCGAACGGCGCTGAAGACCGATCATCAATGAGTCTCCGGAACTCGTCCTTGTCCAGATAGTCAGTGATCGCTAGCCCGGACAGATTGACGAATTTGTGGCCGTCAGTGAGATCGTCGACAGCAACGATGTCGTCATACCCTCGGGCGTTCAGACTACCTATCAGGTTCGAGCCAATGAAGCCGGCCGCGCCGGTGACGATGATCTTTCCCATCAGCCCGGATCCTAACGCGCTGAAGCCTGGCGTGGTGATTGGGCCGCGAGCAAAGGTGCCAGCGCATCGGTCACGGCTTCGATCGCAACGTCCTCCATGCAGCACCGCCCCGTCGGGCTTTCCGGTGCCTCGCGGCGGTAACAGGGCGCATTGTCGTGACTGGACATCACCGTAGCCACGCCATTGCCGAGCGGGCCGGTCCGGATGGGATCGGTGGGTCCCATCAACATCGCGCCTGGCAGACCGAGCGCTTCGGCGATGTGGGTCAATCCGGAATCGACGCCTGCCACGGCATCGCATGCTGCAATCAATGGCAACAGTTCCGCCAAATCCATCTTGGGTAGTACCAGTGCGTGTGACTGCCTGTCTGCGATCCTCTCGGCGACAATCCGTTCAGCATCATTGCCCGCGGGCAGCACCACATTGAATCCGTTTTCCACCGCATATGCGATCACGGCCTTCCACCGATCTTCCGACCAGGTCTTGGTTGGCCAGGCTGAGCCGTGCACGGCAAACAGCCGCGGACCGGAAAGGCCCATGGCTCGCAATCGCGCTTCGCCTTCCGCGCGAAGGCGTTCGACCGGCAGACCAGCGCGGATTTGCAGTGAAGCGATTCGGTATCCGAGCGCGTCGGCGAACAATTTTCGTGTCCGCGTTGCGGCATGCTGCTGCAGAGGACTGTTTATCCGGTGCCGATAGAAGATGCTGGCCGCAGTTTCTCGCGCGCTGGCACTGTCCGGCCCTGCCACGGGCCGCCCGGCGAGCCGGGCCAGCATGGCGCTTTTGAGCAACCCTTGCGCATCAATCACCACATCATATCGTCTCTGGCGCAGTCGTGCCTTTAATTCGCGACCGTGGCCGATCATGCCCGAAAGGCGCCCGTTGCCCTTGCGGATCGCGCGCAGCCGGACCGGAATGACCTCGCTGACGGCAGGGTGGAGGCCGGCCAGATCGACGAAGGCCTCTTCAACCAGCCAATCGATCTCGATACCTGGTATTGCCGTCATGGCGTCGCTGAGCGCGTACATGGTATGAGCCACGTCGCCCAGGGATGATAGCTTGACTAGCAGAAGACGCATCAGCCGTCACAGTCGATCGAGGGTTCTTCGGCATCGCGGCCCAGGGCCACCGCCTGACCGGCTGGCGTAGCTGGTTTTACCGTTTCCGGCAACTGGACTTGCCCGAAGCCGCTTCGCGGCGCATAAACCGCCGAAACTGCGTTAGGGGCGAACAATACCCCGCAGCGAAGCGAGACCGCCTGTATGGAACGACCCGAAAACGCCGACATTCTGGCGGCCGCCATTGATCGGTTCGGAGCCGCACGCGTGCTCGTGGTCGGTGATCTTATTCTTGATCGCTTCATTTATGGGAGTGTGCAGCGGGTGTCTCCCGAGGCGCCGGTTCCCGTCGTCCGCAAAGAAGATGAACGCGCCATGCTTGGCGGTGCCGGCAATGTGGCCACTAACCTGATCAGTTACGGCGCCGACGTTCACCTCGTCGGACTTGCCGGAAACGACGCCAATGCGGACCGGCTTGAGGTGCTTTGCGCAGAAACCGGCCGGCTCACGGCTCGGATTATCCGCGATAACACGCGAAAAACCACAGTGAAGACCCGCATCGTTGCGCAGTCTCAGCAGATGATGCGCCTTGATGAGGAGACACCGCAGGACGCTTCAACAGAGATGCGGGAGGCCATGGTGGCGGCGGCGAAGGACGCAATTCCGCACGTCCATGTCGTGCTGCTCTCCGATTATGCCAAAGGTGTTCTTGGTGCCGGTGTCAGCGCAGCGATCATCGCTGCTGCAAAACAAGCGGGAAAGGCGGTTCTGGTGGATCCCAATAACCGCGACCTCAACGTCTATGCCGGCGCAGATCTGATCAGCCCAAATCTGCGCGAGCTTGAGACGGTTACCGGCCTGTCTGCCGGCGATGATGGTGCCGCCGAGAAGGCGTGCAGGACCCTCCTCGACAGCCATGATCTCGGCGCCATCCTGCTGACCCGTGGAGAAGCGGGGATGACGCTTGCGCCACGCGATGGGGCACCGATGCATTTCCGCGCCGAAGCTCGCTCTGTTTATGACGTATCCGGTGCAGGGGATACCGTGATTGCAACACTTGCGGCGGGTCTTGCCGCCGGCCTTGAGCTCAAAGATGCCGTGGCCCTTGGCAATACCGCGGCCGGAATCGCCGTTGGAAAGGCCGGCACGAGTACCGTGTCGCCATATGAGTTGCGTCATCAGCTCGGTATCGACGCGCCGCATCGCCCGTTGGCGCTTGAAGAAGCCAAGGCGATCGTTGAGGGGTCACGCGACAGTGGAAAGGTGATCGGTTTCACCAATGGGTGCTTCGATCTGCTCCACGAAGGGCACCTCTACTCGCTGGAACAGGCAAAGAGGGCCTGCGATGTTCTGGTCGTCGGTGTCAACGCGGACACGTCCGTCCATCGGCTGAAAGGGTCGGGGCGTCCGATTCAGAATGAGATGACGCGTGCCCGGGTGCTCGCTTGCCTCGATCACACCGACATTGTGATCGTTTTTGCCGAAGAGACGCCGCACGATCTGATTGCCGCAATCCAGCCGGACATCCTCTTTAAGGGCGAGGATTACGAGAACCAGGAGGTGGTCGGCGCCGACGTCGTGACCGCACGTGGCGGTCGCGTTCAACTCATCCCGATGATCGCCGGTGTGAGTACGAGCCGCACGGTGGAAAAAATGCAGGTCGAACCGACCAAGCCGCCGGTTGTGCTCGCCGAGGCTGCAGGAGCGCGCAAGCGCTAGCTGTCTGCAATGCCGACCCAGTCCGCACCCAAACTATCGGCGACCGTGCTGGCAAAGAATGAGGCGGAGAACATCGATTCCTGCCTGGAGGCGCTCTCCTTTTGTGACGAGATCATCGTTCTGGACAACGGTTCCACTGATGAGACCGCCCGGATCGCACGGGAGCGCGGTGTCGATGTCTTTACTGTCGAGGGCATGCCCGGATTTGGTGCCCTCCACAATATGGCCAGCGATCGCGCAAACGGGGAGTGGATTCTCGTCATTGATGCC
>JBCDCP010000087.1:0-12715 GCA_039181495.1 Pseudomonadota bacterium | reverse complement strand
CGAGCAAGACCAGGCTTTCCAGTCAAAGCGCTTAGGGCATGAGGCTGCCGTCTTTTGTTGCGATTATGGCACAGGTGTGGCGAGGAATCATCATTTCGTTCCACGCATCACAGGAATTTCCAGTTCGCGTATCTTCTTGCGCAGAGTGTTTCGGTTGACGCCAAGCAGTTCCGCTGCGCGGATCTGATTGCCGTGGGTCGCCGCCAAGGCGACGCCGATCAACGGCGGCTCAACCATGCGCAGCACGCGATGATACAGGCCCGGCGGCGGGAGCCGGTCCTTATGTTCCCGAAAATAGGCTGCCAGATAGGCTTCTACAGCTCCTGGCAGATCATCAGGCGACAGGTCGGCGGGCCCAACGGCCTGCCCACTGACAGGCTCGCTCAACTCGCTCTCAATGATCTGGGCTGAGATTATCTCCTGCGGATACAGCGCCGCCAGGCGACGCACGAGATTCTCGACCTCACGGACATTGCCCTGCCAGTTGTGCTGGCTCAGCAGTTCAAGGGCTGGCCCGTCGATTTGTTTGAGCGGCAAGCCTTCGCCCGCGACCAGCTTGAAGAAATGCCGAACCAGATCCGGGATGTCCTCGCGCCGTTCGCGCAATGGCGGAATTCGCAGCGGCACGACATTGAGACGATAATACAGGTCCTCCCGGAACATGCCCTGCTGAATAAGTTGCCGCACGTCCTTGTTGGTGGCGGCGATGATCCGCACGTCGGTCTTGATCGGTACGCGTCCGCCGACGGTTGTGTATTCGCCCTGCTGTAACACGCGCAGCAACCGTGTCTGTGCTTCCATCGGCATGTCGCCGATCTCATCAAGGAAAAGCGTGCCACCTTCAGCCTGCTCGAACCGACCGCTGTTGCGGGCCTGCGCGCCGGTGAATGCGCCTTTCTCGTGACCAAAAAGCTCGGCCTCGATAAGATCACGTGGGATCGCCGCCATGTTGATAGCGACAAAGCTGCCATTGGAGCGCCGGCCAAAATCGTGCAGCGCCTTGGCAACAAGCTCTTTGCCAGTCCCCGACTCGCCCGAGATCAGGACGGTCAAATCAGTCTGCATCAGGCGCGCGAGAATCCGATAGATCTCCTGCATCGCCGGTGACCGGCCAACGAGCGGCATCCCATCGGCGTCGTCATCATTCACCGCGCGCGGTTTGGGTTTGGGCTTGGGTGCGGACAGGGCCCGGCCTACGATGCCAATCAGCTCATTGAGATCGAATGGTTTGGGCAGATACTCGTAGGCCCCCTGCTCCGAGGCTCGGATGGCGGTCATGAACGTGTTCTGGGCACTCATGACGATGATTGGCAGGCCCTCGCGCTGACGCCGAATGCGCGGCATCAGATCGAATGCGTTCTCATCGGGCATGACGACATCGGTGATGACAAGATCGCCTTCGCCCTCAGAAACCCAGCGCCACAGCGTTGCCGCGTTCGATGTGACGCGAACCTGATAACCCGCGCGCGACAATGCCTGGTTCAGCACAGTGCGGATCGCTGCATCGTCATCAGCGACAAGGATAGTCGAGTTGGCCATGGCTTAGGATTGCACCTCATCACGAGTGGCACTGCCGCCGCGCCGATGTCGGCTGGCGGCGGGACTGAATTTTGGAAGAAGAACGGTGAAAGCTGTCCGACCAGGCACAGACTCGCACTCGATGACTCCGCCATGATCGCCTACCAGCTTGGCGACAAGGGCTAGTCCCAGGCCTGTGCCTGAGCTCTTGGTCGTCACGAACGGGTCAAAGAGGTAGGGCAGCAGGTCCGGGTTCACGCCGTGCCCATTGTCCTGAATGCTGAATTCTAACGGCAGCTGTAGTCTCTCGCGACTGCCGGCGACCGATAGACGGATCCCCGGTCGAAACGCGCTCGTTATGGTGATTTCACCGCCGCTGGCCTCGGAGCCGATCGCTTCGGCGGCATTCTTGACCAGGTTGAGAAATACCTGAATGAGCTGGTCCTTATTGCCGTACACTGCCGGCAATGAGGGGTCATAACGTTCAACAAATCGGATGTGGCTGGCAAACCCGGCCTCGGCAATCTGCTTCACGCGCTCGAACACCTCATGGATGTTCACCGATTCACGTTCGATCGGGCGCTGATCGGAGAACACCTCCATACGGTCGACGAGCTTGACGATGCGGTCCGTCTCATCGCGGATCAGGGCGGTGAACACACGGTCTTGCTCCGCCACCGTCCCGTCGAGCAACTGCGCTGCACCGCGAATACCCGAAAGCGGATTCTTGATCTCGTGGGCCAGCACAGCCGCCAGCCCGGTAACGCTGCGCGCCGCGCCGCGATGGCTGAGTTGACGGTTGAACTTGTCCGCCAGCGATTGCGGCTGCAGCAGCAGGACGACTTCGCCTGGGCGATCTGGTAGCGGCGCTGCATAGAGATCGCAGACGAGATCCTTGCCGGTGCGTGGTGTCGAAAGATCGAGCCTGTGTTCGCGGAACGTTGCATCGTTGCTGCGCACTTCGTCGAGCATGCCAAACAGGGGGCTGCCAAACGGTAGAATGGCCTTCAGCTGTTCACGTGAGAGCTGCGATCGGCTCAATTGCAGAAATGCTTCGGCAGCATCATTGGCAAAGCAGATCCGATTATCCGGATCCACGACCAGGATCGGCATCGGAACCGACGCAAGAACGGCTTCTAGAAAGCTGGACCGGGTGCTGTGCGTTACGGCATGCTCTGCCATCAGGCTGCGACCGCATCTGGCGTTACAGCGTGGCTTTCGTCACCATCAGCGAGCCTTTGACCGATTTGGGCTAGGCAACCCATCACACGGTCGGGATCGTCACAGCGCACGATGTCCTGTCGCATGGCGCCAATCCAGGGCGAACGACCGGCCAAAGGATCAAGATACCAGGCCAGGTGTTTTCGCGCTGAGCGCAAACCGAGATGAATGCCGTAATGGCTAAGCAACGCCTCAAGGTGCGCTCGGGCTATGTCTAAGCGCTGTGCAGCCGACGGCTCGACTAGAATGTCCGCCCCAGTTTCAAGCGCAGTTGACAGCGCGCCGGCGAGCCATGGCTTTCCGTAAGCGGCCCGACCGACCATGATCGCTGATGCTCCGGATTGCTCCAACGCCATCCGCGCCGATGCAATATCGCCGATGTCGCCGTTCACGACGACTGGTTGCGTGACCGCGTCCACCACCTCGGCGACCGCAGGCCAATCGGCGACGCCTTTGTAGAACTGGCAGCGTGTCCTGCCATGAACCGTGAACAATTCGACACCGCAGTCGGCTGCCATGCGTGCCACGTCAGCGGCATTTCGGGTATCGTCATCCCAGCCAAGCCGCATCTTGAGCGTCACCGGCACATTATGCTTCTGCGCCGCGCATACAGTCGCTTCGATCAGCCGACGTGCAAGATCGGGTTCACGCATCAGCGCCGATCCCGAGTAACCACTCGTCACTTTCCGGGCCGGACAACCCATATTGATATCGACAACATCAGCACCGGCATCAATCACGATGCGCGTTGCTTCAGCCATCCACTCCGGCTCGCGACCTGCCAACTGAACGATATTCGGCCTGATCCCGGCGTTACTTGCCTTTAGCACCATCTCGGCCTGGCCGGTGCAAAGCCCGCGGCTGGCGACCATTTCCGAGATGACAGCCCCTGCCCCGAACTTGAACGCGAGATTACGGAATGGTGCATCAGTGACACCTGACATGGGAGCGAGTAGAACCGGATTGCGATAGCGGATCGCACTGCCAGCAATGGACGGAGCCGACGGTGGCTGCTTCAGCGCTGACTGGCAGCGTTCAACGCCGTCGGAACGGCTTGCTTGCAGTTGGTCCGCCATGCTCTAAAACGCGTCTCCGAAACGAGTCCAAAAAGTCTGATGCATAATTACTGTGCATTTTTGACTACCGCACACTTTGCAGGCAATGCAAGCGACATTCCCCTACGCTGGGACAAAAAAAGCGTGTCCATCCATGATTTTAGAGCTCCTAGCTGCGAACAAGACGCAGGCCGATGACGGAATCGTCTGAACCAAGATGGATCGGATTGCTTGTTGCGGCAGGGCGCGGTACCCGGGCTGCAGCTCCAACCGGAACAGCGCCGGCCAAGCAATACCGGAAGCTGGGCGAAAAAACGGTCTTAGCCCGCAGTATTGAGGCGTTGCTGGCCGCAGGGCCACACATGCGTGTGCTGCCGGTCATTCATCCTGATGATGAGGCCGAATTCGCTCGAGTCCTGACCGAGATTGACGATGACGCAATAGAACGTGTCTTACCTCCTGTTCACGGCGGCGCGTCACGACAGGAAAGCGTCTCTTGCGGCCTCGACAGTCTCCATTCGGAATCGGTCGAACCGGATACTCTTGTATTCATCCACGATGCAGCACGGCCATTCATCTCGCCGGCCCTGATCAATCGGCTTGCTTCGGCGTTGAATGGTGCGGATGGTGCTGTTCCGGCACTTCCCAGCACCGACACCCTGAAACGCAGTTTGTCGTCGGGCATGATTGACGGAGACGTGGATCGAGGCAACACATTCGCCGTGCAGACTCCACAGGTCTTTCGCCTTGGTGCCATTCATGCAGCGCATCTCTCAGCGATCGATGATGACGCCACGGAGCTGACCGACGATGCGGCAATCGCCACGCGCGCAGACCTCACAGTCAGGCTTGTTGATGGCGATCGTGAGAATAGCAAGCTGACCTATGACTCGGATTTTGCAGCAGCCGAGCGCAATCTGTTGGAGGCAACGACTATGGAGACGCGTGTTGGGCAGGGTTTTGACGTCCACCGTCTCGAGTCGGGCTCAGAGATCGCACTTGGCGGTATTCAGATCGCCCATGATAAGACGCTTACCGGGCATTCTGACGCCGATGTTGGCCTACATGCGATTACCGATGCGCTATTGGGTGGACTCGCTGCCGGGGACATTGGCAGCCATTTCCCGCCATCGGATGCAAAATGGAAGGGTGCGGACTCAGCGATCTTCCTGAAAGAAGCGGTCCGTCTGGTGGCTGAGCATAATGGCGAGATCCGTTTCGTTGATCTGACCTTTGCCTGCGAACGCCCGAAAATTGGTCCGCACCGCGATGCCATGCGAGAGCGGATCGCTAGTCTGCTCGGCATCACAGTCAATCGTGTTTCGGTCAAAGCCACCACCACCGAGCGGCTCGGTTTTACAGGACGTAGTGAAGGGATTGCGGCCTACGCAACCGCAACGATTGCTGTACCGGCACCATCAGGAGACGGGACGTGACCGTGACGCCAGAGGCACTGCAAGCGCTCGCAGCGGGCATTCTCGAAGCATGTGCCGCCAAGAGCGTGATGATCGGTACCGTTGAATCCTGCACCGGCGGTCTGGTGGCCGGTACGTTGACCGAGATTGCCGGTTCATCTCATGCCATGACTGGCGGGCTGGTGACCTATTCCAACGAAGCCAAGCAGAAGCTGGCCCATGTTCCCGAAGAGATGCTGAACGAGCATGGCGCGGTATCGCAGGCGGTCGCATCCGCCATGGCCGAGGGTGGCCGGGAGCCCTTATCTGCGGACATCTGCGTCTCGATCACCGGCATTGCCGGCCCGGGTGGCGGTAGTGCGCAGAAGCCCGTTGGTCTTGTCCACTTCGCCTGCGCAGCCCAAGGGCTGGAGACCGCGCATCGCGAGGAGCGGTTTGGAGACCTCGGACGACGGCAAGTCAGGCTTGAGAGCGTGAAGGTAGCGCTTGAGATGCTGGCAGTGGCAGCCGATCAGATCCCTGATCAGGCGGCACGACCGTAAATGCGATCTGCACGGGCCTCAAAGGCTTCGGCGAAGCGCTGAAACGCGCGGTCGAAGACGGCGCCAGCAACAACCTGGAACGTGCGGCTGCGGAATGCATAGGCAATCGAAAAATCAACAACCGAGCCACCTGCGGCTTGAGGCATGAACCGCCACACATTGTTCAGCGACTGAAACGGGCCGTCGATGTAGCGGACATCAATCCGGTTTCCCTCCGGATCGAGCCGAACCTCGCTGGTAAAGGTCTCACGCAGCACTTTATAGGCGACCGTCATGTCGGCGATGAGAAGTTCACCAGTTCGGTCTTCACCGCCATCCGATCGCTTGATGCCGATCGGCTGACGCTTGCGGATGCGCAGCCCCTGACAGAGCGGCACGAATTCGGGATACCGCTCGACGTCGGCTACCAGAGCAAACATATCGGACGCCCCGTGAGCCACATGCCGGCTGGTGGAAAAACGTTTCATCTCGGTGGCTATCAGGCTCTGGCGAGCGATGCTTCGCGCGCAGCCCGCAATTTCGCGAAGTCCTCGTCAGCGTGGTAAGACGAGCGCGTCAGCGGCGTGGCCGAGACCAACAGGAAGCCCTTTGAATTCGCGATGGTTTCCAGCGCCTTGAACTCGTCAGGCGTCCAGAACCGGTCAAGCTTATGGTGCTTCTTAGTTGGCTGCAGATACTGACCAATGGTCAGGAAATCGACTGAAGCAGCGCGCATGTCGTCCATGACCTGGAGGATTTCGTTGCGCGTCTCACCCAAGCCCACCATCAGACCCGATTTCGTGAACATATTCGGAGCGAGTTCCTTGGCCCGCTCGAGCAGCCTGAGCGAATGGAAATAGCGCGCGCCGGGACGGACGGTGAGGTACAGCGAGGGCACGGTTTCCAGATTGTGGTTGAAGACATCCGGTGCGGCTTCGACCACGACCTCCAATGCGCCGTCCTTGCGCAAGAAGTCGGGTGTCAGGACCTCGATGGTTGTCTCAGGATTGGCCGCACGGATCGCATTGATCACGTCGGCAAAATGCTGTGCGCCGCCATCGGCAAGATCGTCGCGATCCACCGATGTGATCACCACATGCTTGAGACCTAACTTTGCAACCGCATCGGCGACCCGGTTCGGCTCACCGCCATCGAGAATGTCCGGAAGCCCGGTTCGCACATTGCAAAACGCGCAGGCACGGGTGCAGATCTCGCCCATGATCATGAAAGTAGCGTGCCGCTTGGACCAGCACTCGCCGATATTCGGGCAGCCGGCCTCCTCACACACCGTCACCAGATTGTTTGAACGGACGATCTCGTGAGTCTCGCGGTAAACAGGCGAGACCGGCGCGCGCACGCGAATCCAGTCCGGCTTACGGGGCGCGGGATTGTCCGGCCGATGAGCCTTTTCCGGATGCCGCTGAAGCGGCTTCTTCTCGATCGTGTCTAAGAGCGTGACCATGACGCCAGATGTGTGGTTGGTTCGGGTCGGATCAATACCGCAGATGGCAAGGCATCTATGCCTTTGTGGAAGAAGCCTGTCAGGCGATCAGCCTGGCGGCCAGCACCACGATGATCGCGCCAATCGTTGCGATGATGATCTGTTCCACGAACGCGTTGCCGATCCCGAGGCTGATATTGAACTGGTTGGCCAGGAAACCGCCAACAAATGCGCCAAGCACACCTGTTATCAGATAGCGCAGCAGTCCGCCGCCGCCCACCACGAGGCTGGCGAGGAACCCCGCGACGACCCCAATGATGACCCAAACGAGTATGGATTGTGCGTTCATGGCATTCAGCTCCTCTGTGCGCGCAGCCACTTCGATCAGACCTTTTAAATATGAATGGCCCGATCGTAAGCGTCCAGCGCGCTTTCATGCATCATTTCGGACAGCGTCGGATGTGGGAAGACCGCGTGCATAAGCTCCTGTTCGGTCGTTTCCAGCGTCATGGCAATCACATACCCTTGTATCAGTTCAGTGACTTCCGCGCCGATCATATGTGCACCGAGCAATTGCCCGGTTTTTGCGTCGAAGACTGTCTTGATCAAACCATCCGGCTCGCCAAGCGCAATGGCCTTACCGTTACCCATGAACGGAAAACGGCCCACCTTCACATCATGGCCGGCTTCCTTGGCCTTTGCTTCGGTGAGACCGACGGAGGCAACCTGCGGGTGGCAGTAGGTACAGCCAGGGATCTTGAGCTTGTCGAGGCCATGAACATCCTTGCCGGCGATCTTCTCGATGCACACGGCCCCCTCATGTTCGGCCTTGTGCGCCAGCATTGGCGGCCCGGCGACGTCGCCGATTGCATAGACACCAGCCACATTGGTCCGTCCGAACTCATCGATGACGACGCAGCCGCGGTCGGTTTTCACACCGAGTTCCTCGAGCCCAAGCCCTTCGATGTTGCCGACAACGCCGACTGCCGAAATCAGCTTCTCGGCCGATATTGTCTCGCTTTTGCCGCCCTTCAACTCGATGGTCGCGGTCACGCCTGCTGCCGTTTTGTCGACTTTGGCGACCTTGGCATCGGTCAGGATCTTGATGCCCTGTTTCTCAAATCGCTTATGCGCCAGCGCTGCGATCTCGGCATCTTCCACGGGAAGGATCTGCGGCAGCAGCTCAACCACCGTGACCTCAGCACCCATTGTGCGGAAAAAGCTCGCGAATTCGATGCCAATTGCGCCGGAACCCATCACCAGCAGGGACTTCGGCATGGCGTCGGGCACCATGGCCTCGAAGTAAGTCCAGATGGTCTTCTTATCCGGCTCAATGCCGGGCAGTTCGCGGGGACGCGCGCCGGTGGCGATGATGATGTGTTTGGCTGAATAGGTGCCCTCGCCAAGCGTGCCTTTGGGCACAGGATGGGCCGGCTCGACCGCAGGTTTCTTGGGTTTGGCGACCTTGAGTTCGCCTGGCTTTGTCAGCGTGGCCTCGCCCCAGATCACATCGACCTTGTTCTTCTTGAGCAGGAACCCAACGCCGCCATTGAGCTGGGCTGAGACGCCGCGCGACCGTTTAACGACCGCACCAGCGTCAAAACCGACCTGCCCGGCTGAAAGACCATAGTCACCGGCATGCTGCATGTAGTGGTAGATTTCGGCCGAGCGCAGCAGCGCCTTGGTCGGGATGCAGCCCCAGTTGAGGCAAATGCCGCCGAGGTGTTCACGCTCGACCACGGCTGTCTTCATGCCGAGCTGTGCAGCACGGATCGCCGTCACATAGCCGCCGGGGCCGCCGCCCACCACGATCACATCATAGCTGTCTGCCATTCGATTTTACCCCACTTGGTCAGTCAGGCCGTGTGATGCGGCCGATCAGAATTGTCTCACCAGCAGTTGCCAGAATTTCGAATGGCTACGTTCGCCAAAGGGCACATACGGCCGCTCGGCTTCCAACGTGTAACCATGTCTCTCATACAGGCGACGCGCGCCTGTGTTGCTGTCCTCGACGATGACCGAAAGACCGGACGTACCCTCAGCGCGCGCGAGGTCTTCGGCCTTTGTCATCAGCGCGGAGCCAATCCCCTGCCCTCGGAACTCGGCGTGCGTCGCCAACACATTCACGTACCAGGTCGAGGGCGCCATCGATTCCAGTTCGACCAGGGGCCTTATCAAGGGATCGAGCTCGTCCAGGTCGTCATCGTCCATCTTGTCGGGCTGACGATACCCCGTCAGCATTCCAGCCACCCGATCATCCAATTCGGCCATGAATGCGTTGCGCCAGGAAAAAGATCCTTCGTCGCGCAATGCACGGGATCGCCCGACCTCGAGCACGGAATCGGGATCGGTTTCACTGCGGGATCGCCCCCAGAAAAATGCTGCTAGCCCATGGCCCGCGATATCGACCAGAACGGCCATATCGGAGGCATCAGACGGGTGTGCCGGGCGGATTTTGATCGTCATGGCGCTCCAGTGTGGCCGTTATGCCCCATTCAGCATCGCCGCAATTTCGTCCTTCAAGGCCAGGCGATGCTTCTTCATGTCCTCAAGGTGAAAGTCGTCAGTCGGCTCGATATCGGTTTCGGCACGGTGAATGGCCCGGTTTATCTCGTGATAGTCATCAAACAGCTTGGCGAAATGTGCGTTCGAGGTCTTCAGCTCATGGATCCGGTCAACCTGATCGGGGAATTCTTCGGCGAGTTCGTGCGGTGTGTGCGACATGTTCTGCCTCTCTTGCATCCCTTCCTGTCAGAAGGTGATGCTAGCACCGTTCAGATGGCACCAATTTCGCCGCCTCAAACGGACTCCTCGCCCTACTCATTCTCATATTCAGCTGGAGAGTCGAACGTCTTCTGCCGGTTCCAGGAGGACGCCCAAATCTGCGACCAGAAAGTGGGTTGGATGTTGTCATGACAGGCATGCGAAACGCGAACCGCAAGGTTCTGCAAATTGACTTCGGCCGTGGCCTGCGACCACGTCTTGTCCGGGTCGTCCATACGTGCCAGCTGGCCAATCGCGTCCCGAAACGCGATCATGGAGAATTCCAAACTTTGGTCTTCGAACAGGATGAGTTCTCCGAAATATAGTTGCTCGAAGCGCGGAATGTGTTGGTTGAGTTCCTGCGGTGTGGTCGCCGCCGCCATGGCAGCGACGGTTCTCGATGTATCGAGGCACGCGCTCAGCTTTGCTTGGTAATAGAGTTCCGAGGCATAACGCGAACCGCTCCAAAGCGAATTGAACACGGACCAGAGCGTAAACAGAACCGCGGCGAGCAGAACGATAACGAATAACCGGGCCTGCCCGATAAGTTTCTCTGAGACACTGACCAGCCATTGCAGCATTCGCGCCGTCCATCACACGATCAGCCCCATGGGGCTTTCAATATAGCCTTTGAATGCCGCGAGTAGCTCAGCGCCCAGCGCACCATCGACGGCGCGATGGTCGGTTGACAGTGTCACGGACATGATCGTTGCTGTTGCCACTGCACCATCCTTGACAACCGGCCGCTGCTGGCCCGCTCCCACTGCAAGAATCGTCGCATGCGGCGGATTGATCACGGCCGAGAAGTCCTTGATGCCGAACATGCCCAGGTTGGATACAGCGCTGGTCCCACCCTGGTACTCATGCGGCAGCAGTTTCCGGTCGCGAGCGCGTTTGGCGTAGTCCTTCATTTCGTTGGACATGACCGATAACGGCTTGAGATCAGCGTCCCGGATCACCGGCGTAATCAGACCGCCGGGAATGGCCACGGCAACGCCAACATCGACCTTGGAGTGCATCAGCATTCCGGAGTCGGTCCAGGTGGCATTCGCTTCGGGCACGGCGCGCAATGCCTTGGCGAGTCCCTTGATGACCATGTCGTTGACCGAGACCTTGTAGGCCGGTTTTTCATCAACCGTCGGGGCAGCCCCGTTGATCTGCGCCCGCAGGGCCAGCAGAGCGTCGAGTTCGCAATCAACGGTCAGGTAGAAATGCGGGATCGTTGATTTGGCTTCGGTGAGACGGCGGGCAATCGTCTTGCGCATGCCGTCATGCTCGATGATCTCGTAGGTGCCCTCTTCGAACAGCTTCATGATCTGCTCGTCGGACATGCTTGGCGCGGGGGCCGCGGTGGCAGGTGCTGCCGCTGGAACCGCAGCAGGGGCGCCTGCGGGCTTGCCCGTGCCGCCTGCAATCGCAGCATCAACGTCGCGTTTGATGATGCGCCCATGCGGGCCTGATCCGGCGACCGAACCAATGTCGATGCCGGCATCCTTGGCGATGCGACGGGCAAGCGGTGAAGCAAAGACTCGGGCTCCCGATGATGGCTCGGGTGCAGGTGCCGGGGCCGCAGCCCCATTCGTTGCCGGTGCTGGTGCGGCGGAAGTTGGAGCTGGTGCCGCTGCGGGCGCTTCCGCAGCCGGCGGTGCGCTGGGTGCCAGCGCGGCAGGCGCATCCGATATCGCGCTCGCGTCTTCGCCGTCCTCCAACAGTACCGCGATCAGTTCGTTGACCTTGACGCCTTCGGTGCCTTCAGCAACGAAAATCTTGCCGACCGTACCCTCGTCGATCGACTCGACTTCCATGGTCGCCTTGTCGGTCTCGATCTCGGCAATAACGTCTCCGGAAGATACGCTGTCGCCCTCCTTGACCAGCCATTTCGCGAGGTTGCCCTCCTCCATGGTCGGCGAGAGCGCGGGCATCAGGATATTGATCGGCATCGTGTCGTTTCCCTACTGGGTGCCCGGGCAGCCTTTTCCCGGCACGATCCGGGCCGCTCGGCCCTCATAAGAACTTGTTCAGCACGTAGAAGACGGACGCGCAGGCCAGCACCAGGACGATGGCCAAAGCGATGAACCCTATTCGAGCGCGCTCCAGCTCTGCCCTTTCCGTCCGCACGACCTGATCGGCCTCGCTTTCGCCGGCCCGGGGGCGGCTCACGCCCAGAAGCCGAAACACCGAAAGCAACGCCAGTGCCCCGAGCAGCAGGGCGACGAGCACCAGCATGCCACCGCCGGAAAAGGGCAAATCCATCGTTTTGCGTCCCTAGCGTAAGGCTTCCTCTTCCAGTTCAGCTGACATACATAACCGATTTAACGGCCGCGATGACCTCTTCGACAGACGGCAAAGCAAGCTTCTCAAGATTGGCCGCATAGGGCATCGGAACATCCTTGCCACACACCCGGACGGGTGGTGCGTCGAGGTAGTCGAATGCGCCCTCGACGATGCGGATGCCAACCTCGGCAGCAACGCCATGCTGCGGCCAGCCCTCTTCAACCGTTACCAGGCGCCCGGTTTTCTTTACTGACTCAACGACAGTAGCGGTGTCCATGGGCCGGATCGTCCGCAGATCAATCACTTCGACCTGAATGCCGTCCGCAGCGAGCGCTTCAGCGGCCTTCATGGCGTAGGTCATACCGATGCTGAAGGATACGATGGTTGCCGCATCGCCTGCACGAACGACCTTGGCCCGTCCAATTGGGACGATGTGATCATCGACGCGTGGCACGGGGAAACTGTGGCCGTAGAGAATTTCGTTTTCCAGGAATATCACCGGGTTGG
>JBCDCP010000086.1:0-12719 GCA_039181495.1 Pseudomonadota bacterium | reverse complement strand
GCGGTTGCGCTGACTCTGGTTGCGGCGCTCGTCGTTCCGTTTTTCGTGGATTGGGGGACGTTTCGCGGCACTGTGGAGAACAGGGCCAGTGCGGCTTTGGGCGTGCCTGTGACGATCGACGGTGATCTGTCGATCCGGTTGTTGCCAAGCCCTGTCGTGGACGCACGCAGCATCAAGATCGGTGAGAGCGGGTTTCAGGCCGAGCGTATCCAAATGCGGGTCGGTCTAACGCCGCTGATCCAGGGCGACGTCCAGATTGACCAGCTCACTATCACGGCCCCACGGATCCATATTGCCGTCAGCAACGATGGTGCGTTGTCCTACAATCCTATCGCCGGACTGGGGATCGATGCCGAACGGGTTTCATTGGCGGCGTTGGAAATCAGGCGCGGCGTCGTCATCGTTGATCAACCCGGTGGTGAGTTCCCGATCCTGCTAGGTCTGCCGGTATTGACGGGAGGGTTCGAGAGCCTCCGGGGCCCGTTCCGGTTTGACGGGGCGCTGGACCGGCGCGGTCAGACCTACGACTTGACCCTCAATACCGGTCGATGGAATCGCGGCGGCAGCCAGCCTGAAAATGCTGGTGGCCAGATGCGCGCACAACTCGTTCTGGCGGCGCGCGGCCGGCCAGTTGCCGCGGATTTTGACGGGCTCGTGATGGCCACCCGTGACAACCGGTTGAGCTTTCTCGGTCAGAGCAGGTTCGAGCGCATCGTTGCCGATGGTGAAGATGCATTGCCCTTTATCATCCGGACTGAGACCCGTGCCGATGGCAATGGGGCTGAGTTCAGCGACATGGTGGCGGAGCTGGGTGATCCCGCGGCGCGGGTTGCACTTGAAGGCCGTGGCACCGTGCGGTTTGGCCTGACCCCGGGGATAGATCTCGACCTTGGCGCCCAGCAAGCGGATTTCGATCGGCTGATCGATAGTCTGTCCACGGGCCCAAATGATGATCGGTCACTGTTCGGGCTTCTGGGTAAGCTGGCCAGTGTGGCGCTGCCTTTCCCAGGGCGGGTGGAAACGACAATCGGGCGGGCGATTATTGGCGGCAATATTGTCGAGAATGTCCGGGCGCGGTTCGGCTATAGCGGACCGTTGATCGAGAATGCGGGCGAAGCGACAGAAACCGAGCAACCGGGCCGCTGGCGGGCGGAGGAAATTCGTGCGCTGCTGCCGGGTGAGAGCGCGGTCCGCCTAAGCGGCGATGTGGACGCGCAGTCCGGTGCTGAGGGTGAGGGGCGGCTGGTTGGTTCGTTTGCAATCGACTCGCAACGGCCTAGGGTCTTGGCCGACTGGCTGTTTCCAGGCGAGCGGGCTCGCAATGCCTGGATAACCGGTGCTCTTTCGGCCGAGGGCGCCATTACGATGGGGCGCGATGCGCTCGACATCACAGATATTGCTGCCACTCTCGACGAGAGCCGAGTGACCGGTTCGATCAGCTCGCGGGCCGATGCACCGGCGGAAGTGGCGCTGCAGGCCGACCAGCTTCAGCTCGGTGCTTTGCGGGCGCTGGCGGACCGGCTGGGTCAGGCCAACCAGCCCCGCCGGGCTCTCGATAGCGGTCAGGGTTTGCTGGCAGGCCGTGGCCTCAAGCTCAATCTCGGCGTTGACCGTATTCTGTCCGAGAACTTCATCGCTGGCGGCATGCGCGTTCGTGCTGGCATCGTTGATGGACGCTTGGAACTTGAGGAGGCATCGGTTGACGACCTCGCCGGGGCTCAAATCAGTGCACGCAGTGGTGATGAAGACGGCGCGCTCGCTCTCGAAGTGCGGGCGGATCGGGTTGATGGGCTTGCGGAGCTTCTGCGGGTCTTCGGGCAGGAGCCTCTGGCGGACCGGATGGCCGCGGCTCCGGCTCTTTTTGCGCCGCTCGACCTCACCGGCGGATTGACGCCCGACTCGGATGAGGATGCGCGATACAAGGTTGAAACGTCCGGCCGGATTGGCCCGACGCAGGTTTCGATCAATGGCACGCTCGGATCCGACATTGCACGGTGGCGCGATGTGCCGCTTGACATCGAACTCGAGGCGGCTGCTCCGCGCGCCGTGACCATGCTGCGTCAGGCCGGGCTCGCCGATGGCGCAATCCCTGAGCTGCCCGTGGACGGTGATGAGCAGGCGACGTTGAGCCTCGTTTTGAACGGTACGCCCAAACAACGGATTGAAACCGACCTCTCCGCAGGTCAGGGCGAGGCCACGTTTCAGCTCAAGGGCGGGATCTGGTTCCCCGGCGCGGGTTCGGATGGCGCAGGACTTGATCTCGTCGCCGAAGTCGACAGCCTCCCACCGGCGCTTGTGCAGGTGGTGTTAGGTGACTGGGCTTCCGGTCTGGAGCAGCCAGTCAGTGCGGCTGGGCGTATCGATGGCCTGCCGCCCTATGCTCTGCGTGCGCTTCAAGCCGACATCAGCGGTAACCAGATTAGCGGCGATGGGATATTCGATCCCAGGGCAGGCGGAGCCGCGCGCCTTTCCCTGACACTGGATGCAGATCGGCTGTCTCTCGCTTGGCTTGGCGAGCGTGCATTTGGCCAGCAGGCGTCTGAGTTTGCCCGAGCGCTGGCCGGCAGGGCAGCCTATCCCGAGGGCGTCGTGGATTGGCGGTTGGCCGATGGGCTCGAGGTCCGAGCAACGGTGAGCGCAAACCAACTTGATGTGATGGATGATGTGTCGCTGCGTGATGCGGCGATTACGGCTGAACTCGAATCCGATGCAGTGCGCATTTCGGAGTTCTCGGGCGAGGCATTTGGCGGCTCGGTCTCCGGGGCCGTGGACCTGGGGCTTGTCGATGGCGAGACAACACTGTCCGGTCGGCTCAGTCTGGAGGATGCCCAACTTGCCGACTTCGTCTGGGAGCGTGGCGGCCGTCCGGTCGGTGAAGGGGGATTCTCGCTCAGCGCGAGTTTCGAGAGTGCGGCACGGAGCTATGAAGGACTCGTTGCCCAATCAAGCGGCGGTGGTGCCATAACCCTTGCTGATGCCAGCCTGCGCGGCATCACAAGTGTGGCGCTCGACCGTATCGTAGCTGCCGCGGATGAAGGCATGGAACTGGATGAGGCTGCAATCACGCCCGTCCTTGCCGCCTACCTGGATCAGGGCAGTTCGGAAATCGCAACAATCGAACTGCCGTTTTCCATTGCCGGCGGTGTGGTGCGGGTCAACCGGCTGTCGATCGATGCCGCACCGCTGACCTTCCTTGCCAGTGGAACGGCCGATCTGACCGCGCGCACCCTGCAATCCAATTGGACGGTGCGTGCCAGCCCCGACGAAGACGCTCCCGAGAAGGTCCGCGAGTTTGGTATGTCCTTCGATGGGCCGTTCCGCGCGCCGCAGCGGCAGATCGATGCGCAGCCTCTGATCGGCTATCTGACGATCCGTGCCTTTGAACGCGAGGTGGAGCGTATTGAGCGCCAGCAGGCGGCTTTGCATGAGCGTGGGCGGATGGATCGTGAGCTGATCCATTTCCGCCGGCAGGTCGCCGAGGAGGCGCGCCGTCAGCGTGAGGAAGAAGAGGCTGAGCGCGCCCGGCAGAGGGCTGCACGCGAAGCGGCCCGGCAAGCCGAGATTCGTGCCCGAGAAGCTGCTCGCCAGGCGGAAATCCGAGCACGCGAAGACGCCGAACGCGCCGAGCAGGAACGGCTCCGGGCCGCTCAGGAGGCTGCGCGATTGCAGCAGCTACAGCTTCAGCAGGCTGCACCACCGCCGTTGCCTCAGCCGCAGAACGTCGGTCCTCCGCCGGGTGCTGTATCGGCACCACCACCGGCACCCGCCCGCTCGCCTTTCGAACTGCAGGGGGTTGATCCCGCCGGGGGATAGACCCGAGTCTGAACGACTACGGCCAGCTTTGCTCGGGATCCGAGGTCGCGATTCTAGGAGTCCTCAAGCTTTGCCCGAGGATGTTGTTCGCTTCGATACCAGTTGAGTGCATAAACCCTGAGTGCCTGGGCAAGCCCGGCATTGTCTGGACGACCCCGGTCGATATCAGCAATCAGAGCACTGAGGCTTAGCTCGCGGGACTTTGCGATGTCCTCCATTGCCTGCCAGAATTCCGGTTCTAGCGCGATGCTGGTGCGGTGGCCCGACAGCGACAGGGAACGCTTGCGCAGCATTGCAAACGGCTACGACTTCGGAGGTTCGGTGTGTGGCTTGTCGCGGCGGTGCGCTGTGAGACCGGCCGATATCTTCTCGGCCTTCCGCTTGCGCAGCGATTTTGCAGATTTGGCTTCGCCATGCTTCTGGCGATTCCGTTCAGCCTGATTTTCACGCTCGGTGCGGGCCCTTGCTTTGCGTGCCTGACGCAGATTGATGATCTCGGCCATCGATAACGGCCTCAACTCGGTCCGATCATCTTGGAAGGCACGACAATGGCGTCGAAATCCTCCTCGGAGATGCCGAGCGCCAGAGCTTCTTCCTTAAGGGTGGTGCCGTTCTTGTGTGCGGTCTTGGCGACCTTGGCGGCGAGATCGTAGCCGTACTTTTCCTTGAGTGGTGTCACCAGCATCAGCGAATTGCGGAGACCCTCTTCGATATTTTCGAGCCGTGGCTCGATGCCGACAACGCAGTTGTCCGTGAAGGACACCGCAGCATCCGCCAGCAGCCGGACCGACTGCAGGAAGTTATACGCCATCATCGGGTTGAAGACATTGAGCTCGAAATGACCCTGGCTACCGGCAAAGGCAATCGCGGCATTGTTGCCGTGCACATGGGCGCAAACCTGGGTCAGCGCCTCACACTGGGTGGGATTGACCTTGCCCGGCATGATGGATGAGCCCGGCTCGTTTTCCGGCAGGGCGAGTTCGCCAAGCCCAGCGCGCGGACCGGATCCAAGGAATCGAATGTCATTGGCGATCTTGAAGCACGACATGGCGACCGTGTGGATCGAGCCATGGGTGAAGACCATGGCGTCATGGGCGGCCAGTGCTTCGAACTTGTTCGGCGCCGAGGTGAAGGGCAAGCCGGTGATCTGGGCGATCTTGTCGGCAACCATTTCGGCAAAGCCCTTTGGTGAGGCAAGTCCAGTGCCCACTGCGGTACCGCCCTGGGCCAGTTCCATAAGGGCCGGCAGTGTGTTCTCGATGCGCGCGATGCCATTGGTCAGCTGCTGGGTGTAGCCGGAGAACTCCTGTCCCAGTGTTAGCGGCGTTGCGTCCTGGGTGTGGGTGCGGCCGATCTTGATGATGTCCTTCCAGGCCTCAGCCTTGTCGTTCAGCGCATTGCGCAGATACTGCAGCGCGGGCAGCAGCCGGTGCACCACTTCCTCGGCACAGGCGATGTGCATGGCCGTGGGGAAGGTGTCATTGGACGATTGCGACATGTTGCAATGGTCATTCGGGTGGATCGGCGTCTTTGAACCCATTTCGCCGCCAAGCAATTCGATCGCCCGGTTTGAAATCACCTCATTGGCATTCATGTTGGACTGCGTGCCCGAGCCGGTCTGCCACACCACCAGCGGGAAATGATCGTCAAGCTTCCCCTCGACGACTTCGCCCGCGGCCTGGATGATCACCTTGCCGAGATCTGCGTCGAGCTTGCCCATGGCCATATTGGTTTCTGCGGCAGCCTGCTTGACGATGCCCAGCGCACGCACGATGGGTTGTGGTTGGGTCTCCCAGCCAATCTTGAAATTGCCCAACGACCTCTGGGCCTGCGCGCCCCAGTAGCGGTCCGCAGCCACATCGATGGGACCGAATGTGTCGGATTCGGTGCGTGTCTTGCTCATGTCATGTCCTGTGATCGTCTAAGCCGGGTCGAAAGCAGGCCCCCGGCACGTGTGGGCACGCCATTGATGCGATCGCGGCGTTCAGCCCTTGCGGCGGAAAGCGTCGAGCGACACCACGGTTGCGCCGTCGCCTTCAGCGTCGTCGGCAGTGTCGGGGTCTTGGTCAGAAGTTTTGCCGTTGCTGGCTTGCGCCGCTTCTGAGTCCGCATCGGAATCATTGCTGGCGTCCGGACCAGCCGGGGGCGAGGGCTGGACCGCTGGCGGGGCGTCTCCGGCATCTGGATCAGTCACCGCGCGCGCCTCGTCGCCGACGACGAACTCGAGGCCAAATTGCACTGAGGGATCAAAGAACCCCTTGATCGCCGCAAATGGCACCGTGAGACGCTCCGGCGAGCCGCCGAACGATAGCGTGACTGAGAACTCAGTCTCGGTTAGGTCGAGATCCCAGAACTGGTGCTGCAGGATGATGGTCATCTCATCGGGGTATTGCTCGCGCAGCCGCTGCGACAGCATCACGCCCGGTACTGTGGTGGCAATCGAGATGTAGAAGTGGTGTTCGCCGGGCAGGCCCTGCTGGGCGGCTGTGCTGAGGACTTTGCGCACCACGCCCCGCAACGCCTCCTGGGCGAGCAGATCGTAGCGGATGTAGTCCTTTGCCATCGCCATTCTCCGGCGCACGCGCGCTTTTTGCTCACGTGCTTCACCCCAAGGGTTGGCTTGCTGGCGGCAGAAGGTCAAGGCCATCGGCAGAGGTTTGTCGGTGACCTGCGCAGATTTCCGGCTCAGGCCACGGAATTCACGCTGGATTCGCTGTCACGCAGATCGGATCGACCGACAGCAGATGTGTGGACATTTATGGGATGGAAGGTGGGGCTTCTGTTGCCAGGTGCCCCGAGACCCCGCCTGACGGGGCTAACCGTCAGGGCTTAATTTCGGTGTTTCAAACTGCGTTACGCAGCCTGAGCAACCGGAGCATAGTTGTCATTTGCAACTATTGAGATGGCCCGATAACGGCGGAACCATGCCGAGCGAAAGCGCGCTCTTTACACCCTCGTCGATCCTGTTTCGCCCCCACACAAGCCGCCGCAGCTGAATTGTTCATTTCAGCGGTTTGTGGTGGAGGCGCCGGGTACTGCCCCCGGGTCCGATGGGTTTATTACAACGGCCATTTATCGCCATAGCTGCCGAAACAGCACACCAAATATACGAACTGGCACGCCAAATGCCAAGATGAGTGACAAAAGCCGCCTATCGCCAGCTTTTCAGAAGGATCTAATGCAACTCAGAGGTCGGTGTGTGCTTTGTCCGGTCCGAGCGTCCGCTGTTCGTCGCACGTCAAGAAGGGCGCAAACGGCGAAGTCCGCAATTGGGGGTCGACAAACAGACCAACACCAATGGTAGTATCGTTTAAACGTCGACCAGTCCGACGTCCGCCAGTCAAACGCTCAGGGATTTCAAGATAGTCAGTTCAGAATTTTGCCTGCAAACGCCTTAATCTCACCAAAGCCTAGTGCTGCCGGCGAACTTTGCCCCGAAGTTCGCAATGATCGGACAAACTGCGCACGGCCATTGCCACGATTTGCTGTGTCAGCGGATCGTGTTCTTCCAGTTCAAGTTCGATGTACTGCAGCATGCGCAGTAGCGTCAGAACATCCTCTCGTGTGGTGCTCGGTTGAGAATGAAACTCGGTGGAATGCGTCATAGCACCCTCATCTGGACGCAATGCGGTGGCAGTGCACGCGCAATACGGGCAACGTGTTGTGTTCTGCGGCTCGAAGCAGGAGAGGCCCCCCGATGTCGATGAATGACACGTTCGCGCACAATCTGCGCGTGTTGTGCGATGCGGAGCCGAGTGTCAGCGCTGTCTGTCGCGGCATGGGCGTTAACCGACAGCAATTCAGCCGATACCTGGCGGGAACCTCGCTGCCGAACCGCAAGAACCTTGATCGGATTTGTGAATACTTTGGCGTGTCGGCGGCGTCGTTGTTTCGCAGTGATGGCGGGTCGGATGTCACGTCGCGCGCAACTGTCGTGCATCGGGATTTCGATGCACTTGTGAGCCGCGAGCGCCCGGCCAATCTCGCGCCAGGCTTGTACTTTGTGGATTTCACGGGGCCGGACGCGCCCGGAACAATTGTTCGCAGCGTGACTATCATCAGTCACGAAGGACCTATGACAACGTTCCGGCGTCTGACCAATTTCGGAGAAAGTCGGAATTCGTGGTGGGGACGCTTGCGCGGCGATCACCATGGTGTCGTGATTGAACGGCGTTCGTGGTTTTACTTCGTCGCGCTGGACAGTGCGGGCAGCCGGACTCCGTCGATGCTGGTGCTCAAATGGGCCGTCGGCGAGGAGCCGATGCTTGTCGGGCACTCGGCCTTGATGGCGTCTGCCGGACCGATGGTCATTCCGACGGTGATGTCGCCGTGTCCTCGGAAATACTCGCTCCGTGGCGCTTTGCGGCAGTCCCGGGCCTATCCGAGCGATGATATCGCAATCGATATGGCCATTCAGGACGCGCTGGAAATGCAGTCGCAGGAATTGGTGGCGATGACCCGCAAACTTGATATCGGCGTGCGCGGTGTGGTTCCCGAGCAGACGCAGCCATCGTCGCGCTATTAGCAAACCGAAACTCCCCAGCCGGTCTAACGAATCGTAGACTAACCACGAGTCTACAGCCTTCTGGTGTCTCACAATGTGCGAATATGTCGCGAAATTCGCGACAGTTTGCGCGCTCGCCGTCAAAGACTGCGACAGCGCCGCGCTTTGAGATCCTTTCGAGTTGTTTCACCTTCCGGTCGACTGGGTCGCGCTGATCCGATGCGGATCGGCCTTTGGAACCCTTTAGAAGGAGGTGTCTCATGACCAGGAAACTCAATCTGACCGTTCGCCCAACCGCTTCGGCGAAACTCGTGACCGTGGGCATGGCTTACAACAAGGCCTGACCCAAGCCTCCCAATTGCCCGTCCTTGGCTAGCCCAGGGGCGGGCGCCATCGTGCAAGCGGAGTGATCGAATGTTTCGTGCAGCACGCACTCTTGTCTTCCTGCGTGAGAGTCGTGAACTGGTCGGGTTCAATTATTTTACCCGACAGACATTCGCCTGCTCGGCTGATCTCATTGCCTTCCTCGATCAGCTCCAGGACTGGGCAACCTTCGACGAGATATGTGCCAGCAACCCGCTTTTTGATCCCGATGAGCTGCAGCAGCAGGTGCAGGCCTTGTTGGATGTGTCGGCATTGGTGGCGCGAGACAGCAGGCCTCACCGGGAAGAAGCACTTTACGAGGAGAACTGGACATGGGGCGTTCCGACCATCTTGTTCCATCAGACCGTCCAGGACCGGCCCTACCTATCTCTCGCTGAGGCGACCGACATCCAAAAGGCGCGACTGGAAGAACGGCCCGCGCCATCGCTTTCGATGTCGGCAGGCATCCAGTCCGATGATGTCATCGACCTTGAGCATGCATCGGATGATGCGCTGTTGTCGCTGATGGCCAAACGTCGCACGGTCCGAGAAAGTGATGGTGCCGCCATCAGCCTTGAGCAGATCACAGACTGCTTGTATGCGGGCCTTGGCATTACCGGATCGGTGACCAACGATGCCGGGATAACTCTGCCGCTGGGGATGACCCCCTCCGGTGGTGCGCGCAATCCGTTCGAAGCCTATGTCTGTGCGCGCGAGATCGACGGACTTGCCAGTGGCTTTTTTCATTACTCGGCCAAGGATCACGCTCTCACGCGGATCAGGACGAACCAAGCGCCGTCGCTGGCCAGCTTGGCGGGTGATCAGGAGTGGGCAGATGACCTGCCTTGCATGATCATCCTGGTTGGTTTTCTCGATCGACCGATGTGGAAGTACCACGATGCCAACGCCTACCGCGTCACGCTGATCGAAGCGGGCCACATCGGCCAGAACATCATGCTGGCTGCCACACAGCATGGTTTGTCAGCTTGTCCGACAGCTGCGCTCAATCACAGCCTGATCAGTGAGTGTCTTGAGCTTGAATCGGGGCTGTTTCAAACGCCGATCTATGGGCTGGCCTTGTCACGGCCAGCGCCCGAGTCGGCGGTCATGGCAACCAGTTTCTATCAAGCAGGTGTCGCGGAATTCGCGAATTGACCACCAAGTGATTCTCGGACGTCATTGTGCCTCGTCAGTGATTTCGATGGTGCACTTTGCCGAAACCCCACCCAGTCGATCAGATCGTTGGCCAACGGCTGCGTGAGCTGCGTGTCGCGCGCAAGAAATCGCAAACCGAGTTGGGGCAATTGCTCGGCGTCACATTTCAGCAGATCCAGAAATACGAGAATGCGGCCAATCGAGTAAGCGCGAGCCGCTTGTACGAAATCGCTCAATTGCTTGAGGTTGAGGTCAATCATTTCTTTGCGGGCGCGAGCAGCGTCGACCAGCCAATGGTGGATTTGTCGCCTGAGGAACTCCAGAGTCTGGAGATCAAACTGGTTGCCGCATGGCGCTCCATTGCCGACACCACCGTGCGCAACGACATCGTCAGCCTCGTTGAATCCTTGAGCCGGCGCATGCCTTGAGCACACCGACCGTCGTCCGGCACCAAGCACTGACATTCTGCCGACGGAGTCCGAAGTAACTCCTGGCCGCTTTGTTTCCATTCAGGACTGGGCAAACCGCTGCGCCGCGATGCTGCCGGCCGCACCAACCATTGCACCGGCCGCCGTTCGATTAAGCCACTTCTGTGCATTCGGTGTCGAGATGAGGCCGCTGGCTCTGTCAGCGGCGGCAGCGTAAGCAAAGAGAACCGCGCCCCAGACGGTCATGATGATGAATGCCATTTCGAGTGCCGCAAGCATTGAAATGGTGGACACGTCCAGGACGGTAGGAAGCAGGGCAAGATAGAATCCAATCGTCATCGGATTGCCGAGAGGCAGAAGCGTTCCGACGCCGAGCAGTTTGAGCCCTTCACCATTCGGGGCAGTGCGTGAGACCTTCACGGGTGGCGCGGTCCACATTCTGACCGCCAGGAACAGCAGATAGCCAATGCCGGCCCACTTGATGATCGCAAACAGCGGTCCCATCGTTGCGGCCAGCGCGGCGAGTCCTGCCAAGGCAAGCGCGAAGAAAATCAGCTCGCCGATCACCAGCCCCACGATGAAAGGTGCGGTCCGTTTCGCGCCGGTCGTTGCGCCCTTCGCCACGACAGCCGCCACTGCGGGGCCCGGCGCCAACGAGTCGAACAAGAAGACCAGAGAGAACGCAATAATGAGTTCGATAGGCATGATGTTCGTGCACCCCAAACGGATTTCGTCGCATTATGAGAGGAGAAAGCTGTCAGCCAATTAATACCAGATTCGGAACCAAAGCTGAGGTTGTGGATCACATTGGATCTTGCGTCAGAGTTAAACTCAGATCGATCGCAACGATCCGAAAACGTCAGTTCCAGCCTGCACACAGCTCGTTATTTTCGCTCAGCCGAGATAGAGCGGGACGCCCATCAAGTCGCATGTTCGGGGGCGCAGCACCTCCGGATCGTACATGCGATCAACATCCACCCTGCGTTCTCCCTGCATGCTGATGTCTGCCGGTTTGGTCGTGTAGCAACCGTTTTCGATGGCCACCATCAGCCCCGTATTTCCCTGCTCAATCAGATTGACCGTCATCACCCCGAAGTTCTTCGGGATCATCAGGTCGAGTGCATCGGGGGCACCGGCGCGCAGCAGATAGCCCAGGTTCTGCACCATCACATTGATCCCCGTTCGCTCCTTGAGGCCGGTTCCAACGATCTGGCCAATCCCGCCGAGTTTACGATGGCCATAGGCATCCGCTGGCCCGGCCTCGGCAACGCTCCCTCCCTTGATGCTGGCACCTTCTGACACAACGGCCACTGCGTAATTGGACGGGTTGGCTGAACGGTCGGCAGTCATCAGGTCTGCCAGACGGTCCATGTCGAAGGGCACCTCGGCTATCAACGTGCGATCTGCATCCGCCAGATAACCGGCCATCCACGCCGTCATTCCGCAATTGCGACCAAACAGTTCGACAACCAACAAGCGCTCGTGGCTGCCAACGGGCGTTCTCAATTGTCCAATCAACTCGACCGAACGGGTGACGCAGGTTGAAAAGCCGATGCAGTACTCGGTGCCAAAGACGTCGTTATCCATTGTCTTGGGAATGCACATCACCTTTGCACCCTCTTGGTGGATGCGTGAGGCGTAGGAAAGCGTGTCATCACCACCGATTGCGATGAGCACGTCCACTCTGAGTGCATCCAGCGCTTCGAGCACGTGAACGGTGACATCGCGCTGGCCATTGTTCTCGGGAAAATCTCGGCCGTCCAGAAAACCTGGCAGATCACCAGGGTTCATCCGCGATGGGTTTGTGCGCGAGGTGTGCAGGATCGTACCTCCGGTACGGTCAATGCCACGCACCAGCTCGGGCGTGAGATCCATGCGTGCCTGTGATGACCCTTCAAGGTCTTTGGGATTACTCAGCACTGGGCCGGCCCATCCCCGCCGAAAGCCCGTCACGCGCCAGCCACGAGCATGCGCTTCATTCACGATCGCCTTTATGGCCGGGTTCAGCCCGGGTACGTCGCCACCGCCTGTCAGAATCCCAAGATGCATCGTGCCGTCTCTCTCAGTTGCCGCCAGTGACAGGCGTCGCACGTGTCATTCAGTAAAGGTCACTGATCCGGACTGGGCAAGCTGCGGAGAACGTCGGATGGGGTTTGGACGGATCGGACATTTGGGCCAGCATCCGCACGGCTCCTCCTCATCGTTGATCACAAGACTCTTCAGAGCTCGCCGGCACAACGCTTGGACGCCCGTCTCTTCGGCCGATCTCGGGTAACAAATAGACTGTATTTCAGGACTCGTGGTCATGAACCAGTGGCCACCTAAACCCCTGTTACGAGGAATTGCGGGCATACAAAAATCGACGATTAAACTAGTGTATTCGCGTTCATTTCGCTTCAAAAAACCATTTACCCAGGGAGAAACGCCATGAACGTGATGGAAAAAGTCGAAATCGG
>JBCDCP010000085.1:0-12780 GCA_039181495.1 Pseudomonadota bacterium | reverse complement strand
TGACCTACTGGCTGCTGATCTACTTCGTGGATCGCATCTGGCCGGACCCTGAGTCGCTTCACCCCGAACTCGCCGCCCAAGCCGCAGCCGAGGACGCTGAAGGCGAGCCGATCACGTTGGTCCGCTCACCAATGCATACCTTGTTCGAGCGCGTAGCCGTGGTCATTTCCAGCATTCTTGCCATCTTTCTGCTGGGCGATCTGTGGGGCACGGGTCTGACTGAGGGCGGCATGGCGGAGGCCTTGCGCGATATCGGGATCATCTGTTTTCTCGGTTATCTGGCTTTCGACGCCGTCCGCATCGCGATCAATCACCGGATGGCGATCGAGGAACCGGCCACCGAAGCTGAAGATGGCGAAGCCGAATTCGGCCAGGGTGCGACACGCCTTGCGACCCTGCTGCCTCTCGTGCGCAATACGGTTCTGATCGCTATCTCCACGATCGTTCTGCTGGTCGTGCTGTCCAAGCTCGGTCTCGATATCGGCCCGCTTCTGGCCGGTGCAGGGGTCATCGGTCTTGCGGTCGGTTTTGGCGCGCAGACGCTCGTTCGCGACATCATCTCAGGCATGTTCTTTCTGCTCGACGATGCCTTCCGGCGCGGCGAGTACATCGATGTGGGCGAGGTCAAGGGCACGGTCGAACGGATTTCAATCCGCTCCATGCAGCTCAGACATCATCGAGGAGCGTTGCACACCGTGCCATTTGGTGACGTATCCCGGCTGACCAATCATTCGCGTGACTGGGCGATCATGAAGCTGCCGATCCGGGTCACCTACGACACGGATGTCGAGAAGCTGCGCAAGCTGATCAAAAAAATGGGCCAGGAGCTGATGGAGCATCCTGAATACGGGCCCTTGTTCATCGATCAGGTGAAATCCCAGGGCGTTGTGCAGATGGAAGACTCGGCGATGATCCTGAGGGTGAAATTCAAGTCCAAGCCGCAGGATCAGTTCGTGCTGCGCAAGGTGGTCTATGCGCGCATCCAGGACCTGTTTGAGGAGCACGACATACCGTTTGCCCACCGGGAGGTTCTGGTCCGTGTGGCTGGTGCCGAGGACGACGAAGATGCTTCTGATCAGCAGGCCAGGGCGCGCGCTGCGGCGGGCGCTGCGGCACAAGCCATTGCCCAGCAGGAAGATGTTCCGGCAACAGCGGATGCGCGATAGAGCGGCCTAGGCCGCTTTTGCCAGGCCTTCAAACAGCGGCAACCCGCCAATGCCGCCGAAGGTGTGCTCCACCATGTCCTCGGGGTGAGGCATCATGCCCATAACGTTGCCGGCTTCATTGACGATGCCCGCAATGTTGCGCTGAGACCCGTTGGGATTAGCATCTTCGGTGAGGGCTCCGGCATCGTCGCAATAGCGGAACAGGACGCGGGCCTCAGCTTCGAGGGCATCGAGGGTTTGCTCATCGACAAAGTAATTGCCGTCACCATGGGCGACCGGTACGCGGATAACCTCGTTCGGTGTGTAGTTGCGGGTGAACGGGCTGTCATTGTGTGCCACATGCAAATGAACATCGCGGCAGACGAATTTGAGCGAAGCATTGCGCATAAGCGCGCCGGGCAGCAGCCCCGCTTCCGTCAGCATCTGAAAGCCATTGCAGACACCCATGACATGCACGCCGCGGCCCGCCGCGTTCACGACCGCCGGCATGATCGGTGATGCATTGGCCGCGATGGCGCCACAGCGCAGATAGTCGCCATGGGCGAAGCCGCCTGGCAGCACGATGAGATCGAGACCTTGCGGCAGTTCCGTCTCGCCATGCCAGACGATTGCTGGTTTGGCGCCGCTGGCACGTTCCAGCGCAACGGCCATGTCGCGCTCGCGATTGGTGCCGGGAAACAGGATGATGGCGGTCTTCATGTCGATCACCAATGCTCTCTAGGCTGAATGGAGTTCCACCCGGTAATTTTCGATCACCGTATTGGCGAGCAGCTTTTCGCACATAGCTTCGACCGATTTTCGGGCTTCGTCTTCATTGCTGCCGGTTAGGTCAAGTTCAATGATCTTGCCCTGACGGACATCGTCGACGCCCTCAAAACCGAGATTGCCGAGTGCGCCGTGGATGGCTTTGCCTTGCGGGTCGAGAACGCCGTTCTTCAGCGTGACCGTGACGATGGCTTTCAATCCCATAGCGGTGTCTTCGCCCCTATTTCACCAGCACTGGTCCGCGGGTCACCGGCGGCTCATTCTCGGCCATGATGCCGAGCCGTCGTGCGACCTCCGAATAGGCTTCGATCAGTCCTCCGAGATCCTTGCGGAAGCGGTCCTTGTCGAGCTTTTCATTTGAGCCCGTGTCCCACAGCCGGCAGGAGTCGGGGCTGATCTCGTCGGCCACCACAATCCGCATCATGTCGTTTTCATACAGCCGGCCGAACTCAAGCTTGAAGTCCACCAGACGGATGCCGACGCCGAGAAACAGCCCAACCAGGAAATCATTCACCCTGATGGACAACGCCATCATGTCGTCAATCTCCTGCGGGCTTGCCCAGCCAAATGCGGTGACATGCTCTTCGGACACCATCGGATCATTGAGTTCGTCGCTCTTATGGTAAAACTCGATGATTGAACGGGGCAGGGGCGTGCCTTCCTCGATGCCGAGCCTCTCGGACAATGAGCCTGCTGCCACATTGCGGACGACGATCTCCAGCGGAATGATCTCGACTTCGCGGATCAGTTGCTCGCGCATGTTGAGCCGGCGCATAAAGTGAGTCGGCACGCCGATCGTGTTGAGCTGATTGAAGATGAACTCGCTGATGCGATTGTTCAGCACACCCTTGCCATCAATCACGTCCTTCTTGCGGGCATTGAATGCGGTGGCGTCATCTTTGAAATGCTGCACAAGCGTGCCTGGTTCGGGGCCCTCATAGAGGATCTTTGCCTTGCCTTCATAAATGCGGCGGCGGCGATTCATGGGCATCTGTCCTGTGCTGGTTCGGCACTTCTGACCAGGCTACTTAGCCGTGGCTGCCGGAAAGGTCTGGCGCTGTGGCAATCCGACATGGATCGCAACTCACCCGCGCTTCAGACTCACTGGAGATTTGAGCCGGACACTATCTGATGTGCGCTTGACCGACAATCTCCATGTCTCAAGCTCTTGGCGCCGGGGATATTGACGCTGTCTTTATCCCCGCGGAGGCGTTGATTTGGTGCGCGGCGATGGATATCTCAGCTACAGAGGTCTGCAATACTGGAGGCGGAAAACGCCATGACCACGTTCGACAAGCGTGAAGAAGGTTTCGAGAAGAAATTTGCCCATGATGCCGAGTTGCGGTTCAAGGCCGAGGCCAGACGCAACAAATTGCTCGGGCTCTGGGCGGCCGAAAAAATGGGCCTGACCGGCGATGAGGCTGAAGCCTACGCCAAGACCGTCGTCATGGCGGATTTCGAGGAACCTGGCGACGAGGATGTCTTCCGTAAAGTGCGGGCCGATTTCGACGATAAGGGCATCGACCAGACCGACCACCAGATTCGTCGCACGATGGATGAATTGCTCGCGCAGGCGATCGACCAGATCGAAAACGAGGCCTGAGCCACGCTAGGTTGGCGCTCAAACAGATTTTCCGCTTGGCATCGTTATGAGCCGCGGCACGCTTGCCAGATTGCTCAGGACCGGAGCTCCGGTGCAGACAGCCTGGTGCATGCTCGGTGATCCGCATCTGGCCGAGCGTATGGGTCAGGCGGGTTTTGTTGCCGCCGTTGCTGATCTCCAGCATGGCTTGTTGACGTGTGATCAACTCAGTGCTTTTGCGGCCTCTGCGGAGAGTGCCAATGTGGCCCCTCTTGTGCGAATGCCCGAGGGCGCGTTCGGCGATGTCGGCTATGCTTTCGATATCGGGTTTGAAGCGGTCATTTTTCCGATGATCGAGACCGCCGAAGGCGCCCGAGCGCTGGTGGCCGGCGGCAAGTACCCGCCGCAGGGGCGGCGCAGCTACGGGCCGATCCGCGCTCTGCCCAATTCGGGGCTTTCCAAGAGCGGGTATCTTGCAGACGCCAATGGGCGGCACTTGGTGTTCGCCATGGTTGAGACGGCGCGGACGCTGGAGAACCTGAACGATATTGCCGCAACGCCAGGGCTGGACGGCTTGTTTGTCGGACCCAACGATCTGGCGATTTCGCTGACTGGCGGTGAAGATACCGATCCTGGTGCGGCTGAGGTCACACAGGCGCTCGAGCTGGTCTTGTCTGCCTGTGCTGCCAACGATTTGATCTCTGGCATCTATGCCAACACGTTGGACCTGGCGTTCGAATTTGCAGCGCGCGGTTTTCGCTTGATTGCTGCGGGGAATGATATGACCCTTCTGGCCGATGCAGCCGGGGCCATGCGCGCGGGCTTTTTCAATCGGCTTGAAGGCGACAAGACCTGAGCCATGCTGAGTCGGACGTGCCGGGGGAGGGTGCGGTTTGGACAAGCGCAACACGACCGAAGGTACCGATGATCCGCTGGCGAAGCGCGAGGCAGCGCTGGACCGGCTGATCGATCTGGTCGAGCGTTCCGGCGCCTTGTCGGCGGTTACCGACAAGTATTTCACCAATACGCGTCAGGTGGTGGAAGCCAACGAACCGACGACGGCCACTTATGCGGTGTTCATGCGCCGGCGTGTGATCGCAGCGCTTGAGCCGGTGCTGAAATTGATGCAGCGCTTCGTGCCCGAGGCCGAGGTCGAGACCTTCTTCGCCGAGGGCGAGCGAGTGCCTTCGGAGAAAAAGCTGCTAGCCATTCGCGGGCCATTCGACCGGTTGTCGGAGGTTGAGACCCTTATGCTGCAGAAGGTCGGCTTTCCATGCGTCTGCGCCAACAATGCCTTCGAGATGTGCCGGGCGGTGCCCTATGCAGGCTTCCTCGATATGCATGCCCGCCATGGCTCAGGTGCTGAGATGAACCTGCTGGCGGCTTATGGTGCGGCGGTTGGCTCGGATGCGGCACGCGACCTCAATCCAGACGTGAAGGGCTTCATCGGCTCGTCACAGGACCTCACTGCACCGCTGTTTGGCAGGACCCATGGCATGGGTACCATGCCGCATGCGCTTGTCGGCTATACCAAGGGGGATGTGGTCGAAGCGATGAAACACCTCGAGGCTGTGCTGCCCGAGGGGGCCGCTGCTGTGGGGCTTGTCGACTATCGCGGCATGGAGATCACCGATGCTCTGAGGGCCGCCCAGTGGTTTTATGACGACGCCCAATTGCAGGAGACAGGCCGCACTTTCGGTGTCCGACTGGATACCCACGGTGCACGGTTTTCGGAGGGGCTCGATTATGAGACTTCGGTCGAGCTTGTCGGCGACTGGATGGACATTGATGGCGAATACAACATCGCCGAAGCGGTGCTCGGGACGCGCGCCTTCCAGCTCGATCAGGCCAACGTACTGGTCGACAGGGTCCGCCGTCTTCTGTTCGGTACGGGGGTCTCCATCGCCGCGATCATCTCCATGCGAATTGCTCTCGACAAGGCTGGCTACAAGGACGCGCAGATCGTCGCCTCGTCGGGGTTCGACGCCCAGAAATGCCAGGTTGTCGGGGCGGTGAGGGCGCCAGTCGATGTCATCGGCACGGGGTCTTTCCTGCCTGCGACGCTGTCCGAAACCTACGCTACGGCGGATGTTATCGGCTATGGCGGCACGCGGCGGGTGAAGCTCGGACGGGAGTTCTTGTACGAGTAGGTGACCAACCCGGGCACTCGTCTGCACGGCGCGTTTTTCGCGCGGTGTTTTGCCCGCGACACTGAAGGAGCCAGCCTTTAGCGCTGTCAATATAACGAGATGCTTGCAGTTAGTATCGCCGCAGCGCGCTCACGAAACGGTGAGCTCTCTCAATGATCACGCTTACCAAAATATTATGTAGATCAATTGGTTAACCGTTGCACTCGAAGTAATGACGCGGGCGTGGCCAAATTAACGGCTCCGCAAAAACCCACCTATTAGCGTCCCGCCCAAATCCAAATTTCGCGGGACGGTGACATGTTGAACACAAGTGCTTTGAGCCCGGCATTCTGGGTGAATTCTCAAGAAGCGGCACCAAAAGACAACGTCGGTCGAGAATGGGCTATCGATCATTGGCACGCGGCGGCGCACTACTCCGTGGCTGTCTTGCTGCTGTCATTTTACAGCATCGCTGTCTGTCCGATCATTCGTAACCTCGATCCGTTGGTGGTCATTGCCACCTTCGCCATCGCGTTTGCTGGAGCATTTGTCATTCGTGCGGCGCTGGTCGGGCGATTGGCGCGTCTTGGCGTTCTTGAGCGCGTCAATCTGCACTTGCTGGCCTTTGACATTGCGTATCTGACCGGCATCGGCCTCGCTCTCTGCCTCTACTACGACACCCAGCACTACATTCCGTGGCACAGTGTTGCGAAGGTCGTTTTCGGTTTTTCGGCGCTTGCCTTCTTCATTGCGATGGATCTGGCGCTCCACCGCGAAACAAATCTTCGCAAGGCTCTGTTTCACTCCGGCGCGAGTTTGGAGTTGCAAGAGCAATTCATGCCAATTCGCAGCAAGTTCGTCTTTGTGGCTGTTGCCAGCTTTCTGACGGCTGCGTCGATCACGATCCTGGTGGTGATGAAGGACATCCACTGGATCGCCCGACATCCCGATCAGCTCGAGACGGCGAAATACGCAATCATTGCCGAAATTCTCTTCGTTGCAATCGTGATGTCTGGCTATGTCGTCCGGGTCCTGACGGGATTTGCCGATCGTGTTGGTCAGTCGCTAGTCGATGTAAATTCTGTGCTGACGCGGGTGCGTGATGGTGATCTTTCCGCATCACTTCCGATCACCTCGATTGACGAGTTTGGCCGGTCCGCGGCACTCACCAACCATATGATCGACTGCCTGTCGGACCGGACCAACGAGCTTCAGAACAGCTATCAGGCCATCCTGGCCGTTTGCATGCGGCTAGCGTCCCTGCATGACGATGAGACCGGCGGGCACATCGCCCGGACGCAGTCCTACGTCGATATCTTGACGGGGCAGCTCATGAGGTCTGCCAAGTATCGCGATGTGATTGGTGCGCGGGACCGGACGTTGTTCCGTATGGCGGCGCCGCTCCACGACATTGGAAAGGTGGGTATCCCGGAAGCCATTCTGACAAAGCCCGGGAAACTGAGTACCGAAGAGTTTGATCTCATGAAAACCCACACGCTTATCGGTGATGACGCTCTGGGCGCTGCCGAAAAAGACGTGGGCCGGATCGAGTTTCTTGATGTCGCTCGCCGGATTGCCGTCTCTCATCATGAGAAGTGGGACGGCTCGGGCTACCCCCATGGCCTGAAGGGTGAGGACATCCCGCTCCCGGCTCGTATCATGGCACTGGCGGACGTCTATGACGCACTGCGCAGTTCACGCCCCTACAAGTCGGCCTTCAGCCACGAAAAGGCGCGCGGGATCATTGTCGAAGGGCGAGGTAGCCATTTCGATCCCGATGTCGTTGATGCCTTCCTGCAGATCGAGGGGCAATTCATCGACATTTCGAACGAACAGCAGGCCGACGACGACGCAGAAATCGCGGCCTGATACGCGTTGCGACGGGTCTGAAGACAACTGTCCCGAAAGGCTATTGGGCGCGTTGGGCTTGCAGCGCGCCAAACAACAGCCTTCCGCCGATTGCACCCAAAATCACGCCCGCTGTGCGGTCCACCCACAGCTTCGACCTGAGATACCCCGCACGCGGGCGAGATGCCGAGAAAGCCAGCGCTACCAGAGCATACCAGCCGGCCTCTATCAGGAAGATCAGAGGAGGCAGGACAACCAGCAACCACGTTGGCGGTGATGGCGGCAACAGCGCTGCGAAAATGCTGGCATAGACGATTGCCGTCTTGGGATTGCTGATCTGCGTCACGAGGGCGAACCCGAACGATCGCAGGAGGGACGTCTGTTTGTATCGGCTAGCCGCATCGGAAGCGATCGGTTCACCTGCGCCTCTCCAAATGCGATACCCGAGATATATAAGGTATGCTCCACCCAGAACCTTCAAGCCGATGTACAGCCACTCGACCTGAAGCAACAGCGCGCTCAATCCCAGTAGCGCGACTGTTCCGAACAGAGCACCGCCGGCGCCCATCCCCAGTGCCGCTGCAAGACCGTCCAGGCGTGATCCGGACACCGAGACCTTTGACACCACAACAAAACTAGGGCCCGGGCTGACCGCTCCTATCAAGAGGGCGGTGAGAATCGCGAGAAGAGCAGCAAGCTCGGTCATGTTCTTTTCCTATGAAGGCATTGCCGATTTTAGCTGGCGAGGCGGGAAAGTCAGGCTGGCTGTTTCGGTCGATCGTGCGGTATTGCTTCTTTTTCGGCTGGGCAAAGGCTTGGAGCAAAAGAGTGAAGCACGAGATCGTTTTCGGCACCATGCAATGGGGTGGAAAGTCAGACGAAAAGACGGCCGCCGAGACCTTCCATGCCTGCCTTGGAGCCGGAATCAGCTGGTTTGATACCGCGTACCTCTACACCGATGGCGCATCGGAGGAGATTCTCGGGCAGTTGATTGCGTCCTGCCCCAATGAACCGATCAAGGTCGCGACGAAGGTCGCGTATTTGGGTGGGGCCAGTCGCGCAAACATCCGCTCGCAATTCGACACCTGTCGACGGAGACTTGGCCTAGAGCGCGTCGAATGCCTGTACCTGCACAAGTTCGATCCCGACACACCATTGGAAGAGAGTTTTGCCGTGCTGGCCGACATGCAGGCGGCAGGTGAGATCGGCGGCATCGGCGTTTCCAATTTTGCCGCGTGGCAGGTCATGAAGGCGCAAGCGATTGCCGAGCGCCTTGGTACCCGTATTGACCACATCCAGCCGATGTACTCGTTGGTGAAACGCCAGGCCGAAGTCGAATTACTGCCGATGGCCCAAGACCAAGGGATCACGGTGCATAGCTATTCGCCGCTGGGCGGAGGGCTGCTGACCGGCAAGTATGCGGCCGGCAAGAGCGGTCGCCTTACAGAGAACAGCCGCTATGCGCGACGTTATGGCAAGTCGGTCATGCATGAGGCAGCGGCGGGGCTCGACGCGATCGGTGAAGAGCTTGGCGTCCACCCGGCGACACTCGCTGTGGCCTGGGCGGCAAGCTATCCTGGCCTCGCGCCAGGAGCGCTGTTGCCAATCATCTCCGGACGCGATGTCGCGCAGCTTGAACCTTCGCTGGCAGCGGCCGATTTTGAGATGGACGCCGCGCTCTATGCCAGAATTGGGGCGTTGATGCCCGCTCCGCCACCGCCAACTGACCGTCTCGAAGAACAGCAAGGCTGAGTGCGGCCTACCAGCAGTGTTCCGGCCGATCGGGGCTTTTCTCAGCAGAGGTGTTTGATCTCAGGGACAGACCGTCTCCCCATCCGAGAAGGTGTGGCACTGGCCAATCTCGAAGGCGCATTGAGCAAGGCAGCCGTCGAACTCGTCCAGACAGGCATCGTCGCCGCCGCAAACGGCGTCGTCTTCCTCGCAGCTTCGGATGCAGACGTCGTTTTCATCGTCGGCGAACTGGCTGTTGTCCCATTCATTGGCTTCGTCTTCTTGCTCCTCGAGCTCGCGGATCCGACGCTGTTCTTCTTCCCATTCGCGCTGTTCGCGCTCCTCGATCTCGCGGGTGAGCGCCTCCTCGCGCGCGCGCGCGATCTCGTCGTCGCGGTCAATTTCGCTCTGGGTTCGTGAGCCGTAGCGCATCCCGGAAATGGCATTGGCATAGCGTTTCCAGTTGCTTCCCTCCCATTTCAGGAAGCAAGCCTGTGCGCTGGTGTTGTAGGTGAACGCGAAGCACTCGCTATCGTTCTCGCAGGTTGACAGGCAGGTGTTGAAGCTGACCTTTCCTCTGACCTGTCGATAGTCGTTGCCCGGAAGATCGTAACCCTCCTGGATGTCGAAATCAGGCGATCCGCGGCGCGATCGGTTCGTGTTCGCCGGCCGGCTCGCTGTCCGTACAGGCCTGCAGAACCCCTGCTCGGTGCGGCGTGCTTCCTCGAGCGCCCTTTGCGTTGGTTCGCTGCCAAGGCTCAGACCCGCCTGCTGCGTGAACTTGCGCAACGCTGCGCGGCTGCCACGACCCCAGATGCCATCGACTTTGCCTGTCAGGCACCCAAGCCGCTTCAGTTCCCGTTGCAGCGCGGTTTCAATTGGCTCCGATGGCCGAGACGGCGCAGCACGTCGGACGGGGGCTGGTTGCGGTGCTGGCGCGGCCCGCCGTACCGGTTCGGTCGGCTGAGGTGCCGGTCTTGTTACAGGCAGTGCGTTGGCAGCGGTTGCGCCGATCTGTTGCGGCAGGATGATGTGTGCGGTTGCCCCACCGGGCATCGCCCTGGCCTGGCTACCAGCAACGTCGTGGGGCAGCAGCACGCCATCGCAGGCCTGCCGGTCATAGGCCTTGATGAGCTCTTCCTGGTTCTTGCCAACAATGGCGGCGATCTCGATGCTCTGGCTCTTTGCGTAATCGCTGAGTGCTTTCTGAGGCGTACCATCAAGCGTGCAGATGGTTGCACCGTCCATGTCGGTCGCGCTCTTCACACCGAGATCGACCAGTGTGACGATGAGCCATGGGCCGGTTTGCGCCGCTTGGGCGGGTGCCGGTGTGGTTGGTGTCGTGCCAGCAACACAACTGCCGCCGCTGAAAACAAAGCCGTCGGGGCAGTTCGGTCTTGGCGCGGCGGCAACGCACTGTCCGTCTCGGAACTCATACCCGTCAGGACAGCTCGGTCTGGGAGCGCCCTCGACGCATTTGCCATCGCTGAATTGATACCCGTCAGGACAGGTTGGTGCGACGGTGTTTTGGGCCAGTACAGACCCGCCGGGCTGGCCGACAAGGATGGCCGATACGGTCAATAAGAAAGCAATCGCCGGCAGCCGGAACGGCATACCAGCGCTGCGCAAGCGCGCGCGCGTGAAAACAGGCATATGGTCCCCCCTGGCGCCGTCCGCAGGCTGCATTGGCCATAAGCGGTTGTTATTCTTGGGCCACCGCACAGGGCACCAGTTCCGTGCGCGTTACCGCCTCCTTCCAGAGGTGGCTCTAGACAAACATGAAATGCGGTGAAGGGCGACCGCATTCTATGGATCTGATGGTTTTTACTTATGAGCGGGCTTTAGTCTGGGGTCTCTCTATTGCGAGCCGCAGAATGTCTTTTCGGCATTCTCGATGACCGCGTCAGGGACCATGTCAGCGATCATGTCATCATCCGCCGGCTCGGCATCCCAAACCGCTGCCGTCTTCCAGAAATGCCCGCCTGTTTCGCAGTCGAGGGCGAGAACCCCATCGAAACTGGCCGTCTTGCCTTCGCCGTGGATATAGACGTCGGCCTGCACGGTATCGTCATTGACCGCAACGCCGCGCCACGAATTGCCGTAGACGCCCTCAACGTCTTCGCTGAACAGATGCTCACCCGCTGCGCCTGAACGATCTGCTTCGGCCTGGGCCACCTCTTCGACACAGGTCGCGCCATCGAACGAATAGCCATCTGGGCAGGTGGGCGTTGGTGCGGCCTCAACGCAGGCGTTGCCGGACAGCTGATACCCGTCAGGACAGCTTGGCGCGACGGCGCCCTGGGCTTCTGCTGTGTTGCTGGCAAACACAAAGCCGAGGCAGGTGAAAGCCACAATCGCGACCAGACGAAGAATGCGGGCCAATTGGACCGGTGCGTTGGCTGCCCGGTCCAGGGCAGATCGATGAGTACCCATCAGTTGCAGGTCTTTCTGTAGGCATCTCCGCCGGCCTGGCGGACATATTGCTGGGCGACGGAGGCCGAATATCCGCCTGCGGTGGCGATCCAGTAGCCGTTGCGGAAATTGGGGCATTCGCGGGTGTTCATGACGAACCAGCCCGCGCCGAGTCGGTTGGCCACGCGTTGGGCTTCGGAGCGCGAGGTTGAGGAAATAGCAATCGCATACCAGTCTTCCGAGCCGCCACGGTTGGGATTGCCTTGCGGTGGTGCGGCATTGGCCGTGCAATAACCTGCGCCATATTGCTGGGCTGAATTGATCGCTCCCTGGCTCGGTTGGCTGCCGAGATTCTGGCCCGTCAGGTTTCCAAACTGGCGTAGCGCCGAGCGGCTGCCGCGACCCCAGATGCCGTCGACCCGGCCGCGCAGGCAGCCAAGCCGCTTCAGTTCGGCCTGGAGTTCGGTCGCCAGGTCACGGACGGGCGGCACCGGCTGTGCGCCATTGTTGGGCAAACACCGGCCGCCGACGAATGAAAAGCCCGGCGGGCAGGTGGGTGTGGGGGTGCCGGATACGCATAGCCCGCCCTGAAGCACAAAACCGGGTGGGCAGGTGGGTGTCACAACGCTCTGCGCTGAACTTGGTATCGATGACTGACCCAGAAAGATAGCTGCGATGAGGATCGGTAACGCGAGTCCAAAGAGGCGGCTTGAGACGAGTAAGGCGTATGCGCGGAATGCGCCGGACATGACAGTTCCCCCCGGCGCCGTGCCGGCAGTCAACCGTTCCCGACTGCTGCCGTTGACGTTTAACCGCCGAGCACAGGGCGCCTAGGCTGTGCCGGCGGCAGCCTCCCGCGGGAGGCTTCCCAAAGGGAAACACAAAACCGCACTGTGGTGCGACCAAAAACTCCAATACCAAGCCGAATTGCTGATCTAGATGTCCGCCGCCTTGCCATATTCGATGATGTTGGGCTGGTCATAGCCGGGATGGTCGGCAACGTCGCGCAACAGCAGCCAGCCTGAATTGCCATTGGCGCAGGTGAGCTGCATCCATTCATCCGCGCCGGGCGCATCGTCGGATGTCACACCATCGGTTTCGCGGGATGCGTCGAACAGATCCTGATCGGCGGCATAGTGCGTGCCCT
>JBCDCP010000084.1:0-13043 GCA_039181495.1 Pseudomonadota bacterium | reverse complement strand
TTCGTAAGACCAACTTCTCTATCGGCCATCGCGGTGCCCCGCTGCAGTTTCCGGAGCACACGGTGGAGTCCAATATCGCGGCCGCCCAACAAGGCGCTGGCATCCTTGAATGCGATGTGACGTTCACGAAGGACAAGGAACTGGTTTGCCGCCACGCGCAGAACGATCTGCACGCCACCACCAACATCCTTGCGAGCCCGCTGGCCGACACATGCATGACGCCATTCACACCTGCCTCTGGTGACGAGCCCGCCAGCGCCGAATGCCGCACGTCGGAGATCACGCTTGCCCAGTTTCGTACGCTGACGCCGAAGATGGATGATGCGGACAAGACTGCGACGACGGTTGAAGCCTACATGATTAGCGCCAATCGCTGGCGGACCGATCTGTATGGCGACGGCACGACACTAATGACCCATGCCGAGTCGATCGAACTGTTCAAGCGTCTGGGCGCCAAGTTCACGCCGGAGCTGAAAGCCCCTGCGGTCGAGATGCCTTTCGATGGTTTCAGCCAGCAGGACTACGCCCAGAAACTGGTGGACGAATACAAGGCGGCCGGTATTCCGCCGGAGGATGTGTTTCTTCAGTCCTTCCAGCTTGAGGATGTTCAGTACTGGATCGAGAACGAGCCTGAATTCGGCCGTCAGGCCGTCTATCTCGACGACAGCTACAACATCGAGGGCTGGAGCCCGATGGACGCGTCCACCTGGCAGCATGGTATGGCTGAACTCAAGGAGTTGGGCGTGAACTACCTTGCACCCCCGCTCTGGGTGCTTGTGACGGTCGAGAACGGCGAGATCGTCCCATCTCTCTATGCGAAAGAAGCCAAGGCCGCCGGATTGACGCTAATCACCTGGACGCTGGAACGGTCGGGTCCACTGGCAAAAGGGGGTGGCTGGTACTTCCAGACCATCAAGGATGTGACCGACAATGATGCGGTCTATTACGAGTTGCTGCACGTGCTGGCCCAAGATGTCGGTGTGGTCGGCGTCTTCTCAGACTGGCCGGTGACCGTCAGCTATTATGCAAGTTGCATGGGCCTCGACTGATCTCAAACATCGTGGGCGGGCCTTTACGTTTGAGCACGTTGGTCCGCCTTCGCTGACCCGGATGGTACTCACCCGTCGCAGATCTCGTCGCTGTAGGTAACTTCGAAACCCGAAGCTGTCTTGAACTCGGCTTCGGTCGGCGTGGACATTCCTATGACGGCCACGATCGCGATGCCGACCGTTACAGCGCTGAGCGCGAGGGCCGTGCTTGCTGCGGTGCGGGGCGTGGTTCTCATCGGTCTGATCTCCTGTGGGTCGAGGGAGGTGCCGCTCTCCTGTCATCCGATGAGTTCACCATAGGCAGAGGCATTGACTGACGCTGTGCAAATGAGCACAGGCCAATTGCCCACTGCCGCAGATACCGCGACGAGGATCGTGTCGATGGTTCAGCGTTGGTAGCGGTCAGTCGACGAACGCGCGTTCAACGACGTAAGTGTTGGGCGCGTTGTTTGCGCCTTCTTCCAGACCGAAGCTCTCAAGGATCGCCTTGGTCTCCTTGATCATGTCCATTGAGCCACAAATCATGCCGCGATCAGCTTCAGGCGAAATTGGCGGTACCCCAAGATCCGCGAACAATTTGCCGGACGTCATCAGGTCGGTGAGCCGGTCCATGCACTGGAAGTCCTCACGGGTTGCACTGGCGTAAAAGCGCAGTTTTCCGGCGGTGAACTCACTGAGCAGTTCGTCCTCGGCGATCTGCTTCATCAGTTCATGGCCATAGTCGAGTTCGGCCACTTTGCGGCAGGTCTGGACGAGAATGACGTCTTCAAACTTCTCATAGGTTTCGGGGTCGCGGATGACCGATGCGAAGGGTGCTATGCCGGTGCCGGTCGAAAACAGCCACAAGCGCTTGCCCGGCAACAATGCATCCATCACCAGCGTGCCGGTGGCCTTCTTCTTCATCAGCACAATATCGCCTGGCTTGATGCGCTGCAGGTGCTCTGTCAGCGGGCCGTCTGGCACCTTGATCGAAAAAAATTCCAGCTCTTCATCCCAAGACGGACTGGCGATCGAATAGGCACGGAAGACTGGCTTCTCGGCGTTGGGAAGCCCGATCATGACGAACTCACCTGAACGGAAGCGAAAGCCATCAGGGCGAGTCATGCGAAAGCGGAACAGCCTGTCGGTGTAATGCTGCACCTCGGTGACCGTCTCGGCATAACAACTCGCGGGAATCGGAAATGGAGTTTCCGCCGCCTGCTCTATGTTCTCGCCCATCAACATCGGCGGATCGCTCCTCTGCCACCCAGTTATGCGCACACGTCGTATCATCGGCCAATTCAAGCGGCTGAGCATTCGGACGAACACTCAGCCATCGAACACGGCCAGATCACTGTGTGGTCGAGAACGCCGACTTGCCGGGCCATCTGTCAAGAGTAGCTTTGCGGGGGTGCAGCACTCTGACCCATTGGACCAAGTTGGTCCGAAAGGTCAGGCAGACTTGCAGTATCGCCACCCCATGGCGATGATCGACTGAATGGTGCGTGGATTGAATCAATTGGCTGAGTACTCCGGCTCCCTGGACGTGTTCCTGGCTGGCGCGTCCGGCACGATTGGCCGGGCGACGGCACAGGCGCTTGTAGATGCCGGTCATCGTGTTATCTGCTTCGTCCGGTCTGGCGCCGACGTATCGTCGCTGCCACCGCAAGCTGATATCCGGATCGGGCAGCTCTCGGATCCCAGCTCAATTGCCCAGCAAGGGTTCCGAGATGACCGCTTCGATGCGGTCATTTCATGCGTGGCCTCGCGTACCGGCGTGCCGAATGATGCGTGGGCGATTGATCACAAGGCCAATATGGTTCTGCTCGAGCAGGCCAGAGCCAGCCATGTTGATCGCTTCATCATGCTGTCGGCAATCTGCGTACAGAAGCCCCGACTTGCCTTCCAGCATGCCAAGCTGACCTTTGAAGCCGCGCTGATGGAATCGGATCTCGATTGGACAATCGTCCGTCCGACAGCGTTCTTCAAATCACTGTCGGGGCAGGTGGCCCGTGTCATGGCTGGCAAGCCTTATCTCGTCTTTGGCGATGGCAAGGTGACCAGTTGCAAGCCGATCAGTGACCGTGATCTAGGCCGCTATCTGGCGCAGTGTCTTGTTGACCCGGAAACCAGCAAGCGCGTTTTGCCGATCGGGGGACCGGGCCCGGCGATTACGCCGCTCGATCAGGCGCACCACCTGTTTCAACTGCTTGGTCAATCGCCGCGTATCCGGCATGTCCCACTGGCGTTGATGGACGTGATCACCGGTGCGCTTGGGACCGGTGCAGTGCTCTTACCGGGGCTCACGACGAAGGCCGAGCTTGCTCGTATCGGGCGATACTACGCCACGGAATCGATGTTGCTCCTCGATCCCGAGACCGGGAACTACAGTTCGGAGGCAACGCCGTCTTTCGGTGAAGACACGCTTTTTGACTATTATGCCACCCTGGTCCGTGGAGACGCGGCTGCTGAGCGTGGCGCACATGCGGTATTCGGGACAACTTGAGGATTAAAGGGGTTTTGGTGGCGATCGGCGGTGATGTCGCCCGCCATCCCTACGCGGGTCACTGTGATTTGTTCCACGGCGGAACGGCATAGGCTATAACCATTCTATGCTTACGCCGACCTATGACATGGTCCTCGTGATCGCCTCCGTTGCGGTGTCGATCATGGCATCCTTCACCGGTCTGATCCTCACGCGCGGGATCCAGGCGCTACCGAGCGCGCAACGCAAGCTGATGATTGTGATGGCGTCGCTAGCGCTGGGCGGCGGCATCTGGTCGATGCATTTCGTTGCCATGCTGGCCATGAACCTGCCGGTCCCGATTTCATATGATGCGGTCTACACCTTGGGTTCCGCGCTGATTGCCGTGCTCATGTGCGGGATCGGTCTGCTGATCATGCATTTTGCCGGTCGTACTCCGCTCAGCATTGCTGCAGCTGGCACGATCATGGGAAACGGAATCGTGGTCATGCACTATGTCGGCATGTCCGGCATTCGCGGCTGCATCGCCACCTTCGAGCCAACCGGTGTGGTGCTCGCTGTGGCCGGCGCCACCGTCATGGGCACTGTTGCGCTTCACATCTGCTATTCGAAGCGCACCAATGCGCGGATCTTCACCGGTGCTTTGGTGTTCGGTCTGTCGGTCGTCGTCGTGCATTTTGTTGCCATGGGATGGACCGGGCTGCGCGTGGGTGGCGAGACTGTGAGCGCTACGCCGATCATCAATCATGGCATTCTGGCACTGTTGGTGATGATGTCGGCCTTTGTTATCTGCGGGACGTTCCTGCTGACCGCGACCAATTTTGTGCTGGCAGGCGCTGCTGGCGTTACGCCAGACGGACAAAGCGTGCCCGCGGCTCCTGCGGACGATGTGCCGGATCTGGTTGTGGAGCAGCAGCCTTCTTCCACTTCAGCCGTGAATCCGGAATCTCAACCGACATCAGAATCGGCGCGGTTGCCGTACGAACGGGACAAACGCACCCATTTTATTCCGCCACGGGACGTGGTCGCCGTGCGGGCCGAAGGTCATTATTCGATCATCTACGGGGCAGAGCAGAAGCTGTTCTGCCCGCTTTCCATTTCGGAAGTCGAGAGACGCCTCAATGGATCGGGTTTCATGCGAACCCATCGTAGCTACCTGGTGAATATCAATCGGGTCTCAGCCTTCGAGCGGGCCAAGGACAATGGACGTTGCCTGTTTGAGGACGTCACATCACTGAAGTCTGCGCCGGTGAGCCGGAGCTTCGTGCCCAAGGTGCGTACAGCACTGGGTATCTGACCAACCGGGCCATCAAAACCGGCATCGCATTTCGTGCATCCATTTCGCAGTTCATGCGGCCGCATCGCGCTTTGTCAAAGCTATGGCGTGGTCAGAGAGGCTTCACTTGAATTGGTTCTTGGAAGGATTCTTAACTCTACGCCAAGACAGCCCAAAGGCTGCTTATTTGGAGGAAACGATGATCCCAGCACCCTTTGCCTATCACCGGCCGGACACCGTCCAGTCCGCTGTGAAGCTGCTTTCAGACCATGGCGACGACGCGCGCGTCATTGCCGGCGGCCACAGTCTGATCCCGCTGATGAAGGTGCGCATGACTGACATCGCGCACTTGATCGATCTGCGGGATATTTCAGACCTCAAAGGAATCACCGTATCGGGCAGGTCGGTCACGCTCGGCGCGATGACGACCCAGCATGAATTGATCGAAGATAAGGCGCTGGCCAAAGCCGTACCGATCATTCGTGAGGCCGCACTGCAGATCGCCGATCCTCAGGTTCGTTATGTCGGCACGGTCGGTGGCAATGTCGCCAATGGCGATCCCGGTAACGATATGCCCGGACTGATGCAGTGTCTCGATGCCACCTATGAGCTGGCAGGACCGGGCGGGACTCGTGAGGTTCAGGCGCGCGACTTCTACGAGAGTGCCTACTTCACCGCGCGCGATGACGAGGAAATCCTCACCACCGTTCGATTCGAGACGCCCGATGGTGGCTATGCCTACGAGAAGCAGAAACGCAAGATCGGTGACTATGCGACCGCTGCTGCGGCTGTAACGCTTTCGATGTCAGGCGGAAAATGCGCATCTGCGTCGATCGCCATGACCAACCTGTCCGACACGCCGATCTATTGCGAGGGGTCGGTTGAAGCTCTCGTGGGTAGCGACTGCGGCGAGGACGCTGTGTCGGCAGCGGTTGCTGCCATGCAGGGCGCCATCGATCCGCAGGAAGACAATCGCGGGCCAGTCGAATTCAAGCGCCACGTGGCCGGCATCATGCTGCGCCGCGCGATCGAGCGCGCAGTATCGCGCGCGTGAGGGAGAGTAAGATGTCCAAGAGCCACATCAACATGACCGTGAACGGAAAGACGGTCGACGTGCTTGCCGAGCCCCGGCAACTGCTGATCCACGTCCTGCGCGAGGAGCTCGGTATCACGGGGCCGCATATCGGTTGCGAGACGTCCCATTGCGGCGCCTGTACGGTCGATATGGACGGCAAATCGGTGAAGTCCTGCACGGTCTTCGCCGCCCAGGCCAATGGTGCCGATGTCACGACGATCGAAGGCCTTGGCAACCCTGACGGGCTGCATGTGCTTCAGGAGATGTTCAAGGAGCACCATGGCCTTCAGTGTGGCTATTGCACACCCGGCATGATCACTCGCGCTTACCGTCTGCTGCAGGAGAACCCCGATCCGACCGAAGAAGAGGTTCGGTTTGGCATGGCTGGCAATCTGTGCCGCTGCACCGGCTACCAGAACATCGTCAAGGCGATCATGGCCGCTGCCTCGGAGATCAATGCCGCGAAGGAGGCAGCACAATGAACGAGATGACGCCTCCGAAAGAAGAACGCGCCGCGGCGCTGAAAGGTCTCGGTACGGCGCGTAAGCGGGTCGAAGACGCCCGTTTTACGCAAGGCAAGGGCAACTATGTCGATGACATCAAGTTGCCTGGCATGCTGTTCGGCGATTTCGTCCGCAGCCCCTATGCCCATGCGCGCATCAAATCGATCAAAGCTGACAAGGCTATGGAACTGCCCGGCGTCGTTGCAGTGCTCACGGCCGAGGATCTGGCCCCGCTGAAGCTGCACTGGATGCCGACGCTCGCCGGTGATGTGCAGATGGTGCTGGCCGACGGTAAGGTGCTGTTCCAGGGCCAGGAAGTTGCCTTCGTCGTCGCCGAAGACCGCTACGCTGCCTCCGACGCAGTTGAGCTGGTCGAGGTCGAGTATGAAGAGCTGCCGGTCGTCGTCGACCCCTTCAAGGCGCAGGAAGACGACGCGCCAGTTCTGCGCGAAGATCTCGACGGCAAAAGCGAGGGCGCTCACGGCCCGCGCCGCCACCACAACCACATCTTCACCTGGGAGCAAGGTGACAAGGACGCAACCGAAGCCGTCATCAGTTCCGCCGATGTCGTCGCCGAGGAGATGGTCTACTACCACCGGACCCATCCATGTCCGCTGGAGACGTGCGGCTGTGTTGCATCGATGGACAAGGTCAACGGCAAACTGACCGTGCATGGCACATTCCAGGCACCGCATGCGGTGCGGACCGTGGCTTCGCTGATTTCCGGCATAGCCGAACACAACATCCGCATCATTTCGCCGGATATTGGCGGCGGGTTCGGCAACAAGGTCGGTGTCTATCCCGGTTACATCTGCGCGATCGTCGCCTCCATCGTCACCGGTGTACCGGTGAAATGGGTCGAAGACCGGATGGAGAATCTGATGTCGACGGCATTCGCCCGCGACTATTGGATGAACGGCAAGATCGCTGCCACGAAGGACGGCACGATTACCGGGCTTTGGTGCCACACTACGGCCGATCACGGTGCGTTTGATGCCTGTGCTGATCCGACCAAGTTCCCGGCTGGGTTCATGAACATCTGCACCGGGTCTTATGACATCCCCACGGCCTATCTCGCGGTGGATGGCATCTACACCAACAAGGCGCCCGGAGGCGTCGCCTATCGATGTTCGTTCCGGGTCACGGAAGCGGCCTATTTCATCGAGCGGATGATCGAGGTGCTGGCGCTCAAACTTGGCATGGATTCAGCTGAGCTTCGGGCCAAGAACTTCATCAAGAAAGAGCAGTTCCCGTATCAGTCCGCGCTCGGCTGGGAATACGATTCAGGCGACTATCACACCGCTTGGGACAAGGCGCTCAGAGCCGTCGACTATGAGGGTTTGCGCAAGGAACAGGCCCAGCGGCTTGAGGATTTCAAAGCCGGCAAAACCCGCAAGCTGATCGGTATCGGCCTGACACATTTCACTGAGATCGTCGGTGCAGGGCCGGTCAAGAATTGCGATATCCTCGGGCTTGGCATGTTCGACTCTTGCGAAATTCGGATCCACCCGACAGGATCGGCGATCGCTCGGCTTGGCACCATCAGCCAGGGCCAGGGCCACGCCACGACGTTTGCCCAGATTCTCGCAAGCGAGATCGGCATTCCCGCCGACGACATCACGCTGGAAGAGGGCGACACCGATACCGCACCCTACGGGCTTGGCACCTACGGGTCACGCTCGACGCCTGTCGCCGGTGCGGCCACGGCCATGGCGGGCCGGAAAATCCGCGCCAAGGCGCAGATGATCGCTGCCTATCTGCTTGAGGTCCATGACGATGACGTCGAATGGGACATTGATCGTTTTGCGGTGAAGGGAGCACCCGAACGCTTCAAGACGATGAAAGAGATCGCGTTCGCGTCCTACAATCAGGCAATACCTGGCATCGAGCCGGGCCTTGAGGCCGTCAGCTATTACGACCCGCCTAACATGACCTATCCGTTCGGAGCCTATGTCTGTGTCATGGAAATCGATGTGGACACCGGCGAAACTGGGATCCGGCAGTTCTATGCGCTGGACGATTGTGGCACCCGCATCAACCCGATGATCATCGAGGGGCAGGTGCATGGCGGGCTTACGGAAGCGCTGGCCATCGCGATGGGTCAGGAAATTGCCTATGATGAGTTGGGCAATGTGAAGACCGGCACGATGATGGACTTCTTCCTGCCGACCAGCTGGGAAACGCCACACTATACGACTGACCACACGGTCACCCCGTCGCCCCATCACCCGATCGGGGCGAAGGGGGTCGGCGAGAGCCCGAATGTTGGCGGCGTGCCGGCATTCTCCAATGCCGTGCATGATGCGTTCCGGACATTTGGGTTGACCCAGACGCACATGCCGCATGACCATTGGCGGATCTGGAAGGCCGCCAATGACCTTGGCCTGCATGGCTGACGGCGACCACGCGGCGGGCGGTTCGAGCGATCGCCCGCGGCTGTCCTTAAGCAGCTGAGACGCCATGGAAACGCCTGCGAACTGGACCGATCTCAAGGCCGCGCTGGACGGCCTCGACTATGTCGCATCCGATGATCTGTCGATGGCACTGCATCTGGCGATCACGCTGGGCAAGCCATTGCTGCTCGAAGGCGCGGCCGGCGTCGGCAAAACCCAGATCGCCAAGACATTGTCGGAGCTGTTCGCGACCAAGCTGATCCGGCTTCAGTGTTACGAGGGGCTTGATGCCTCCTCGGCGATCTATGAGTGGAACTATCAGCGGCAACTTCTGGCCATTCGGGCAGCCAGCGAGAGCGGCGAGGCCGGCAATGTCGAGGAGAGGATCTTCTCGGACAAATACCTGATGGCCCGCCCCCTGCTCGAAGCCATCCAACAGGAAACGCCGCCGGTTCTGCTGATCGATGAGGTGGACCGGGCGGATGAGGAGTTCGAGGCCTATCTTCTGGAGATACTGGCCGAGTTTCAGATTTCGATTCCTGAGCTTGGCACGATTTCGGCGCGGTCCAAGCCGCACGTCATTCTGACATCCAACGGGACGCGCGATCTGTCGGACGCGCTGCGGCGTCGCTGCCTCTACGCCTATGTCGAATACCCCGACCGGAAGACGGAACTGGCCATCCTCCAAAAACGGCAGCCTGGCCTTGCCGCGCGGCTTGCCGAGCAGATTGTTGGCGTTGTGCAGGCCCTGCGCAAGGAAGAGCTCGAGAAGACCCCAGGCGTTGCCGAGATGCTCGATTGGGCCGCGGCCCTGTCCGGCCTGGGTATCAACGATCTCACCGATGATCCTGAGGCTGTTCAGGCAAGCCTGGTCTGTCTTCTGAAAACCCAATCTGATCGTGCTGCGATCCCGATCGAGGTGCAGGAGCGGCTGGTAGGGAAGGCGGCCTGATGCTGGTATCCCGTTTCACTGAGCGCTCTACCATCGAAGACCGCATGGCAGGTTTCATGGCCCATCTGCGGCTCAACGGTTTTCCGGCCGGCCTCGGCGAAACCGAGACCGCGTTGCGCGCCATGCAGGCCATCGAGCCGCTCAATCCGGATGAATTGCGTCTGGCGCTGTCTTCAATCTGCGCCACCAATGCTGACCGCAAGCAACGGTTCAACGATCTCTTCCGCGCCTATTGGCTCTCGGACGGGCGGATTCGCCATGAGAACCGACCGAAAGGTCACGACAGGCAAGACCGGCGCTCTGTCCAGACCAGCAATATCCGCGCGCATGAGATCGCTGCAGGATCATCCGGAACACCTGATGCGCCTGATGATGGACAGGATGGTGAGGTGGAGACTGGCGGCGAGGGCCAGTTGGTGGCTGCACGGATCGAGAATTTGCGCAAGACCGATTTGCGTCATCTCGTAACGCCGGAGGACATTGCCGAAGCCGAGCGGATGGCATTTCAGCTGGCGCGGGCCATCCGCGACCGGCGGTCGCGCCGGCGCAAGGCTGCGCGGCGCGGTGCACAGCTCGATCTCAGACGGATTGCGCGCCACAGCGTTGCCCATGGTGGCGACCCGATTGAGCTTTTTCAGCGCAAGCGGCCCGACCGGCCGGTGCGGTTGTCGGTAATTCTGGACGTTTCCGGGTCAATGATGATCTACGCGCGGGCGTTTCTGGCCTTCGTGCGCGGGCTGGTCAGTGCCGATCTCCACACCGAGGCCTATCTGCTCCACACCCGCCTCATCCGTGTGACCGATACCATGCGCGAGGGTGAAACGCTGAAATCCGTCGGCAGGTTGTCGCTGATGTCGTCCGGTATTGGTGGCGGCACCAAGATCGGCGAAAACCTCAAGACGTTCTGTTCGCAGTATGCGCGGCACAGTGTGAACAGCCGCTCGGTGGTGATCATCCTGTCGGACGGGTACGATACCGGCGATCCAGCTTTGGTGGGCGAAGCTCTGGCGCGGCTTAAGAAAAGGGGCTGTCGGGTTCTCTGGCTCAACCCGCTGAAGGGTTGGGCGGGATACGAGCCCGTGGCACGCGGCATGGCCGCAGCGATCCCGCATCTCGATCTGTTTGCGTCTGCCAACACACTTGAAGGCCTGGCTGCTCTCGAACCCGAACTGGCGCGGTTGTGAGGAGGCGATGATGGCCGCAGGCTCACAGCTCGACGTCACCATAGAGGCGCTGAAGGCGGAGAGGCGCAGCTATGTCCTGGCGACCGTCGTCCGGACCGTAGCGGCCACCGCGGCCAAAGCGGGCGCCAAGGCGATCATCCTTGACGATGGCACGATTGCCGAGGGTTGGATCGGTGGCGGATGCGCGCGCGGCGCAGTCCTCAAGGCGTCCAAAGCCGCGCTTGCTGACGGTCAGCCGCGGCTCGTTTCAATTCAACCAGAAAACCTGTTGTCGGAACTGGGCGTTGAGGCCGGGGCCGAGAAACATGGGGTGCGTTTCGCCCGCAACATGTGCCCATCTCAGGGAACTATGGATATCTTTGTGGAGCCGGTCTTGCCTCTGCCCGAACTCTTCGTGCTTGGTGCGAGTCCGGTCGCAATTGCGTTGGCTGATATCAGCGGCAAGTTTGGCTTCAAAGCCGTGTTGTGCACGCCTGCAGGCGATCGGCCATCAGAGATGCGTCCCGATGAGACGATCGATGGATTTCTGTTGCCGGGTGGGCCCGCTGGTGAGCGCTATGTGGTCGTGGCCACACAGGGGCGCGGCGACGAAGTAGCCTTGCGCGCAGCACTCGGAACGACCGCCGCTCATATTGCCTTTGTCGGCAGCCGCGCAAAGGCGAGCGCTCTGCGTGAGAAGCTTGCCGCGAGCGGGATCGACCATGCAAAGCTCGCGGCGATCAAGGCACCAGCGGGTATCGACATTGGCGCAATCACACCTGAAGAGATTGCACTGTCTATCATGGCTGAACTGGTTCAGACCCGCCGCAGAGGTTTGCGGGAGGAGGGGCATTGAGCCGACTAGGTCACCCCATGCGGTGGTAACCCGTCGCTATGCCCTAACAACTGACGTGAATTCAGCCTCGCTTTGCGGACGTTGGCATGATCAGCTTTGTGCCAGAGACAAGAACACCATCCAGAGAGGAAGAACGCCATGGACCTGAACGACGAAGTCAGAATCGAGGCGCCAAAGGACGTGGTCTATGCGGCGCTGAACGATCCCGAGATTCTGAAAGACACCATTCCGGGGTGTCAGGAACTCGAAAAGGTCTCCGACAACGAGCTTGAAGCGAAGGTCCAGTTGAAGATTGGACCCGTGAAAGCCACCTTCAACGGCAAGGTTACGCTCGATCCAACGGGTGCACCGGACCATTTCTCACTATCCGGAGAAGGCAGCGGCGGGGTCGCCGGTTTTGCCAAGGGCGGCGCGGATGTGGAACTGGTCGAGGATGGTAACGGCACCATCCTGCGCTACGAAGCCAAAGCCGATGTAGGCGGTAAGATCGCGCAGCTTGGTAGCCGGCTCATTAAAGGCACAGCCAAGAAGCTCTCAAGTCAGTTCTTCATCAGCTTCTCAGAACGAGTCGGCGCCGGCGCCGAAGTCTGAGACCGGCCTCGCCGGGGATTTCTGTATCGATTTCACGTCGCGCGGCCACGCAGCGGCGAAGGAATCGACTCAAGCGTTACCCGATGATCATCTGTTTGAGCTGTAGCGCTTCGTGTTCCAGCTCGTTGAGACGGTAGTTGACGACGTCGCCGATCGTCAGGACGCCAACAAGTTTGCCATCTTCGAGGATCGGCATGTGACGAAACTTACCCTCGGTCATGCGCTGCAACACAGTGATCATTGGGTCCGAGGGCGTACATGTCACGACGTTGCGGGTCATGTTGTCCGAAACTTTTTGCGGCAAAGTCTGGCCCGGCGTTTCGGCCAGTTTGCGCACAATATCGCGTTCCGAGAGGATTCCCTGCATTTCGCCATCGGCGTCGGTCACCACCAACGCACCGATGCGTTTGTCACGCAGGGTCTTCACCGCATCGGCGATCGTATCGTCCGGGCGGATCGAAAAAACGCCTCTGCCCTTCTTGTCGATCAGTTTCTGAACGGTTGCGGTGTCGGTTGCGGTGTTGGTCTTCTGCGACTGGCTCACCGTCTTCTTGCTAATACGATCCCTGCGCATTGGAGCTTGATAAGAGCTCGGCATGTTTGACCGCTCCTTGGATTTGTCCCAGACAGTAATGGTGCCAAACCCCTAGTTTAGAAACAACCTCGAAAGGACAAATCCGCTGCTTTCCCAGTTTTCCCTGACGCCGCTGACCGCAACCGT
>JBCDCP010000083.1:0-13130 GCA_039181495.1 Pseudomonadota bacterium | reverse complement strand
CTCCCTTCGATCGATAGGGCTCTACCAGTTCTTCTAGTTCACGCCAGCGCGCATCCCAGTCGATCCGGTCCTTCTCATCATGGATTCGGCAGCCGGAACATACCCCTACTGCATCGAATGTGATGCCAAGTGGATGGCGTGATGGGTACAAACAACGAGTACACTGCTTCACCATTCGCGGGCGCCCCGTGTCACTTTGCCGTAAGAGATAGCCCGGACCGCATCAACCTCGGTTGCCTTCATAAGGTCCCTATGCGCCAACTCTTTCCAGCTCAGGGCATTGCCAACCGCCGCTGCCGACACACAGTCAAAGTCGAACAGCGCGCTGACCTGTGTTTTCTCACTGATACCGCCAAAGCAGATTAACTGTAGATCGGTATTCAAGAAGGGGGCGAGAAGACGACTGTCGAAGGCTGCGGCCTTACCCTCATTCTTCCAGTCAATTAGGAAGAGCTCGCTGAAGGGCTGATTGGTGCTCTCGAGCAGCCCCAACGCATCGATTGGTCGATCCGGATATTTGCCCCGGGGATCGTGAGCCAAGACCCGGCCATTCTCAAGGTGCATCGGTTGGGCGCGGATGACTGCTTGCCGCCCGATTGCGGCGGCAACAGCGCCGGCCTCATCGGGATCGTCGATGAACAGGCTTTCCATAACCACGCGATCGGCGCCGGCATTGATGAGAGCCTTGGCATCGCCCGGACCTCGGATCCCTCCAAGATAGGACAACGGGGTGGTTATCTGCATTCGGGAGATAGCTTCGACGATATCTAGTCGCGGGCCATCGCCGGTTTGGCCTGCATCGATAGCCACGACGAGGATTTCGTCCAGCTGCCATCGATCGAAGTTCTCCGCCAGTATCTCCGGGCGGCCCAGTGGCAGATAGGTCGAGTATCCGATGGATTGAACGGCCCAACCATTCAGGACCGTGATCACACCAACAAGCCGTTTAAGAATCGGTCCCGCCCTCCACCAGGCGCCGCAGCAAGAGCTGTCCGCTCATCTGGCTCTTCTCCGGATGAAACTGCACACCCGTGAACAACCCTTCCGATACAATGGCCGGGAACTCACCATCATAGTCCGCCGTCTGGTCCACATAGCTTCTGGGGCAGGTCACGCGGAAGGAGTGATTGAAATAGAACGCACTTTTGTCCGCGTCGCCCGACACCCAGCTCGGCCGCTGTACCAGGTTCCAACCGACGTGGCATTGGCGGCGGCTAAACCCTTGGACTCTTCCTTCTAGCAGACCGAGACCAGCGGCATCACCTTCTTCGGAGTGCTCGAAAAGCAACTGCATCCCAAGGCAGATTCCGACCACCGGCAGATCGCGGGCATGAAATCGATTGGTGATGAAGCGGTCCAGTCCGGTCTGTCGAAGGTTCTCAGCGGCAAACCCAAATGATCCAACCCCTGGTAGAAACAGAGTTCTGACCGAGGTAAAACCGCTCTCCTTATGGCCCATGGTGACCTTGTAACCAAGGCGACGCAACGCGCCTTCCAACGATGCAAGATTGCCAACGCCGTAATCGGCAATCCCGACACGCTTGTCTTCATTCCGGCTCAATGCAGAAAATCCTCGCCAACCGTAAAGCGCGGCTTGATCGCATTGGTGCTTGTCAGGTCGAACAATTCGGCATTGGTCACCGAACGAACCTTGGTCCAGAAGTCGGCGGTGGAGATATCGATAAACTGGCAGAAATCAGAAATGTACTTTTCTGAGCAAACACCGTCGTACTTTTCGACCAGTACGATGCCCCGTTCGCGGGTGATGACGCCCATGCGGATCAGTTCGTTGGCGTAGTCGGTCGCCCGACCGAATCCGAACTTGTAGTATTTGATCATCTGATTGAGCGTGACCCAGTCCTCGTCTAGCGACGAGACCCCATACAGATCACCGGTGTTTTGCGGTTCATCATCGCGCATGTGAAGACCGTTCAACGATGAAACCATACCGTTGTTCAATAACGACCAATCACCGAGGAACCACCCAAGATAGACAATCTGGATGTCGTTCTCGGCGAACTCCTCGACCGTCGGATAGGTGTAGGGAATGAGTTCGCGAGGGGAGAACCCGGCCTCACGCATCCAATCATTGCTGCCGCCGGCGAGCGTGTTCATGTGTCTGAGATTGTTGCCGTCATAACCTGTTGGGCCGAGTGTCGCCATATCACCAAGCTGTAGGCCCGGGTTTTCACCCCACAGGATCAAGGGGATTTTGTACTGAATCGCCAGTTGCGGCACGGCCGAGAACAAAGCGAGTTCGGTCGCTTTTGCCCAGTTGGCAAAGTTGTCGAATGCGGCGCGCATGAGCTTTTGCCATGTGATTGGAGCAGGGCAGGATTGGATGAGATCGAACCCCAGTTCGACCAGGTTGGACAAGTTCTTGACCCCTTTGTCCGTGATCTGTTCCGGCGGATAGGAGAGGCAGACCAGCAGGGGTCGAAGCTTGAGGTAATCGCGCACCCAAAGAGCCTGTCGGGTGCTGTCCTTCCCGCCGCTGACGCCGATGATGCAATCATATTGGGCTGACGGATTGCGATAGTGGTCAGCCAGGGCCAGCAGAATGTCCCGGCGTTCAGCCCAATCGATCTTGCTGTGTTCTGCATGATACGAACAAGCCGGACAGATGCCGGTATCGGTGAATTCAGTGTTAGGGCGCGTGTCAGGCTGAAGGCATTTGGGACAGTACTTCATGATGGTCCATCGTCGGCATAGTGCGCCATATACACCAGATCAGTTCTGTTCCCCTCAAATACATAGTGCCGACGGCGACGGCCGTCGCACTGCATGCCCGACTTCTGCATGATCCGCTGCATGGCGACATGGGATTCCAAACACCCCCCGGTGACCTTGTCGATGTCACTTCGGTCGGCAAGATAACGCAACACGGCACGCCATGCTTCAGCGCCATATCCCCGGTTTGAAGCCTCCTTCTCGCCGATCAGAATTCCTATGTCAGCAACGCGATTCTGAGGATCAATCGTCGCGCTGATATTCCCGATATGCATGTTGGCGAGGTCTTTTGCTTCGATGGTCCAAAGCAAGCTTGGGCTATTGGCGATGCCGGCGATGTAGGCGAGGGCGGATTCCGACGTGTGCCGACGGTGCCGGTTCTCGCTGAACCGCATCGTCTCGGGATCATTGAGCCAGCCGACATAGTTTGCCGTCAGATGGCGCCTGCCGAATGACTGGAGCGCTAGCCGTTCCGTTTCAATCAGCGGTGCGGCAGCCAGAATGTCACTGTCAGGAGTTAAGCCGATCACGCTGGTGCCAGACTTTTTCGAATGCGGACACGACGTCGTCGATATCGCTTTCACACATGGAGGGAACGATGAACTCGTGAGTCACCAGATCGCGATGATGCAAATCCTCGACCACCGGGCAATGGGGTGTCTCGATTGCAGCTTTGCCATTGCCGGCGCGGCCATGGTTGTAGCGGGCCTGGAAAATCGGCAGGCGATACAGTGGCCGGACATATCCATAGCTGAGCTTGACGCCTTCCTCCTCACGCAGTTCGAAGACGGGCAATTCCGCCTTGACCGCATCGATAAAGACATCGCGGGAAATGTTTGTGGCTTCGGCGTTCCACAGGCAGGCGTGGACGTAATAGGCGTGCTTGGCACCGGGCCTGACCTTCGGCATCTTGAGCGCAGGGAACCCCGCCATTTTGCTCTCGAACAATGCCACGTTTCGCCAGCGCTGTTCGAGTAAGTGATTGAGCCGTGCGAGCTGCTGCTCGGCAATCGCGGCCTCGATCTCCGTCATGCGGAAGTTGAAGCCCAGCATGTTGGTCAAGTCGGTGACGCCCTTGGCTTCCACAACGGCCTCGGCATGGTTTCGGATCAATGCGACCCGTTCTGCGATCTCATCATCGTTGGTAACGATGATACCTCCTTCACCGGCATGGATATGCTTGTGGTAGTTGAGCGAGAAGATGCCGACATCGCCCAGGAGCCCGGCCGGTATACCATTCAACGACGCGCCCGGTGCTTGCGCACAGTCTTCAATGATCTTCAGGTCATGCCTGTCAGCAAGCGCGCGGAACGCCTGCGCGTCGAAGGGCTGCCCGAACAGGTCAACCACGATGATCGCGCGCGTCTTATCCGTAATCTTCAGCGCGACCTTCTCGGGGTCGAGGCAGAACATGTTGGGTTCAATGTCGGCGAAGACCGGAGTCGCGCCCCAGAACAGCGGTGCGGACGCGGAAACTGACATGGAATAGGGCGACACAATCACTTCGTCTCCTGGCCCAATGCCAATCGCGCCAAGGGCGGCGATCAGGCCGGAGGAGTTGGAATTTACCGCAAGCGCATGATCTGCACCGAAATGCGCAGCCCATGCGGCTTCACATGCGCGAACCCTCGGTCCCCCCATGAAGTTCTTGTGCCAGGCGCCCAGATAGTTTGAAAGAACGCCGCTGTCCATTGTGGCCATGACTGCGTCTTTTTCTGCCTGGCCGATCGTCACACTGGCGGGAAAGGGGCTCTGCCGCAGTTTGCGACCGCCCAATATAGCAAGTTCGGTAGCCGTCATCTGGAAGATGGCCTTGTTTCGATATCGATCACGTGTGTCAGTTCTAGCGCTTAGATGCTGGACTGCAAGCGGTGGCATTTAGGCGCAGAACGTCAAGCGGTGGGCTACTACGCGGGGCGCATTGTAGGTTTCTGATTTCGGTTGTGTATTCCTGAACAGCGTTCGGCCAGCGCCAGGAGAGTCGTGCTTGCCTGCTCGTGCAACCGCAGATCCGGCCTCGGGGCCAATTCGCGCTGAGCGAAATGCGACAGAACAGATGGCAGCGTTCGAATTGCCGCATCTTCGGAATCGCAAAATACCAGGCCGTCCCGCTCTGCGAGCGCGCGCAACTCGTCATTTTGTAAGTTAGGTTGAACGCTGACCGCGTGTTTTCCCAACAGCCACGCCTCATACAGCAAGATGGATGTCATTCCGACAATGACGTTCGCACCATGGAGTGTTTCGCGAACCTGGTCAGGCGGGGTCAACTGCCAGTCAAGCATGCTGCCGGTTGTCTCGGTGTATTGTGATGCGAGTTCAGTCCACCTTACCTCAACGCCGTTTCTGTCTTCTCTGGGGTGAGGAACGACCGATAGCCGGGCAAGTGGCTGATCTGGTCTATGGGCGAGGGAAAGGCAACGCAGGAGCAAATGCGATACAACGATCTCGTCATAACCGCGCGATCCTTGCCGGCCAGCCTGTCCGCTGTCTTTCAGCGCAGGCTCTGAGACAAACATGATGTGTTGTTGCGAGCCGACACTGCCATCTTCCTCGGTGGATGTCGCCCCCTCAAGAACGGTGTGCCGCTCATGTCTCAGCTTCGTAAGCCCAGGATGCCCGGTCACAATAACGGAGTCAGCGGGAACGCCGCTGGCGATGGCTTCGCGTGCAGCCAAGTCATCCATCACGGCATAGACGTCGGGAACCAGCCTATGGCTGTCCGGACCGAGCAGTCGGTTGGCATAGTTGCTCCAGTTGTCGAGGACGTGGATGAGCGGGACGCCTTGAGCTCTGGCATGTTGCGCAAACCGGAAGGCGGTCCAGTCTGCAACGCTTGTGGCATAGAACATCGCGTCCAGGTTCTCCGCCTGCGGAAACCGGCCCGGGGGCACCCAAGACCAAGCCTCATCCCCTTCCTGCCGCAATACGCCATGCGCCATCGCTAGGACAGTATGCCCTCTTTGACAGGCCAAACGGGCCACCGGCAGGAGTGCGCGGGCACCTCCGACGTCGCCTGCTGCAAACATCACGCGCATGGCCGTTACCTCAACGCTGCACTAGTCCTGAACAAGGTGCAGAATCTTCTGCACGAAACCCGCCGTTTCGATGGAGCTCAGTATCGGCGAATCGTCACTCAAGAGATTGCACAGGTTAGGATAGAGCGGATCACGCATGATATCGGTGGCCTCAACGGAGCGGTTTGAGCGCGTCGCGCTGCTCAGCAGAGATGTCTCCGGATAGTCCGGATTTGGAATCCTGTGCTCTTCAATCACTTCGTAGCCACTTCTTGTGATAGCGACCCGTTTGTCTTGGAAGGTCGCGCGGATCTCGATGCAATGGTAAGGTGTGTCCAGGCCGTGGACAAAGATCGGGCAGCCTTCAATAGAAAACCCAAAGGATGGGTTGGGACCCGATGCGTGCTGAACCCAATCGAGCTTGGAAGGGCACTGGTCGCCGAACATTGCGCCGACCAGATCGAGCATGTGAACACCATTGATCGCTAAGCTTCGGCTGTATGTGACTTCAACGCAGACCAGCGTTTCGAGGTTCTCGACTACATCTTCGATCAAGCGCCGATATTGCGGCATGTTGCGGCGGCAGTAATTGACCGAGATGCGCGGTTTGTTCGAAAGCGACTGGTATGCCTCGAGCAGTCTCTCGTAGGTTGCGAGATCAGGGGCGACAGGTTTTTCGATCCACAGATAGCGCGGCGATTGCGCAAAACTGCGCGAGATATGTTCGGATCTTTGGTCCGCGGGCGCACAGATTGAGATCAGGTCGAGATCCTGACTGAAGAACTGGTCGGGTTCGGTCGTCAGCGCTGTTCCGGTACTCAGACCAGGATTACGACGTGTAAAGGCATCCAGGGCATCGCGATCGGTATCCAGCATCGCAACAAGCTTGGTTCGTGGATCGCGTGCGAAGCAGGATGCATGTGTAAGGCTCTTGTCCGGGTCAGGAGAGCCACCATCGTATGCCCATGCAATGCGACCGGCGCCGACGATGCCACAGCGCAAGGGGCGGGATGTGGAGTTGGACGGGCTTGTCATGGGCGACTTTCAATTGACAAGGGAACTATGAGTCTGACGCGTTCACCACCGGCTGGCGTGTCTTCATACACCGGTTTGCGATTGCAGAGCCCGCATCAGCGCTTCGGCGCGAGCCCAGTCTTCGGGTGTATCGATGTCCTGCACGCGGGTGCGGGGGATGGGCAGGCCAACCGCATCGCCTCCCAAAACCGGACGCTGTTCTGCCCAAGCGCTCTGCCTGCCCCAATAGAACTGACCGGCGTCGTGATAGGCCTCTCGAAGATCCTGCGAGCGGGTCTGCGAATTCTCAGGGTTACGCATTGTCAGCCAGTTGTCGGCGGACAGGTCAACCGCCCGTTCGATCGGAAAGGCAAAGCTCGTAACCGGAAGCGCGTAATCGGCATCGCTTTCGATCAGCAAGGCACGGGCCGAAACCAGGTCCTGCGCCTCAATGAAGGGGGCGGTCGCATAAAGGCAGCACACCAGCCCGGCCTCTGTCTCGCCCTGATTTTCGCTGAGCCAATGGAGGGCATGGGCGATCACCGGCACCGTAGGGGTGTGGTCATCAGAGAGATGGGGCGGGCGCATGAACGGGACTTGCGCGCCAAAATTCTTGGCCGTTTCCGCGATCTCGGGGTCGTCGGTTGAAACAATGATGCGATCGAACAGCCCGCTATCGATTGCCGCCTCAATGGACCAGCCAATCATCGGTTTTCCCAGGAACGGCATGATGTTCTTGCGGGGGATGCGCTTGCTGCCCCCGCGGGCTGGGATGATGGCGGTATTCTTCATGCGGCCAGATCGGCGACGCTATGCCGGACCTGATCGATCACGAAATCCTGCTCGGCATCGGTCAGCGCGGGAAACAGGGGCAGGCTGATGGCCCCGGCATAGTAGGATTCGGCGTTCGGAAAATCGCCGTGCTTGAACCCTAGCTTGCGGTAATAGGGCTGTGTGTGGATGGGGATGTAGTGGACGTTCACGCCGATCCCCGCGTCCCTCAGGGCGACAAAGGTGCGTTTGCGCAATCCTGCACGCTGTTGGGTATCTGTTGCCGGCCCCAGGACGATCGGGAAGAGATGCAGGGCGCTGTGGTGGCGTGTACTTCGAGCTTGCGTCAGGACCGGCAACGCCGCGAACGCCTCCTCATAGCGCCGCGCCAGTTCGTGGCGGCGTGCTATGAACCGGTCTAGCTTGGCCATCTGGCTGCGCCCCAAAGCCGCCTGGAGTTCCGTCATCCGGTAGTTCAACCCCAGCAGTTGCTGCTGGTAAGACCAGGGGCCGTCGATTTCTCCCTGCATCAGCGCGTCGTCACGGGTGATGCCATGGGTGCGGTACATCTGCATGGCGCTGGCGAGCAGGGGATCCTGCGTTGTTGCAACGCCGCCCTCGGCACTGGTCACCACCTTGACCGGATGAAAGCTGAAGACGGTGATTGCGCTGTGGTCGCAGCGTCCGTTCGGCGCACCGCTGCAGCTTGCGCCAATGGCATGGCTGGCATCTTCGATCACAAGGAAACCGAAGCGCTGTGCCAGTTCACCGATCACCGGCATGTCGCAGGGCTCACCCGCAAAGTGGACGGGCATCACGATCTTCGGCAGCCTTCCAGCAGACGCAGCCTTGGTCAGCTTTTCTTCCAGCCGAACGGGGCACATGTTCCATGTGGCCGGGTCGATATCAACGAAATCGACCTCCGCACCGCACAGCAAGGCCACATTGGCCGAGGCCACGAAGCTGTTGGGTGTCGTCCAGAGCAAATCACCCGGCCCGAGCTCAAGGGCAAGGCAGGCGATATGCAGGGCAGACGTGGCGCTGTTGACGGCAACGGCATGCTTGGCTCCGCAAGCCTTTGCGACAGCTGACTCGAACAGCGGGCCTTCTGGCCCCTGCGTCAGAAACGCCGAGCGCAGGACCCGGTCCACGGCCCTGATGTCATCGTCGTCAATCGACTGTCTGCCATAGGGGATCATGGTGTGGCCTTCAGACGCCCGCTGCGTGGAGAAAATCTACGATCTCGGGCACCTTCAGAAAATGCGGATTGTTGCCTGAGCTGTACTGGAAACCGTCCGTGGTCCATCGACCGGTTTCACCAAGCCGGTCTTCCTCGAACGAATTCACGCGATCATTGAACTGGATTGATGGTGTGATCACAAAGTGATTCTCAAATTCGATCGTCAAATGGGCATCGTCCGACGGGCACATGACTTCATGCAGCTTCTCGCCGGGCCGAATCCCGATGATCTTCTGTTCGAGGTCGGGCGCCAGCGCTGTTGCCAGATCGGTGATGTAGGTGGAGGGGATCTTCGGCACGAAGATCTCTCCGCCATGCATGCGCTGAAAGTTGGTGAGGACGAATTCCACGCCTTGCTGCAGGGTGATCCAGAAGCGCGTCATGCGCGCGTCCGTGATAGGCAGATGATCAGCCTTTTCAGCCACGCATTTGCGGAAGAACGGAACGACCGACCCTCTCGATCCGATCACGTTGCCATAGCGAACCACTGAGAACAGCGTGCGCTTGCTGCCGCCGAAATTGTTGGCGGCGACAAAGAGCTTGTCGGACGCAAGTTTGGTTGCGCCATACAGATTGATCGGGCTTGCCGCCTTGTCCGTCGACAGCGCGATGACGCGGTCGACGTTATTGTGAAGGGCTGCCTGGATAACGTTCTCGGCGCCACCGATATTGGTGCGCACGCATTCCATCGGATTGTACTCGGCAATGGGAATGTGTTTGAGCGCTGCCGCGTGAACCACGAAGTCCACACCCTGCATTGCGGTCATCAGGCGTGTTTCGTCGCGTACATCACCGATGAAGAAGCGAAGGCATTCGTGTGGCCCCAGTTCGTTCTGCATCTCATACTGTTTGAGCTCATCGCGCGAGAAAACGATGAGTTTCTTCGGACGCGCTTCGGCCAGGACGGTTTCAACAAACCTCCGGCCGAACGAGCCCGTTCCACCGGTTACGAAAATGACCTTGTCGTTGAGAAATGAAGCGTCCATGCCCGATTGATGCTCTTTTTGTTGTGGCGCGGCGCATTTGGCCTGTATGCAAATGCGAATGGGTTCGGAAAGCTCTGGCGTGCGGTATGCTGTCTAGGAGGCGACGGCCTGGCTGTACAGACGTGCATACTTCCCCTTCTTGGCGAGAAGGGCCTTGTGAGTGCCGTCCTCGATGATCTGTCCGCCTTCCATGACATAAATGCGATCTGCCTGTTGGATCGTCGAGAGCCGATGCGCGATCATAATGACGGTCCGGTCCGCAAGCGCTGTATGCAGCACGCGCGAAATGACGCCTTCAGTCTCGTTATCGAGCGCGCTTGTCGGCTCATCCAGCAGCAGAATCGGTGATTTGGACAGGATGGCGCGCGCAATGGCCAGACGTTGCTTCTGCCCGCCCGAAAGCTTGCCGCCGCCTTCGCCAACCGATGTCCCGTAGCCATCCGGCAGCTCAGTGATGAAATCATGGGCTGCCGCCATGCGTGCGGCCTGCTCGATCTCCTCGTCCGTCGCATCCTCCCGGCTGTAAGCGATGTTGGCGCGCACGGTGTCGTCAAACAGGAAAGGATCCTGCGAAACAAGCGCCGAGGCCCGCCGCACACTTGCAACCGTGGCCGTCACCACGTTGGTACCATCGATGAACACTTCTCCTGAGTTGGCTTCGTAGAACCGCATCAGCAGGTTCATGATCGTGCTCTTTCCCGCACCGCTGGGGCCGACGAAGGCGACTGTTTCTCCCGGTGCAACGCTGAAGGACACATCGTTGAGGACTAGCGCGTCGTCGATGTAGCCGAAGGAGACACTGTCGAAGCGAACGGCGCCATCACGGGCATCGATCTCCACGGCGTCCTCACGATCGCGGATGACCGGGATGCCGTCGACAACCGGAAAAATCCGGGAGGCGGCGGCAAGCCCGCCATAGAGACTGGTTTGTAGTTGTGCGAGCTGTTTCAGCGGTGGGTAAATCAGCATCGCGGCGGTCACAAATCCCATGAATTCACCGGGCGTCATCGTGCCGGAGATGCCACGATAGCCGCTATACCATATCGCCAGGGCGATGCCGATGCCGGCAAGTGCTTGGGTGATGGGCCCGGAAGCCGATTGCGTGCGAGTCACCTGCATGGTGAACTCCAGTGTTCGCTGCAGTGAATCGACAACGCGTTCCTTCTCCGCTTCCTCCTTCTGATAGGCCTTAACTTCCCGGATGCCGCCCAAGGCCTGGGTCACAAAGTTGGTCAGATCGCCCATTTCCTGCATCTGCCTCTTCGTGCGCCGGCGCATGCGTTTGCGCTGCATCCGAAAGAACACCAGGACCAAAGGTAGTCCGACGATGGAGGCAACCGTCAAAAACGCATCCATATAGAACATCGTCGCCAGCAGGATCAGAACGGTCAGGACGCTCTTGCCGATGGCGACGAGGCCGATGCCCGCAGCGCCCGTTATCAGGCTCGTGTCGTTGAAAATGCCGGACAGCAGTCGGCCAGTCTGGGATCGTTGAAGCCAGGCGAGGTCGGCGCGCAGAAGCGCTTCGAAGACTTCGCCGCGCAAGGTCACGTTCATCCGTCCCGAGATGTAGGCCTGGCTGACGACGGCGACATATTCGGCCAGTGACTTGAGGCACATCACCGCCACGACCGCAAACGGGATCACGCTCAAGGAAGCCAGGTCTTTTTCCACCACGATCTTGTCGGACGTGATCTGGATCAGAAACGGAATTGCGCCGGTGGTCGCGGCCACGACGAACATGGCTGCGAAGCTGAGAACCAGATAGGTCCACATCGGGAGCAGATGTGCTTTGGCAATTCGCGGAATGACCTCGAGAACCGACAGGTCACGGCCGGTGAGGCTGTCTGCCTGACGGTCGATCTCGGTCCGGCTGCGAAATGTATCGAGGCTGACTAGTGGCTTTCTTGGTGCCATGGAGCCCGCTCTTATCCCATTCTCGATGTCTGGCGCAGTTCCGCAGCAAGCGCCCATGGTTGCCGGGTAAAGCCGGGAAACATGGACGTGAAGTGCAACTTCATACGTGTTTCGTCAAGCGCGGCGGCAGTTTGGTTTAGACCGCCCGCTCCGTTGCAGTGTAGGCAATAGCGTTGTCCAAGGCTGAGCTTCTAGAAAGTTGTCGGTAGTGTCCGTTCAGTGCGGGGTCGCCAGCACAAACTCACAATGGCCAGTCAGATACCCCTAGAGCGCAGCACTACGATCCGACAGGCATCATCCTTCATGCCAGTCGATCATGTGTTGTTGCAATGCCGTGCCGCGTTTGATCCCAACGCGCGCTTTCGCACCACTGAGCAGCGCGGGCAATGTCTTGGGGCTCATGCCGTGACCAGGGCGGATCGACCTGATGTTCGCCGCCGTGAAACACTGCCCTTCCGGGATATCTTTGACAGCATACAACGATCGTCTGAATTGTAGATTGCCGGACTCTGCTTCCGCCTTGTCGTAGGTCACGCGTCCGAGCGCCGCGAACGCGTCACGGCAATTGGCAACGAGATTGCCAAACTCATCAGGTTCCAGCGAAAACTCGGCATCCGGGCCCCCGTCCGCGCGTGACAGCGTAAAGTGCTTCTCGATAATTCTCGCCCCGAGTGCCACCGCAGCAACCGAAACGCCATCTCCCAATGTGTGATCCGAAAGTCCGACAACCACATCAAAGGTTTCGGCAAGATGCGGGATAGTGCGTAGATTCGATTGGTCTGCAGGCGTGGGGTAACCGCTGATGCAGTGCAACAGGGCCAAATGCTTGGCGCCGCCACGGCGTGCGGCATTAACCGCATCACTAATCTCCGGCAAGTCGGCCATGCCGGTCGAAATGATCAGCGGCTTTCCCGATTGTGCGGCATACTCAATGAGCGGAGTGTCAATCGCTTCAAAAGACGCGATCTTATACGCTGGTGCATTGAGGCTACGCAGCAGGTCAATGGCGCTTGCGTCGAACGGAGACGAAAACAGCGTCGCGACGATATTTGAAGCATGCTCGAAGATGGGGGCATGCCATTCGAATGGTGTTTGGGCCTGTTTGTAGAGTTGAAACAGGGTCTGGCCTGCCCAAGGACCTCCCCGGATCTGAAAATCCTCTACATCGCAGTCCAGGGTGATCGTGTCGGGTTTGTAGCTCTGGATTTTGATCGCGTCCGCACCGGACGCGTGAGCGGCGTCAATCAATTCAAGCGCGCGTTGCAGGTCGCCCTGATGATTGGCGGAAATCTCGGCGATCACAAAAGGTGCATGATCCGGGCCGATTGGGCGCCCCGAAATCTCAATCGGTTCTGTCATAGCCTCTGCCTCAAAGGCCGATCGGCCTGATCCTCAAAGATCATTTGAGGAAATTCGGTGGAATCTCATGGCCCGCCATCTCTAGCATTGGAAACAGCG
>JBCDCP010000082.1:0-13553 GCA_039181495.1 Pseudomonadota bacterium | reverse complement strand
TTATGCTCGAGCTCCTTAGCCCCACCCCCGTACTGATGTCCTGGATCCGCTTATGTTTTAACTCTTTAGCCCCTACCTGTTTTAACTCTTTAGCCCGCTCGTCGAGGTCCTCGCCGGTCAACGTCAGCCGCTGAAGGGTGAGTTGATCGTAGAGGGCGAACTGTATCATCGAACCCGCCTGGAAATGCGTGAGCATGGCGTTTTCCTTCTGCCGGAAGAGCCGCTGGCCAATGGCTGCGTGCGTGGCATGAGCGTAGCGGAGAACATGGCGATCCGCAGCTTTGATCAGAGTGAGAGTGGCGAGGCCCGTGTCTTCATCAACCGGGCCAGCATGCGGAATGCCGCTATCCGTCTAATCAAGGAGTTTTCGGTCAAGACACGCGGGCCGGATGCCCGCATTGAGACACTGTCGGGCGGCAATATTCAGCGTACAGTCCTGGCACGTGAACTCTCAGGCGATGTGAGGTTGCTGATTGCGCAAAACCCGTGTTTCGGGCTCGACCTGAACGCCACTGCTGAGATCAGAAATCGTATCATGGCTGCGCGTAATGATTGTGCGGCGGTGCTGCTGATCAGCGAAGATCTGGATGAGATCATGGAACTCTCAGACAGGATTCTCGTCATGTTCGAGGGCCGGATTGTCTACGAGACTTCGCGCGAGGCGGCTGACATCCAGGAGATCGGCCGGCACATGGCAAGTCATGCCTGACCAAAGCCAGTCCGCCCACCTGTGGGACACGCCATGAGCGCAGCTGAATACAAAGTTCTGCGTGGCGGATTGCTTTTGGACATCGTCAATCGAACGACGAGCTACGCTGACATTCTGATCGAGGGCGACACGGTTGGGGAGATTGGTCCACCCGGCATGGCAGCGCCGGCGCATGCCACTGCGATCGATGCGGATGACCGGCTCGTTGTCCCAGGCCTGATCAACGCGCACACACATGGCCATGGGAGCCTGGGAAAGGGGCTGGGCGACAAATGGTCCCTGGAACTGCTGCTCAATGCCTCGCCTTGGGCATCGGGCGGCTTCAGCCTCGAAGACAAGAAAACGGCCGCGCTGCTGAATGCGGTCGAAATGGTCAAGAAGGGCTGCACCGCGGCCTATGACATGTATTTCGAATTTCCGACCGCCACGCTTGATGGCATTGGAGCCATTGCCGATGCCTACGCAGAAGTTGGCGTGCGCGTCCAACTTGCCCCCATGATGGCTGACACGCCGCTTTATCGGGCAATTCCAGGTCTGATTGAGGCGATCCCTGAGCCGCATCGTGCCGAGGTCGAAAAACTCAAAGCTGCAAGCCCTGAGGATCATCTGGCGGCTTGCCGCTCAATCCTGCAGAACTGGCGACACTCCTTTGACTCCGTCCGACCTGCGCTTGGCCCGACCATTCCGTTGCACTGCAGTGATGACTTCATCGTCGGTTGCCGTGATCTTGCGCGCGACTACGATATTGGCATTCAGATGCATTTGGCTGAATCCAAAATTCAGGCCGTCGCCGGGATTTCGCGTTACGGCAAGACGCTAACCGCCCACATTCATGATCTTGGGCTGATTGGATCGAAGTTCACGGGCGCCCATGGCGTTTGGCTGGATGATGATGACATCGCCCGGCTTGGCGACCGGGGCGCCAGTATCGCCCACAATCCGGGAAGTAACATGCGGCTTGGGTCGGGAATTGCTCCCGCTCGCCGGATGATCGAGGGGGGGCTCAATTTCGGCATTGGAACTGACGGCTCGGTCTCGTCCGATAATCAGAACATGTTCGAGGCGATGCGAATGGCCGCCTTTGCGTCGCGCGTTGTTTCTCCTGATCCGGCCGATTGGCTTGGCACATGGGATGTGTTGCGCGCTGCGACGCTCGGTGGGGCGCGGGTCATGGGCATGGACGATCAGATTGGCCAAATCGCACCCGGCTACAAGGCTGATATCGTGCTTCTCGACCTCGACAACGTGAACTTCGTGCCACTCAACAATGCCGCCAATCAGATCGTCAATTGCGAGGATTCAAGTGCGGTCCTGACCGTCATGATCGGCGGCCGCATGGTGATGCAGGATCGCAAGTTCATCGGGATCGACTACGCGCTGCTGCGCGAGAAGGTAGCGGAAGCGACTGCCAGGCTCAGCGAGGCAAATGCGGAAACCAAAGCCCGGATGGAAGCGTTGACCCCATTCGTGTCAGCGCATTGCGTGGGTCTCGCTTGTCAGCACTACCATGTGCGGAGCGCGATCCACTGATCCGCGCAAAGCATGCCCCCTGGTTTCCGTTGGCAGGTTCATGCCAGGCTTACATGGGCCGAGGCGATCTTCCATCCATCTGGGGTTCTGATCCAGAGGTGGGACTGCGCCCCAATGCGGCCGGAACCGGTGCGGCGATACTCAGCATTGGCGTAGCCGATATCTTCGCTGAGGGCCGTTATTTCGACCCGGGTCAGTGAGCGCGAGATGTCGCTTGTGTCCCGCGCACGGCGAAAACTCGCGATCTCCTCAGCGCCGTACGCTCCACCCTGCGATGTAAGCCTGACTGTACGCGGGTCGTCCCAGAACAGCGCCATCAAGCCATCCATGTCATTGGCCATCAGGGCGGCCTCATAGAGGTCGAAAGCGGTGCGGATTTCGGCTTCTATCAGGGCGCGTGCATCGGCTGCGAGTTCGCCGGGTCGGGCGCCTTCCGCTATCCGCATCACGCCTCGATTCCGCGCAGTGTGAGAATGCGCTCGGCACTATCGTTCCACACTTCCATGCTGACAATCAGACCGTCGCGCACGACGTATCGGTCAATATAACGGTTGCCCTCGAAAGCTGTTCCATCGGGCCATTCGCCATAGAGCGTACCGAGTTGATAGACGATGGTTTCCCCGGCGACCATGTCCTCGACAACGTCAGTCTGTCCGAATGCCTTTTTCACCCAGGCGTAGCGGCCCTTGTTGAACTCTGCGCACTCCGAAGGGTGCGAGAAGGGCCGACCTCCGGTGAAAGTGATCTGAAGGTCCGGCGCGATGTAGGCCGAGGCTGCCTCCGGATCGGGGATCATCAACAGCTTCAGATATGTCTCGACAATGTCCTTTGCGGTCATGTCTGGAACGCGCTTCGCGGGAGCGACCACCACTTCTGCTTGCACCATTGGCTGTCTACCTCGTCTGGTCCGATCTTGGGATCGAACAGAGCCTAACATTGGAGCATTCAGGCCAGGTGCCCATTTATTACGCAATTCTCCGTATCGGGCTGCTTGGAAAATGAACACGCCTCAGCGAGTAAATTTGGGCAAAAGGGCATAGCAGATTGATTTTCCATAACATTCTGTAATGGCACGACTCCTGCTTCGTTAGCGGTGTGTAAACGCATGCCTGAACGACAAAATGAACAGGAGAGGGCGATGTCCACCAAATCACTACTGTCCAACCTATCCCGCCGGGCGCTGCTGGGTGCCACCGGGATTGCCGTAGCTTCGGCCATGACCTTCGGCTCGGCACTAACTGCGAAGGCCGAAGAGACGATCAAGATCGGATTGATCGCAACGCTGTCGGGCCCGTCGGCCAAGTCGGGCGAGGCGATCACCCGCGGTCTTGAGGTTGCTATCGACGAATTGAATGCCGCCGGTGGCATCCTGGGCAAGCAGGTTGAACTGCTCAGTCGCGATGATGAGAGCAATCCCGCCAAAGGCCTGACCGCCGCTCGTGAACTGGTGCAGCGTGAGAAGGTGGCGGTTGTTTTTGGTGGCCTACAGACGCCGGTCTCTCTGGCGATGGTGCCTTACTTCAATCAGGTCAAGACACCCTTCATGGGCCCTTGGGCAGCCGGTACACCAGTCACCAAGAATGGTGCGGAAGAGAACTATATCTTCCGCGTTTCGGCGGTCGATGAACTGGTCGATATCGCGCTGGTTGATCGCGCAGTCACCGTGCATGGCTCCGCACTGCCAGGCATGATCCTCATCAACAACCCATGGGGCGAGTCCAACGAGAAGGGTCTGCGCGCTGCGCTCGAAGCCAAGGGCATGGAGTATGCGGGCATCGAGAAGGTCGAAGGTTCGGATGTCGATGTCGTCCCCCAACTCACCCGGCTTAAAGAAGCTGGTGCCGACGCACTGTTCATGGTCGCCAATGTTGATCCTTCCGCTCAGGTGATCAAATCGCTTGAGCGGATGGGCTGGGACGTCCCCGTGGTATCGCACTGGGGCCCGGCCGGTGGCCGCTTCTCCGAGTTGGCTGGTCCGCGTGGCGAGGAAGTGGAGATGATCCAGACCTTCACGTTCTCGGGCAACATGACCGACAAGGCCAAGGACGTGTTTGCCAAACTGCAGGCCAGGTATCCCGAGATCGAGACGATCAAGGATGTCACGCCTGCCGTGGGTGTCGCCAATGCCTACGACGCCATGCACCTAACAGCACTGGCAATCGAGAACGCGGGTTCGACGGAGGGGCCAGCGATCCGGCAAGGCTTCTACGACATCGCGACCCATGAAGGGTTGATCAAGACCTATCAGGATCCGTTTTCGCCAGATGTGCACGATGCGCTGGGCCCGGAGGATTATCTGTTCACCCGGTTCATCGATGGCGAAATCGTGCCGATCACCACGAACTGACCCTTGCGATGTGAGATTGCCTGCTCGCGTGGAACCCCCGTGCGGGCAGGCCAACAAACACAAGAAACAACTGCGGCAAGCGGGGGCGCGCCATGTTGATCACATCGGCACTGATCACCGGCATTGCGCTGGGCGCCATGTATGGGCTGCTCGCGCTCGGCTTTCACATCACTTACGCCGTTTCCAGCACCGTGAACTTCAGCCAGGGCGCATCCATGATGCTGGGTGCGGTGCTCGGTTACACCTTCGGCGTGACCCTGGGCTGGCCCATGCCGCTGGCCATCCTGGCGGCGCTGTTCTGGTGCGGCGTCTTTGGACTCGTGGTGGAGCGTTTCCTTGTTCGCCCATTTGTGGCGCGGGGCTCTAACGGCTGGCTGATGGCGACCATCGCCGGCGGGATCATTCTCGAAAACGTGGTCCTGTTCACCTTTGGCAAGGAACCGCGTGCATTCCCGTCCGATCTGGCCAAAGAACCGATCCAGGTGTTCGGGGCGGGCGCCTATCCGTTGCAATTTGTGATCCCAATCACTGGGCTCGCGATCGCGGCCGGGCTCTGGCTGGTGATGCAGCACACCAAAGTCGGCACGGCGATGCGGGCAGTTGTCCAGCGCCCTGAAGCGGCCAAGCTGATGGGGATCGACACGCAATGGTTCATTGCCGGCTCGTTTGCAGTCTCGACGATTCTTGCAGGCATTGCTGGTATGTTGATCGCACCGCTGTTCCATGTGGCCGCCGGAATGGGAACGCTGTTCGGCGTCAAGGCCTTTGCAGCGGCCATCATCGGCGGGTTGCACAGCGCCTGGGGGGTTATGATCGCCGGGCTCCTCTATGGTGTCTCGGAGGCGCTGGTCACCGCATTCTTCGGTTCGAGCTACACTCAGATCGCATCCTTCAGCTTCGTGATCCTGGTGCTGGTCTTTGCGCCCAATGGCCTGTTCGGCCGCGCCGCGATCCAGAAGGTCTGAGGCGATGCGCGCGGTGCTGTCAAACTTCGCTGATCCACGATTTGCGCCCGTGGCGATCGTTCTGGCTGCGATCGTCGGCGTCACCTTCGCGGTCACAGGCTCCGACAACTACCTGACCTTCATACTTGCGATGGCTGCGCTGAACGTCATGGTGTGCGTCGGGCTCAACATCTTGCTTGGCCTGTCGGGCCAGGTTTCATTCGGACATGTCGGTTTCTTCGCCATAGGCGCTTACATTGCCGGGATTCTGATGCTCCAGGGCACCGGATTCTGGCTGGCCTTCGTCGCTGCCGGAGTCGGTAGCGCTATTGTCGGCACGCTGCTCGCCCTGCCTGCATTGCGGGTCACCGGGCCCTATCTGGCGATGATGACGATCGCGTTCGCCTTCATTGTCGAGCACGGCACGATCGAATGGCGCGGCCTCACCGGGGGCGCCAACGGCCTGATGGGCTTTGCCAGCCCGGAAGCCTTCGGGTTGGTGTTCTTCGAACGCGAACTGGCGGTCCTGTCTGTCCTGCTCGCAGCGCTCTCGATGATCTTCTTCTGGCGGTTGTCACACTCCAATTGGGGCCGCGCGATGCGTGCTGTCCGCGATAGCGAGACCGCTGCCCGCTCGATCGGCATCGATCCGGTCACGGTCAAGACGGTGTCCTTTGCCCTGTCTGCAATTCTGACCGGCCTTGCCGGCGCTGTGTTCACGCCACTGCAAATGTTCATCAGCCCCGGTTCTTTCCCCTTCTTCCAGTCGATCCTTTTCATTCTGGCAGTGGTGGTCGGTGGCTCGGGCACGGTGATGGGACCGCTCGTCGGCGCGCTTGTGATCGTTCTTGGGCCGGAGCTTCTCTCCGGTATGGCGGAGTACCGGTTGCTGTTGTTTGGTGGCCTGCTGCTCGGCGTCCTTTGGGCGGCGCCGCGTGGGGTCGTTGGCACCATTGCTGAGTTGATCCGGCGCGAGCCGGAGACGAGGGCTTCACCCTCTGGCCGGAGCATATCGGAAACACTTGGCGGCGCGGTCTCGACGCCGCCGTTGGAGATTAGAAATCTCGGTATCTCATTTGGAGGTGTCAGGGCCGCCTATGATGTGTCTTTCACCGCCGCACCTGGTCGCATCACGTCGGTCATCGGGCCCAATGGCGCAGGCAAGACAACCGTTTTGAACATGATAAGCGGGTTCTACAAACCCGACACCGGGCGCATCACACTGGGGAGTGAGATCGGCGGCCAGCCTGCGCACAGGATTGCGCGCGCTGGCATCTCGCGAACCTACCAGACCACCCAGCTCTTCGAAGAGATGAGCGTGCTCGACAACGTCCTTATCGCGGTGCGGCAAGGCCATTTGGGGTGGTTGCTGTCGGGCGGCCGGGCTGCCGATGATCCGGCCCGCCAAGTGGCGGAGGACCTGCTTTCGTTCGTCGGCTATCGCGGACCTCTCGATCAAGATGCAGGGGCGCTTCCCCATGTCGACAAGCGCATCGTCGAAATCGCGCGGGCATTGGCGACCAAGCCGTCCGTCTTGCTGCTCGATGAGCCTGCGGCGGGACTGATGCGGAGCGACAAGGCACAGCTGTCCGATTTGCTGATCGAGATCGCTGGGCTGGGTATCGCGGTCATTCTTGTCGAACATGACATGTCGCTGGTCATGGATATATCCGACCATGTCATCGTGCTCGATGCCGGGGCTCCGATTGCCGAGGGCACGCCCGCCCAGGTTCGCGATGATCCCAAGGTTCTCGAAGCCTATCTCGGCTCCACTGGCTATGAAGGAAGGCCGCGTGACAAGGCCTGGGATGGCGAACGTGTCGCCACCCTCGCGACCGTCGATCTCACAGCCGCCTATGGTGCGGCGCCGGTGCTGGACCGGGTGACGACCGAGGTCAATCCCGGAGAAATGGTGGCCGTGCTTGGCGCCAATGGCGCGGGCAAATCAACCATGCTGCGCTCGATCAGCGGGTTGCACCGGCCGGTTGATGGCTCGGTCCTGCTGGATGACGTGCAGATGAAAGACCGCGAGGCGCATCAGGTCGCTGCAGCCGGGTTGGCGCTGGTGCCTGAAGGCCGCCAGGTTTTTCCCGAACTCACCGTGCGCGAGAACATCCTGCTGGGCGCGTACCGTCGCAATGATGTCCAGCCTGACGCAGAGATCGAAAGCCTGCTCAAGCGCTTTCCTCGCCTGCGCGACAGGATCGACAGCCAGGCCGGTGTGCTGTCGGGCGGCGAGCAACAGATGTTGGCCGTCGCGCGCGGACTGATTGCACAACCCAGGATCCTGCTGCTGGACGAACCCTCGCTCGGCCTCGCGCCGGGAATGATCAGCGAACTCTTCGACGTGCTTGCTGAACTCCGCGACGAGGGTGTGACGATCCTCATCGTCGACCAGATGGCCAATCTTGTCCTCAATGTCGCCGATCGCGGCTACGTGCTGGAAACGGGGGTCATTGTACATGCCGGGCCGTCGGCGGAATTGCGTGATGACCCGGCGATCGAACAGGCCTATCTCGGCCACAAGGAGGCCGCCGAATGAGTGCGTTGGATCTCTGCGTTCGCAACGCAACTGTCCCTGGTATCGACGATGTGCCGATCGACATCGGCGTCGCAGATGGCCGCATCGTTACGATCGGAAAGGCGTTGCCCGACGCCAGCTCGGAATTCGACGCGCAAGGCCGCATCGCGCTACCAGGCTTTGTCGAGACCCACATCCATCTCGATAAGTCCTGCATCCTCGACCGCTGTTCGTCCAAGCGCGGCAATCTTGAAGAGGCCATTGCAGAAGTGGCGCGGCTGAAATCCGGCTTCACCGAACAAGACGTAGCCAAGCGCGCCAGCAGGACACTGCGCAAATGCATCGTCAATGGCACCACTAAGATGCGTACTCATGTAGAGGTCGACCCGGTGGTTGGCATGCGGGGCTATCACGGGGTCAAAGCTGCGATCGCCGATTTTGCCTGGGCAATCGATGTGGAGATATGCGTCTTCCCGCAGGAGGGGCTGCTGAACAATCCTGGCACCGACGAACTCTTGGTGGCGGGCCTTAGGGACGGCGCGCAGGTTATCGGGGCGGCTCCCTACACCGATAGCGATCCGCATGGTCAGATCGACCGCATCTTCGAGCTTGCACGCGAGTTCGATGTCGACATCGACATGCACCTCGATTTCGGACCAGACGCTGGCCAGCTCGATCTGGAACATGTCTGCCGGCGCGCCGACGAATTTGGCTGGGGCGGCCGCGTTGCTATCGGCCACGTGACCAAGCTGGCTCAGGCGGACCCTGAACGCCTTGAGCATGCTGCGCGGATCATGTCGGACTCAGGTGTGGCGTTGACCGTGCTTCCGGCCACCGACCTGTTCCTTATGCACCGCGACCATGCGCATTCGGTGCCGCGCGGCGTGACGCCTGTTCACAAGATGCTGGAGCATGGTGTGAACTGTTCGCTGTCGACCAACAACGTGCTGAACCCGTTCACGCCGTTCGGTGATTGCTCGCTCGTGCGGATGGCCAATCTCTACGCCAACATTGGCCAGGTCGGCGCGCGTGAAAGCACAGTCGAGTGCCTCAATATGGTTTCAGCGCGCTCGGCCCGACTGATGAACCAGCCGGAATACGGTATCGCCGTCGGCAATCCCGCCGATATCGTGGTGATTGACGCAACGGATGAGGCCATGGCGGTGGCTGAACTGGCCCAACCTATAGTCGGCTACAAGGCGGGGCGGCAGAGCTTCTCGCATGCCTTGCCCGAACTCCACCCGCCGTCCTGACTTTCTTTTCTGCCGAGCATCCAATGCATGATCCCGTCAACGCTTTTGTAAACGACCTGGCCTTGCCTGGTGCCCCGGCAGGTCCGCTGGCTGGTCTCTCGCTGGGTGTGAAGGACCTCTACGATATTGAGGGGCACGTCACAGGGTGCGGTAGCCCAGACTGGGCACGCACCCACGGCCCCGCAACGCAGACTGCCCCCGCGGTTCAGATGCTGCTTGATGCCGGTGCACGTTTGGTCGGGAAGACGCATACCGACGAGATCGCCTACAGCCTGATGGGTGCGAACGCCCATTACGGCACGCCGATCAACAGTGCTGCGCCCGACCGCGTTCCGGGTGGATCATCTTCGGGTTCCGCTGCAGCTGTGGCTGCTAGGCTGGTGGATATTGGTTTGGGAAGCGATACCGGCGGCTCGGTGCGCATGCCCGCCTCTTTTTGTGGGTTATGGGGCATCCGCCCGACGCACGGGCTGATCCCGCTCGATAACGTCATGCCGCTCGCACCATCCTTTGATACAGCAGGATGGTTCACACGCGATCCAATGCTATTGGCGAAGGTAGGGGCGGCTCTGGGTCTTGAACAGAGCGGGCCTTTGCCTGCTCGCCTGCTATTGCCGGTCGATGTCTGGTCGGCTGTTCCGGGAGCCGTCGTGGAGGCGCTGGCGCCGGCTGTTCAGAAGCTGCAATCAACAATCATCATGGAACCCTGCCGCCTTAGCGACACCCCTTCGACCGAATGGCTCGAGATGTTCAAGGTCTGTCAGGCTTCGGAGGTCTGGGAGACGCATGGAGCCTGGGTGGAAGCAGAGACTCCTGATTTCGGTCCGGGAATACGGGAGCGTTTTGCCATGGCGAAGGCTCTGGATCCGGCCATCATCAAGACAATGCACGCGCAACGGAGAGTGTTTGCGAACGAACTGCGAGAACGACTGCCGGAAGAAGCGGTGATGATCGTGCCCTCTGCCCCCGGTCCAGCGCCGTTGAGGACCGCCGAAGAATCCGAACTCGATGGATTTCGAATGGCCGCGCTGAAAATTCTCTGCCCGGCCGGACTTGCCGGTCTGCCGCAATTGTCCATGCCGCTTGCACAAATTGAAGGAGCCCCGCTAGGGCTCTCTCTCATCGGTGCAGCTGGTAGCGAAGGTACACTGTTCGAAATGGCGCTGGCAGCGAAGCCGTGATGTTTGCTGCCCAATTTCGTCGTTCAGACCAAGTCAGCCATGCGATGATTGACCAGTTGGAACAGCTCGCTGCGGGACCGGTGAGTTAAGCTGCCGATGACCGCTAAGTTCAAAACGCGGACATCCGCGCCAAACTCCGAGTGGAAATGGTTGGGTGAGTTACTGCTCTAAACAAAAAATGAGTGGTGCCGGCTGAGGGACTCGAACCCCCGACCTCCTGATTACAAATCAGATGCTCTACCAACTGAGCTAAGCCGGCCTAGGCCTGGGCGATGCCACCGCGGTCGATCGCCCAGTCGGCGCCGAGAGGTATCTGCGGTAGATGGGCAATGCAAGCGGGGAAGTCGCCCGCCGGTCATATCAAACCCCGTGCACGCTTTACTAACGGCACCCTGTCAAACTGCCCGCCATGATTTGTTTCCTGCAACAGGACGCAGCAACGATGGAGCGGGTGTTGGCTCAAGCTAGTTCGGGCATCCTTCTGGCCCTCGGACTGATGGTTATGCCATTGGCCGGAGATGCGCAGGCGGAACCACGGCGGTCGCTTGGGCATAACACCGTTGGGACCAGTTTCCCTTATCATCCCGGTTACTTCCGCTTCTGGTTCGGGGATCGCGATATCGGGTTGCTCGACCTTTTCTATCCGCAGCCGCCTTCGCGTTACCGCGTCAATCCGGACCGGGTGCCGCCCTATCCGCATGAGCGGCAGTTCTCGCGAAGCCGCCACGTAACCGGCCCGGATCTTCTTGATCAGTTCGGCGGTGCCCAAGGGGCTTATGATGTCGATGCCTGGTATGGCTGGCCGCCGTCGGACGCGCCCCAAAACAGCGACTGAGTTTACGCTTCCGCGCCCCGCGCGGCATAAAGAGCGATCGCCGCGGCATTGGAGACGTTCAGGCTCTTGATCGTGCCCGGCGTGTCGAGCCGTGTCAGATGAGTGCAGAGGCTTTGAGTCTTCTGGCGCAGGCCCTTGCCTTCCGCGCCAAGGACCAGCGCGTAGGGTGTCTCAAACTGCATGTTCTGGAGCGGGGAGGGCGCATCGCTGTCCAACCCAACGAGCGTAATGCCAGCGGACGCCATGCTCTCCAGCGCGCCGCCGAGATTGCGGACGCGAATGAGCGGCACATGATCGAGCGCTCCTGAAGCAGATTTCGCCAGCACGCCGGTTTCCGCGGGGCTGTGGCGCGCGGTGGTGATCACGGCATCAACACCAAAGGCTGCTGCCGAGCGTAGGATCGCGCCGACATTGTGCGGGTCGGTGATTTGATCGAGGACGAGGGCGCGCGTCATGTCGCCCGGATCAAGGTGGCTTTCCGCCGGGAGCGGGTGGCAGACCAGGACACATCCCTGATGCACCGCGTCGGGACCAACCTGCCTGGAAAGGGCGCCGGCGGTGGTGGTTTCAACAGGGGTCAGGCAAAGCGTCTCATCTTCGGCCTGCTGCGCGCTGTCTGGGAAACCGAGTGCGTGGAGTTCCTGCTTCAGTCGTGTCAGCGCATTCGATGTCGCCAAGAGCCGCTGTTTCTCGCGGTTCGGATTTCCGAGCGCGGCTGCAACCGTATGGATGCCATAAAGAAAGAGCGTATTGTCAGCAGCGGAAGATAGTCCGCGCTTGCCGGACTTGCCATGTGCTGCCCGGCGCCAGCCCCCACCATGGCCATGATTCGGTGAAGAGCGAGGGGTTTTGCGATTCTGAGCCATCTTTATGCAAATTCGACAGCCCGATGTCGGGGCGCGGGCTTGTTGGAAAAGTGTTGTTGTATGCACCGAGCACCTTGAGCGGCAGCGTGTGGTCGATAATCAGCGCGACCGCCGTCATATCTGCTTCTGAAGGGCGTTGACAGAGCCGGTATTGACTCCCATAACGCCATCGCTGCCAGCGTGAAAGCGTTGTTGCGGCACGCTTGCGTTTCGACTGCCCCATGCCGGCTTTCTGATCGACAAGCTGATCTGCCAGATGTGCGGAGGGATGCCCGAGTGGCTAAAGGGGACGGGCTGTAAACCCGTTGGCTATGCCTACGTTGGTTCGAATCCAACTCCCTCCACCATCTGACATTGCGCCTGAGAGGCCAGTTTTCTGGCTTAGGCGAGGGTCGGCTAACGGTTTGAAATCGGTGCGGTTTTGTCCGAATGGGACGCTGCAGCGCGGCGGGTATAGCTCAGTGGTAGAGCAACAGCCTTCCAAGCTGAAGATGCGGGTTCGATTCCCGCTACCCGCTCCAAGCCCTTTAGGGGCAAGGCAGGCGGCGAGTGGGAGAGGTCAGGAGAATTTGAGCGCGGATTGGGCGCGCAATTGCTTTAGGGGTGTAGCTCAGCTGGTAGAGCAGCGGTCTCCAAAACCGCAGGTCGTGGGTTCGAGTCCCTCCGCCCCTGCCATCGCCCCGCATAGGCTGTCGGGGCAAGGAAAAATCACCATTGCCTTTCGTTCCGTGGTTGAAACGGGGCGGGCGGCCCACAAAATTCGGTTGGCGTCAAGTAAAATCGACCAGTTGATGGTTGCGCTGCCGAACAAAGAGGCTTAAAGAATGGCCAAATCCAACCCGTTTCAATTCATGCAGCAGGTCCGGGCCGAGGTTTCAAAAGTCACCTGGCCGACCCGGCGCGAGACCATCGTCACCACGATCATGGTGTTCATCATGGTGACCCTGGCCGCACTGTTTTTCCTGCTGGTTGATTCAACGATTGGTTGGCTTGTCGGCTTTGTCCTCGGATACGGGCGCTGACAACAGGCAGTTCTGACTGGCGCGAACGGCGTATCACTGGTCAGAACGGCAACAGGGATATTGGAGAGACTACCTTCGGCGTGGCGGAACGCTGGGGTGGCTCTAACGGAGAACGACGTGGCCAAGCGCTGGTATATTGTCCAGACCTACTCGAATTTCGAGAAAAAGGTTGCCGAGACCATTCAGGAAAAAGCCGGTCAGCAGGGGCTGGCCGACGCTTTTGAAGAGGTGCTCGTGCCGACCGAGAAGGTCGTCGAGGTGCGCCGCGGCCGCAAGGTGGACACTGAACGCCGCTTTTTCCCCGGCTATGTTCTGGTCAAGATGGATATGTCGGATGCGGCCTAC
>JBCDCP010000081.1:0-13732 GCA_039181495.1 Pseudomonadota bacterium | reverse complement strand
GGCCGGACCTTCGCCTATGTCATCCGCCGTGGCGATATCGACATTATCATCACGCAAAACGATGTTCGCGCCATACAGCTGGCCAAGGCCGCGCTCTATGCCGGTGTGCGATTGCTGATGGAGAAGCTCGACATCACCCATGTCGACCGGATCAAGCTTGCCGGCGCTTTCGGCAGCTTCATTGATCCGAAATACGCAATGGTTCTGGGACTGATCCCCGACTGCGCCGTCGAGAACGTGTCCGCTGTCGGCAACGCTGCCGGGACGGGCGCACGCATGGCGCTGCTCAATCGGGGGCACCGCCGCGAGATCGAACAGCTCGTCAGCGACATCGAGAAAATCGAAACTGCGCTGGAGCCGCGTTTCCAGGAGCATTTCGTCAACGCTATGGGAATTCCCAACCGGACCGAGGGCTTTCCCAAGCTCGGCCAGGCAGTGGACTTGCCCGCACCGCGCTTTTACTCCGGTGAAGAAGGCGGCGGTGGTGCGGGCAGTGGTGGTCGGCGTCGGCGTCGGAGGGGCTAGCCGCGATTACTGCTGGCCGAAACGCTCATGCCGTTTCCTGAGTTCGTCACAGGCGCGGACATGCAACGGCGCATCCAGCGCCACGACAAGGGCTTTGCGCGTCAGACCGATATCGTCGAGCAGCCAGTCGTCCTTGCTAAGTAGCCGGCGCATTTGCTTCCGCGCCCGGAATTCAGTCGCCATCCCCGTCACCATTGCCGCAAGACTTGCGAACCTGCGAGACAAGGAAACGCGGGTGCCGGTGTGTCCTCCGAAGGGGACTTGGCCATACCGCAATGTGGATGTGCCGTTGGTCGACATGTGCAATCTCCTTCACGATGAGGGCTCTATCGACCTTGAAAATGTGGCTGGCATGCGGTTCATTCAAACGAAAAGATCAACGCGTTAAGTTCAATTTCATTCAATCATGAGCCTCGAACTAAGTCTTCTCCGCACTTTCGTTGCGATCGTCGATAAGGGGAACTTTCTGGCCGCCGCTAAAACGGTCAGCCGCAGCCCGTCGGCCGTCTCGGTGCAGATCAGGAGGCTCGAGGATGTCGTCGGCAAACCGCTCTTCGAACGCGATGCGCGCGCCACGAGGCTGACGGCCGATGGCGAAAAACTGCTGCCGCACGCAAGGCGCATGCTGGCTCTTGAATCGAGTTTGCTGGCAGATATCAGAGCGGGGACGGTCCGTGGCAATGTCCGGCTTGGCGTGCCCGACGACGTCATCGTGCGCCTTCCGATGCAGGCGCTGCAACGCTTCAACGAGGAGTATCCGGGTATCACGCTGTCGATCAATGTCGACCATACGCCATCGCTGATCAGCGCCATCGACACCAACCAACTCGACGTGGCCATCGTGACTTATGCGGAGTCGATTCCCGGTGTCGCCTCGAGCGAGCGCATTTTGCGCGAACCCGAGATCTGGGCTGCGAGCACGTCCGGCATTGCCTGGGAACGTAATCCTGTGCCGCTCGCCCTGTGGGCCGAGACCTGGCCCTGGTATGAACCGACGGTCCGCCTGCTTGATGAAGCCGGCATTGATTACGAGATCGTCCTGAAATGCGAAAACATTGGTGCCCGGCGATCAGCCATCGAGGCGGATTTGGCGGTTGGCCCGCTGCCGGTCTCTCATCTCAATGACAGGATCGGCCCGGCACCCGGTTTCGAGCATGTCAAAGGTCTGCCGGAGTATGGCCTCGGGATGAAGCTGACACGATCACCGAGTGAAGCGGTTCTGGCGGTCGCAAACTACCTCAGAGGCCATTTCTCAGCGCAGACCGTGAAAGACCTGTCGGCCTGAGAGACAGCACGGCTTTCAAGAGTTACGCGCTCCGCACCAGCACCCTGCGCGCGATTTCTCTGATTGAATCGATGTAGTCCTGCTGGCTCCAGCCGCGATCCTGGATCAGATGCTCCCAATTCCGGATCGACAGCAGCATCCACAGGATGTCGATCGATTCATCGCGCGAATGGACGTGCGTTAGCCGCCGGTCACGTTCCAGCGCGTCAACCGCGGCCGCGCACCCCTCGCGCACTGCGCTCATCCTGTCGTTCCAGGCGGCACGTGCTTCGGGGTCGCTATCCTTCATCGCCATCAGCGCCCGCGCAACGCCATAGATTTCAGGGATGTAGTTGCCCCAGGCCTCGACGAAGGCATCAAGCCGCACCAGCCCGTTCTGCGCTGTGCGGCTTGCCTCAAGACGCTGATCGATGCCTTTGGCCTGATCCAGATGCCGTGTTGCGGCAATCAGCAATTCGGCCCGGTTCGGAAAGTGCAGGTAGACCGCCTGACGGCTGATCTTGGCCGCCTTGGCGATATCGGCCATCCGTACACCCTGTCCGTCGCCAGCGGCCAACAGCTTGCAGGTGGCTTTCAGAATTCTTGTACGCGTTGTCGATTCTTCTCTTGACATAATGTCAATCTAGTCCCATTTGACACAATGTCAATTGACACAATGTCAAGTGCAGACACATAAGGAGAATGAAAATGCGTGTGATCGTCTTTGGAGCCACAGGATCGGTCGGCCGGCTGGCCGTCGAACAGCTCTTGCAGCAAGGCCATGAGGTAACCGCTTTCGCGCGTCGCCCCGAACGGCTCGGTATCGAACATCCCGCGCTGCGGCGCCATGCGGGCGATGCGTTGCTGAAGTCAGATGTCTCGGCGGCAGTCGAGGGGCAGGATGCCGTGATTGTTGCGCTGGGTGCTGGTGCCTCTCGGACGAGCCGCATCCGGTCGCAGGGCACGCTCAACATAATCCAGGCCATGCAGAGCCACGGTGTGCGTCGGCTCATCTGCCAATCGACATTGGGCGCACAGGAAAGCTGGTCCAATCTGAACTTCTGGTGGAAGCGCGTGATGTTCGGGCTGTTGCTGCGTCCGGTGTTCAAGGATCACGAACTGCAGGAGCGGCTGGTCGAGGCGAGCGGACTTGACTGGACTATTCTCCGCCCGAGCGCATTCAGCGATACGCAGCAATCGGTTGGCTTACGCGAGGGGTTCGGTCCCGAAGAGCGCGGTCTGAAACTGAGTGTGCCGCGGAGTGCCGTTGCCGCTTTCCTTGTCCGTCAGATCGCCGATCTGAGAAACCTGCACCGGGCTGTGGCGCTGTCGGCTTGAGTGCACACATGCCTGCGCCGCGCACTTTCGGCCATCGGCTGTGGCCGCAAGACACCGACAGAGATTGCGATTGCGAACCGGACAGGAAGCGGTGTTCAAATACAGCAATCGCAGTCTTCGCCCTCAGGGAGGCAGACGCGTTAGCCAACTGAACGAAACCCAAAGGTCAATGTCCACAAGCCAACCCGCCGAGCCGCTGCGCCCGCCCCTCAACTTCACCATTGAGGAGTATCAGGACCGCATTGCGAAAACCCGCAAAGCGATGCAGGCGGCGGCGCTCGACACCATCATTGTGTCGGATCCCTCCAACATGGCCTGGCTCACCGGTTATGATGGTTGGTCCTTCTACGTTCATCAGTGCGTCGTTCTGAACCTCCAGGACGGTCCGATCTGGTATGGCCGAAGCCAGGACGTGCAAGGTGCCTTGCGGACATGCTTCTTCGGCGATGACGACATCGTCGGATATCCAGATCGTTTTGTTCAGTCGCCCGACTGCCATCCCATGCAATACATCGCCGACCGCCTGTCCGATCGCGGGCTCGGTGGCGGGCGCATCGGCGTCGAGATGGACAATTACTGGTTTTCCGCTGCCGCATTTGCTGCCCTGCAAAACAGCATGCCAAACGCTGCGTTCGCTGACACGACCGGCTTGGTGAACTGGCAGCGCGCCGTGAAGACCGAGCAGGAGCTCTCCTATATGCGGACCGCGGCCCGGCTGGTCGAGAAAATGCATGCCCGCATCTTCGAGGTGATCGAGCCTGGCCTGCCCAAGTCCAGCCTCGTCGCCGAGATCTACGACGCCGGCCTGCGCTACGATCCCGCACTCGGCGTCGGCGGCGATTATCCGGCGATTGTCCCGCTTCTCCCCTCAGGGTCCGACGCCGCCGCACCGCATCTCACCTGGGACGATCGCCCGCTACAGGAAGGCGAGGGTACATTCTTCGAGATTGCCGGTGTCTGCCGTCGCTATCACTGTCCGCTGTCGCGCACGATCTTTCTGGGCAGGCCAAACCAGACGTTCATCGATGCTGAGAAAGCGGTGCTGGAAGGCATGGAAGCCGGGCTTGAGGTCGCCAGGGCCGGCAATCTCTGCGAGGACATTGCAATCGCGTTCTTTGGCGTCCTCGCACGCCACGGCATCACCAAGGACAATCGGACGGGGTATCCGATAGGGCTGTCCTATCCGCCCGACTGGGGCGAGCGGACCATGAGCCTGCGCCTGGGAGACAAAACGGTGCTCGAGGCGGGGATGACCTTCCACTTCATGACCGGGCTCTGGATGGAGGATTGGGGGTTCGAAATCACCGAGAGCCTTATCATCGGGCACACCGGTCCCGAGTGTCTGGCTGATGTGCCCCGCAAGCTGATGGTTAAGACCTGATGGCCAGTCCGGCCAACCCCATCACGCCGACGGTGCCGTTCGATAAGGATGGCGCGCATCATGGCCACCTCCGGCTGCCCGTAAGCCGCGATGACAGTGCGTGGGGCGCTGTCATGATTCCCATCTCCGTTCTTCGCAATGGGGACGGGCCGACGGCCCTTCTGACCGGCGCCAACCACGGCGACGAGTATGAAGGACCGATTGCTCTGCAGGGTCTAACCCATGACCTCGATCCTCGGCATATCCAGGGCCGGATCATTATAGTGCCCTTTATGAACACGCCTGCCTTTCATGCGGCACGACGTACGTCGCCACTGGATGGCGTCAATCTCAATCGCTGCTTTCCGGGGCGTCACGATGGCAGCCCGACCGAGAAGATCGCCGACTTCTTCATGCACGAGTTGGTGCCGATGTCGGATGTGGTTCTCGACTATCATTCGGGTGGCAAATCACTGGATTTCATTCCCTTTGCGGCCGCCCACCGCCTTGATGACAAGGCACAGGAAACCGCCTGCATTGCTGCGATGAAGGCGTTCAATGCGCCGTATTCGATGATTTTGAAGGAGATCGATTCTGCCGGCATGTACGACACAGCCGTCGAAGCGGCGGGAAAGGTCTTCGTAACGACCGAGTTGGGTGGCGGAGGCACAGCAACACGGCGCACCGCCGTAATCGCCCGGCGCGGTGCAGAGAACCTTCTCAGACATGCCGGCATTCTGAGCGGCGACCCTAAAATTGGTCCGAGCCGAATGATCGACACGACCACTGGCGACTGCTTTCACATCGCGCAGCAGAGCGGCCTGATCGAACCCTTGGTCGATTTGGGAGAAACGGTGGAGCATGGCCAGCCCCTCGCACGCATCTGGCCGATCGATCGGTCAGGTGAGTCTCCTGCGATCGTGCTTTCCTCCCATGCGGGCATTCTTGCCGCCCGTCATTTTCCCGGACTTCTCAAGCAGGGCGACTGTCTCGCAGTGGTCGCAACACTGCTGGACCACTGAGAGACGCGAGTGACCGCGGGTTCATCGTTATCAACATGCAATAACTCTGTAGTCTCGCTGACACCTTGATGTGTGACCAGATCCTCTGCCGGCATGAGGGCTGAACACCGTCCCGGCGATTTCGACCAGGCGTTCGAAACAGGAGGACTTCATGAACAGGATAACCTGCCTTGCGGCCATCTTCGGGGCCACACTCTCTCTGAGTAGCCCGGCACTGGCCCAGGACACGGGCAACGTCATCTTCTTCCATCCCGACGGCACAGGCGTAAACCACTGGCTTGCCGCGCGCATGCACACGGTCGGCCCCGACGGCGAGCTCAATTGGGACAGGCTGCCAGCGATGGGCGTTTACACTGGCCATATGGCTGACCGTGTCACGGGCACGTCACACGGTGGTGCCACCGTTCACGCCTATGGCGTCAAGGTTGTCGGCAACAGCTTCGGCATGAACGGAACCGAAGAGCTGACTGCCGCCTCAGGTCGCGACATGTCCATTGCCGAAGAAGCAATGGCGGCCGGCAAGGCTGTCGCGCTGGTGCAGTCCGGTCATATTTCGGAGCCGGGCACCGCGGCCTTTGTTGCCTCGAACAAGAGCCGCTCCAACACCCGCGAAATTGCGCAGTCGGTGATCGAGTCCGGTGCCCAGGTGATCATGGCCGGAGGCGAGCGCTTCCTGTTGCCCGAAGGCGTGCATGGCCGCCACGGACCGGGCCAGCGCGAAGACGATGTCAACCTGATCGAACGCGCCGAAGAACTCGGCTACACGATTGTCTATACGCGCGACGAACTGATGGCGCTGAACCTCGATGATGTGGATCGGTTGTTGGGCGTGTTTGCCCACAACCACACCTTCAACGATCAGGAGCGTGAACGGAACATCATCGATGGTGTGCCGACCTATTGGGAGCATGCGCCCACGATCGCAGAAATGACCGAGGTCGCGCTGGAGATCGTCTCGCGCAATGAGGATGGCTTCTTCGCTGTGATCGAGGAAGAAGGCACCGACAACATCGCCAACAACATGAACGCCGCCGGCACGTTGGAGGCCCTTGCCCGTGCCGATGCGGCAGTGGGGTCGATCCTCGACTTCATGGAAGATCGCGATGACACGATGCTGCTGATGGCCGCCGACAGCGATGCCGGTGGTCTGCAAGTCGTCATGCAGGAGGAAGGTGCGGTCGATGCCACGACGCGTGGCGGCGGCATCCTGCATGGTGTTCAGGGCACGTTCGGTGATGCGTTCGAAACCAAGCCCGATCGCAATGGCAACACGCACCACTTCGGCATTGCCTGGGTCGGCTACAATGATGTCGCGGGTGGCATCCTCGTTCGCGCTGCGGGTCTGAACACCGATCTGATCGAACCGTTGATGGACTCCACGGAGGTTTACTCGGTGATGCACCAGACGCTTTTTGGCGCTCCGGCCAATTGATCGACAGCGCGGGGTCGTTCTGCTCCGCTGGACGACCCCAGTCCTTATCGCGCTTGCGGAAAGTGATCAGTTCAAGACGCAGCAACGACCGCTATCGCCTGACATAAATCCAGATCATCGCTGCGATGAACGCGAATGTCGTCACATTCATCATCGTGTCGGAAAGATCACCGGTCAGCATGAGCTTCCTCCCGGAGCGCACGGGCGAAACACACAACAATAAGAACGGTGATGAACACAAAGGGCAGCGCGCCGACCGCGATGATGCTGCGCACCGCATCAATCGATCCTGAGACAATCATCGCCGCGCCCAACACGCCGAGAAGAACACCCCAGACGATCCGGATCATCGGACTTGGTTCAGGGTCGCCACCGCTGGAAAACGTTCCCAGTACGAATGCAGCGCTGACCACGCTTGTCACGATGAACAGGAAGGCAGCCAGTATGGTTGCGATAGTTGTGAGTGCAGGCAGTGGCAAGCGTTCAAGAAGCGCAAAGGTGACACGTTCAACATCCGAGGCCGTCAATGCGATCAGGTCACCGCTACGTTCGAGCGTGTCGTAGAGTCCGATGCCACCGAACGCGCCGAACCACACCATCGAGAACAGGGTCGGCACAAAGAGCACGCCGAGAATGAACTCCCGGATGGTTCGGCCGCGCGATATTCGGGCGATGAATACGCCGACGAACGGTCCCCAGGCGATCCACCAGACCATGTAGGTTAGCGTCCAGTCGTGAAACCACTGGCCAAGGCTGTCGCCGAAGAAGGTGAAGGTCTGAAAGCCGCGCGGAACGACTTCGCTGAGATAGGCGCCGAAGCTGTTAAGGATGGCATTCATCAGATACTGGGTCGGGCCAAACAGGATGATGAAAGCCAGCAAGAACCCGGCAAGACCCATGGCAAGGTTCGACAGCCGCGACATGCCGGCGCCGAGGTCGACAAGCAGCGGTGGCAGATAGCAGACAACCATAACAACGAAGACAATGCCGATCAGGACCGGACCGGAATTGTTGCCACCCATCAATATGTCGACACCATCGGCCACCTGAAAAACGCCCATGGCAATTGATCCACCGACGCCAATGGCAATCGCGGCAATGGCGCAGATATCAGAGAGCCAGCCCACTGCGTGTGCCCATCGCTCACCTGGAAACATGGTCACTATTGGCGAGCTGACGAGCATCGGGGTGTCACGCCGGAATGAAAAATAGGCGATGACCAGCGCGGTGGCAGCATAGATCGCCCAAGCATGCAGCCCCCAGTGAAACAGCGTCGATGTGAGCGCGATGGTTGCTGCAACAGGCGTTTCCAGAAACTCGCGCCCGGTTGCGAAATGGCTTAGCGGTTCAGCGACAGCCCAGAACAGCAATCCGACGCCCATGCCTGCCGAGAACAACATCGCAAGCCAGGCTGGTGTCGAGAATTCCGGTTGGTCGTCATCCTTCCCAAGACGGATTGATCCGTGCGGTGACACCAGGAGCCAGAGGCAAAACGCCAGAAGGCCGGTGACGGTAAGCATGATGAACCAGCCGCGGCCATCAAACGACTCTTCGACCGTCTGCTGTGAGATGGCGAGCATCCCTTCAGGATCAAGCACGCCCCACAGGCCAATACCGGCGACGATTGCCAGCGAAACAAAGAGGAGCGACCGGTTAGCGGTCATGGCGATCCAAGTGCCGGGAAAGGCTCAGCTGGTGAACGCATCGGCCTCAACCTCTTCTAGCTGCTGGATTATCGCCGCCTTCAGCATTGGCTCAAGTTGCAGCAGCCTCAAGCTGCCGACCGCGCGGTTTGAACAACAGGTAGTAGAGGGCAGGGACGAAAATCAGCGTCAACGGCGAGGAAATGAGCAGGCCGCCAATCATCATCGTCGCCATCGGCTCAAACAGCGCTCCGCCCGCAAGCGCCATCGGCACAAGGCCGAAGATAGTCGTCAACGACGTCAACATCACAGGTCGAGCGCGGGTCTTCGCTGCTTGAAGAATTGCCTCCTTCAAATCGCTGGTTTCTCGCTCGATATCGATCTGGTTTATCAGAACGATCGCGTTGTTGATTATGATGCCCATGAGCGACATCAGACCCAAGGTCGCGAAGAAGGACATGGGCTGGTTGAGTATCTGCATCATGTAGGGTGCGCCGATGGCTATCAGAGGAATGGTCACCAGCGTGATCACCGCCCGGCGCAGCGAATTGAACTGAAACACGAGTGCGGCGATCATGACACCGAGCGCCAATGGCATGTTGCTCCCCATTTGCCCTTGCACGTCGCTGCTGTCTTCGATCTCGCCGGCAATTTCGATCCTGTAGTCAGGTCCGAGGTTCAGCGCATCGATGGAAGGCTGCATGGCCGCCAGAGTATCGCTGGCCGAGAGTGTTGCACTCTTGGCTGAAACAACGACGCGCCGAACCTGGTTTTCGCGGCGAATCTCGGACAGCTCGAGGCTCGGGCGGAAATCAGCGACCTGATCGACAGAGATAACAGATCCGCCGGTGGCGATAGAAAGATTGGCCAGATCCTCGACGCTGTCGCGACCCTCCTTCAGAGCCCGCATGACGATCGGAATCTGATCATCGCCATCGCGGAACGTCGAGTAGCGTGTGCCCGAGAAGTATGCGTCCATAACGTCCGAGATATCTTCAGATGTAACGCCGAACTCCCGCGCCTTGTCCTGCGCGATGTCGACGGTGACTTTGACGACCCGATTGCCCCAATCGCTCTCGTTCTTGACCATTGCTGGCAGCTCAGCGAAGGCCGATTTCAGGTCCTGCGCCGCGCTCATCAGCACGTCCTCGTCGGGACCGAAGACTTCGATGTCGAGCACGCCCGATTCTGAGCCGCCCTGATTGAGTTGCGTGACCCGAAACTGCGCTTCCGGAAATTGCTCGATGAACACCCGCCGGGCACGGTCGGCCGTGGCGAGCGTTGCATCCAGTGAGGTCATGCGAACGGCGAAAAAGGCGCTAGTCGGATCAGGGTCTGCGGGGTTCAGCCCGAGATTGAAGCGCGGGCCACCATCTCCGATGTAGGCGGTAGAATTGACGACATCGGGGTTTATCTCGGTATTGCCGAGCCAATCCTGAACGCGAAGAGCGAGAGCCTCGGTCTCCGAGATGGCCGCTTCCTTGGGCATATCCATGTAGATGAGAAAGTCGGCCCGTTCGCTGTAGGGGAACTGCTCCTGCTTCAGCTGACCAAATTGCGTGCCGCTAAAGCCGACAGCTGCAAAGATCACCGCTGCAATCGGTAGGCCGAATGGCAGCAACCGTTGCAGCAAGCCGCCATACCACCGGATCATGAAAGACGGGCCTTTCCCATCTTTGGCTGCCTTGGGCTTCAGCAGCCGCACACAGATGAACGGCAAGATGTAGAGCGCGGTGATCCAGGACCCCAGAAGCATGAGCGTGACAACCGCGCCGAGCGAGAAGGCAAACTCACCTTCGACGCCCTCAAGCAACAGCATCGGCAGGAATGCGGAGATCGTCGTGATCGATGCGACACCCAGCGGCACAAGATATTGCGACCCGGCAGCATAGGCTGCTTCGTATGGATCCTGTCCATCGCCGATCCTGCGTTCGAGATCTTCCACCACCACGAGCCCGTTATCCACGAGCAGGCCGAGTGAGATGATCACCGCCGCAATGGAGACCTGTTCAATGTCGACCCCGATGAACGACATGCCGATAAGCGCAAAGCAGATCGTAAACGGAACAATGCAGGCGATTGCCAGAGCTGGCCGAAGGCCGAGGAAGAGAAACATCACAACAAAAACGACCGCGAATGTCTGTCCGACATTCTCCAGCGCGTTGTTGACCGAGGCGGTCACGTTCTCTTCCTGGAACGTCGACACACCGAGTTCGATGCCGATCGGCTGACTGTTCTCGAAGGCTTCGAGCCGATCGCGCAGCCGTGCGCCAAGGTCCTGGATATCCGTTCCCGACACCATCTCCACCGCAAGGACGATGGCGGGGCGGCCGTTGAAGAAGACCGGTGTGTCTTTCGGGTCGATGTAGCCTCGCCGGATCTCGACAAGGTCCGACAGCCGCACGAAACCGGACTTGCCCTGCACACGGGTCAGCACGCCTCGAACTTCATCGACGCTGCTCAGGTCACCATTTGCCTCAAGCACAATGCGCGTTCCATCCGCATCGATCTCACCTGCGGGAAGAATCACGTTCTGCGAAGAAAGATCATTGAGCAGTTGCTCGATCTGAACGCCCACGCTGGCCAGCTTCTTGGTGTCGACCTCAAGCCAGATGCGTTCCTCCTGAACGCCCGACAGGCTGACCTTGCTGACGCCCATCTCACGGAACAGATCAGTTCGCAAATCATCGGCGACGTCTTCCAGCTCGGCCAGACTGAAACCGTCTCCCGTCAGAGCGATGGTCGCAATCGCCACATCGCCGTAGTCAGTGTTGACGACCGGCCCCACCGTACCATCGGGCAGTTCGCGAACCACATCATCCATCTTGTTGCGAAGATCTTCCCAGGCCGTCGCAATGCCAGCCTGCCCGACCGTGTCGAACAGGTAGACCTTGAACAGCGCCTGGCCCGTGTTGATGATCGTCTCGATGTCTTCAACTTCACCGATCTCGCGGATCTTTCGTTCCACGGGGATCGCGATGAGATTCTCGACGCGCTCCGGCGCCATACCGTCAAAGCTGAAGACAACGATGGCCGTCCGGATGGTGATCTCCGGGTTCTCGCGCTTCGGCATTCCCAGAAAAGAGGCAATTCCAACGGCGAGGATTCCGATCATGATCAGGATGGTGAAGCGTGATTTTTCGAGGCCAAATCGCGTCAGGATGTCCATGGCTCAATCCTCTGGCTCGAGCAGCTTCACCTTCATTCCTTCACGCAAGAAAGACACGCCCTTGCTGGCGACGCGCTCGCCCTCTTCGAGCCCCTCAATCACCACCAGATTGTTCTCCCGCAGACCGGCGAACGTCACCATGCGCCGTTCGACCGTTGAGGTTTCGGGATCGAACACAAAGACCGGAACGGGTATGACTGAATTTGGTCCAGCGTCTTCAGGGATCTCACCCTCGCTGATCGCCGCGCTGATCGGGATCAGAAAGCCGCTTGCGCCAGGAACCTCGAACTCAAATGCAACCTCAACAGCCATGCCGGCTTTCATGAGCGCGACTGTCTCGGACAGTTTCACAACCACCGGGAACGACGAGACCGTGTCTGCCCGTTCGCCGAGTTCGCTCACGACTGCATCGAGGACAATGCTCGGGTCGTCGGCCAGCCGCACTTTGGCAGGCGTTCCAACCACAAGTCGGGAGGCGACATCGAAGCTGACAAAGAACGAGACTTCGAAGTCGGTCGCTTCATAGACCGAAAGAACTGTCTGCCCAGCAGAAACCGTTGCAAAGGAATCGACTTCCAAAGCGCTGACGATTCCATCGAACGGCGCTGTCAACACCGTGTCGCTAAGGTCTTCCTCGGCCTGGACACGGGACTGCTCGGCCTGCGTCAGTTCCGCCTGCAGCTCTTGTACCCTGGTCCGGTCTTCGTCACGGCGCACCCGTGTCACCGCACCGCGTTCAAGCAGTGTTTCCGAACGGGTGAGATCCTCTTCCGCCTGAACAAGCCTGACCCGGACCGCTTCGGCTGCGGCACTTCTCTGCTGGACGGCACTCTGAAATTGGGCACTGTCGAGTTGCGCCAGAACGGCACCGTTGTCGACGCGCTCGCCCACGGAAAGATCAAGCCGTCCCAGTTTTCCACCCACCTCGAAGGAAAGGACGTTCACTTCACCTGGCTCAAGCACACCGGGATAGCGGCGGACTGTCGATTCCTGCCCGGCACTCACGACTGTCGTTATCAGTCCACGAATGGGCGGTTCCGTGGCTGCCTGGTCGTCGTTGGATGGTAGACAACCAAACAACGCAAAGGCAGCGAATGACGTGACAAGACATCGGTTCAAAAGGGCGGCTGGTCGAGACTGTCCGACGTGACAACGGCTCATGTTGCTTCTGTCGGTTCTTCCTATCGACATGGCGGAGTGCTCCAACGGCAGGTTTGAGAGCAAGGGATAGATCGAAGTTAGGGAGATCACCGTTCACACCGGATCACATCCGTGTTCCATTCCACGAGGCGCGTCCGCCTTGCGGTGCGTGCGATACGGGCGTGTTCCCGCGTAACCGGATTGATGCACAACAATGGACATAGTCCAATAGTCGAAACCCCGTAATGACGACCACTAGAATCATTCATCACCTGGACCACGTGGTGCGGCGCATCGACGCCGAAATGCACCGGCGGGTACCGCCCTTTGACGAAGACCGGGTTGGCCCGTTGGGAAGCCTGATACTCACGCATCTTGCCCGCATTGCGCCGGCGCCTGCGCAAAGACTCGTCGAGCAGATGGGCCGCGACGCGTCACAAATGACCCGGCTTATCAACCGTTTGGAAAACAAGGGAATGCTCGTCCGGTCTGTCAGCACTGAGGATCGCCGCGTGCGGCAACTCGATCTGACAGAGAAGGGCCGTCTCCACGTTGGCCGCCTGGATGCGATCATGTCGGAGATTATCGATGAGATAATGGAGCCATTGACGCACTGCGAGAAGGAACTCTTCGACCGATTGCTCAGTCGCATAAACGAGACCGAACTCGAAAAGCCGGCCAAGGTTCCGGTGCCGTCCTGACATGAACCATCTGCAGGAATTTCGTCCCCGCACAGTGCTGGCATTGTCGGTCGTTGAGGATCGCGGCTGGCGTCTCAAGCAATACGCCATCCTGTCGAAGGGCAGGGAGTTCAACGGTGATGTCGCCGCGGCGGCCGG
>JBCDCP010000080.1:0-13954 GCA_039181495.1 Pseudomonadota bacterium | reverse complement strand
TGCCATGTCAGCGGCTTTTGGGGGTTCTGTTCGCATGACGGACAGGCCGTGAAGGTGCCACGGTTAAAAATCGTCAGCGGCCCACGCCGCTCGGCGCTTGCGGCTCCGAAACGCGACTCGTCCGGAGTTACGATTGTCAGAGACTCGACGAACCCATCACGCAGATTCTCTGATAAATCGATCGAATCGCTAAGCACGACATTACCGCCAGGCTCGGTAATCTTGACGTTACCGGTCGCGGTCAGTTGGCCCGTGACCTGCTGATAGCTCACGCTATCTGCCTCAACAGTGAAGCCGTCATAGTAGATCTGGACATTGCCCACGGCCGATACGATCTCGTTGTCGAAATCGTAGATGATCTCATCGGCCTCGAGCAGCATCCGGGCGTTGGGGTCGGTGGCGATCTCGCCGATTGGCGTCTCGACAACGCCAGCCGGGTTCCCGTCGGCATCAATCGCGGTCTGCGCCATCGCAGGTGTCGGGGTCGCTACCAGCAGTGCCGCGCAGGCCGTCATTGTGGCGAGGCCGGTCACGACAAGGCAGGCACGGTGAGCAATTGCAGAGTCGGCATTTGTGCGGCAGTCGGAAGGTGCGGCTGCATTACGCGACAACAAACCGTCGCGCCAAGGCCAAAAGGGCACAGCAGCACCAGCCGCGCGCCCGCACGTTGACCGAACTTTTGTCGTCCACCTGCTCATTCCGTACTTGCCGACTGGCAGATCCCTCCCTGATGACGACATTGCTCCTGCAGACTCGCAGGACCATGAAAGGCGCACTGAGTGATGTTCATCTATCCATCCTCGGTGGTCAGCAGCAGCGCCGTCGCCAACGCCAAAGTCACCAATGGCGGCACCCAAGCCGCTGCGACAGGATGGACGAACCCCGTAGCCCCCAGATCCCCAACGATCTGCATCACCACATAAAGCAGAAAGCCACCTGCTATGCCACTGAGAATCATCCAACTTATGTTGCCAAAGCGAAACACTCTCAATGAAACAACCGCCGCAATCATCACCATGGCGACGAAGAACACCGGTCGGGCGAGGAGAGCCTGGTACTGCAGCTGGTAGCGTGCCGAATTCAGCTCGCTCTGTCGGGCGATTTCAATCTGTCTCGGCAGATCCCAAAACGAAACAAAATCATGATCGATGAACGATTCCGTGATCTGTTCGGCGCTGAGCGTTGTCGGCAGCGATTTTTCCGGTTCAAATGCGGGATCTTCGCCGGGTGCTATCACCCATACACCCTGCAGCAGCCACGCCTGATCCCGTAATTCCGCACGGTCAGCTTCCAGCCGTTCGATGAAACGACCCTGGGAATCAAATACGAATACCGTCACGCTTCGCAGATCCAGTCCAGATGCCAGCACTGAACCAGCCCGCATGACGCTTGCGCCACTATCTGCGGTCTGCCTCAACCACTTGTTCGAAAGTCGGCCTGAATTGTCGCCAAAGGCCTGTTCGAAACGCTCGCTGTGGGTCTGCAGCAATCCTGCTGCGAGCGGGTTGAACGCCATCGACGTCAGAAGACCGATCGCAGCGGCCATCACCGCGACCATTCCAACAAACTGCCAGGCCGACATCCCGATTGATCGCGCCACCGTGAGTTCGTGGCTTCGGCTCAATGACAGGAATGCGACAATACCGCCAATAAGCACGGCAAAGGGCAGCACCTGTTCAATCAACCAGGGCAGCCTGAGCGCTGACAGCATCAGAACCACATCGATTCCGCGGTCGTGATTGGAGGCGCGCCGCAGGTTCTCGATGCACTCGATGACGAAGACGAGTGTGACAACGCTCAACACCACCACCGTGATGCCGACAGTGAAACGTTTGGCCACGTACCTGCCGATTCTGCCAAGGAATGCGATGTGCGTTGTCATCGTTCACTCAAGTCAGCCGCTGCATGAGACGTTGAGCGAATTGCCGCAGTGGTCCCTCAAATCTGTCATAACCGCTATAGCGTCGGAGGCTTTCAACCGGCAGCCGGGCCGCGACCCAGTCATGGAGTCGCGTCATCCAGCGTGCGTAGCCAAATGCGGCCATTAACGCTGCAGCAGTCGCGACCAGGGGGACGCCGTAGACGGCCATTACTGCAATAGCGTCTTGCCGGCTGAGGTTTCCGGCGGCAAATCCAGCAAAGCGCACAGCCATGATCATGATCACGCACCAAATGATCGCCTCGGTTCTCGTCTGCCGGGTTGTCCGGGCGAAGCCGACAGTGGCCAGCGCAATCGCCGGGAAGGCCAGGGAATAGAGCATTGAGCTGAAACGTTCGTGCAGCTCTGCACGGAAACGGCCCTTGTTTTCAAGAAAGTAAGGTTCAGTTGTATCTGCCAGGAGCAGGTCCCGTGTAGGCCGCTCACGCACATTGAAATGGCTTGGTCCGTCCGATTGCAGCAAGTTCGAAAGGTCGTAGACATAGCGATCGAACGCAACAACCGTCACATCCTCAGGGTTAACGCCGCGACGTTGCAGACTGCCGTTCTCCATGACCAGGAACGCGGAGTCCTCTTCGCGCGAGATGCGTCCGCGTTCGGCCAGATAGGTTGTCACCTGATCACTGTCGCGCGGATCATGGAGCATTAGCCCTTCGAGGCTGCCATCACTGCCGCGCTGCCGGATATGCAGTGTCAGACCCTGCACATTGGTGAACCGGCCTTCCTGAGCCATGCTCGCGATGACGTCCGCGTTGACCTGCGTGATGATGTTGCGGATCTGCCTGAGGGAGTCCGGCTGGATGATGGTGCTGAGCGTTCCGGTCATCAGCATGACCAACACGCCCATGGCCATAACCGGTACGATGATCTGCAGCCTCGACGCGCCGGCTGCGGTGACAATCACAAGTTCTGAGTCGGAATTCAGCCGATTGAGCACGTAAAGGACGGAAATTAGCAGCGCCACCGGCGCAATCACGACCACGAGCGAGGGCAGGGCAAGGGTCGTGACGAGCAGGAACAGGCCGAGCGTCTGACCCTGGGCCATGACAAGATTGATTTCCTGCAGAGCCTGGCTGAGCCACACGATTCCGATCAGTGTCGTAAGCGTCAGTGCAAGTGACGCTGCAATTTGTAGGAAGATGTAGCGGCTGATCGTATTCATCGCGAATGCAGGGGCTGGACTATACGCGCCAGTGGAGAGACCACAGCCTAAACCAAACCGCGTCAATTGTGTGACTTCGGGGTGGCTGGCATCGTGATCCAAAAGCAAGAGCATCGCCATTCGCACATAGAGTGGGCGGCAATGCAAATTTCAGGCATGGCATTGGAATTTACTCGTGTGAGCAATAGGTAAGCGGCGTCCGCCGAGCTGGCTCAGGAGTCGGCCCAACTACACAACGAGGCTTTCCGCTTCGTTGCAACAGCATGACGAGACCAGGATCAATGCGACCGGCAGGCCTTAGCGGTTGCGGATCCAGAGATTGAGGATGTCCAATGGCAATGCGCCCAAAGATTGATTTCAAGCCACTGAAGACCCCGAGCAAGGGCGTTTGCGTTGTGTTGGCCAGTGTGGTCGACGATCTGCCGCAATTGGCTGCCACAGCTGCAGAACATGCGGACAAAATCCGTTTTTCGGAGGCAGCTGCCGCCGCTGAATTCAGCGGCAAGTCCGGCAGCCTTACACTGTGGGCGCCTTCGGACACCGGCCTGGAAGCTATCGTAGCGCTCGCCGCACCTGCACAGCACGACGGTGACGAAGAGAACCACGATGCAGATCAGCTGGGTCGCCATCAGCAGATTGCGGATTTTGGCGGGCGCCTTTGGGCCGCTGTTTCCAGTCAGTCTGCACCAGTCACGGTTCTGTTCGAGCAGTTAGGCGTAGATTTGGACGCTGATGATGCAGCGGCATTGGCTCAAGGCATCGTCCTGCGGTCTTACAAGTTCGACAAATACAAGACCAAGCCTTCCAAGTTGGCGAAATCCGGCAAGGGCAGTGCGGATAAGGACAGCGGGCCGAAGGTCGTGACAATCGCCTGCGCTGATCCGGCAGCCGCCAAGAAGGCTGCAAAGCAGGCCCTTGCGGTCGCAGATGGTGTCATGCTGGCGCGCGAACTGGTCAACATGCCGGCCAACGATCTGGGGCCAGCCGAGTTTGCCGCCCATGCCGAAGCACTGACCAAGCTTGGCGTCGAGGTCGAGGTCCTCGGCGAAAAGCAGATGGCCAAACTTGGCATGCGGGCACTGTTGGGCGTTGGCGAAGGCAGTGAGCGCGAGAGCAAGCTCGCGATCATGCGTTGGCGCGGAACCAAGGCCAAAGGCACCAAGCCGATCGCATTTGTCGGCAAGGGCGTGGTGTTCGATACTGGCGGTATCTCGATAAAGCCGTCAGGTGGCATGGAAGACATGAAGGGCGACATGGCCGGTGCGGCATGTGTCGTTGGGCTCATGCACGCGCTTGCCGGACGTAAGGCCAAGGTCGATGCGATTGGTGTCATAGGTCTTGTCGAGAACATGCCCGATGGCCGGGCACAACGTCCCGGTGACATCGTCACCGCCATGTCGGGCGCGACAATCGAGATCATCAACACCGACGCAGAAGGGCGTCTCGTCCTCGCCGATGCGCTACACTACACAATCGACCGCTTCAAACCGGAGTGGGTTGTCAATCTGGCAACGCTGACTGGTGCCGTCATAGTAGCACTGGGTCACCACCATGCCGGGCTGTTCAGCAACAACGATGAGTTGGCTGAAGGGCTGGGCAAGGCAGGTGTAACGAGCGGTGAGAAGTTGTGGCGGCTGCCTCTGGGCAAGCCCTACGACAAGCTCATCGACTCGCGGTTCGCCGATATGAAAAACAGCGGTGGCCGATGGGCCGGGTCAATAACAGCCGCTCAGTTTCTGCAGCGTTTTGTTGGTGATACGCCATGGGCGCATCTCGACATCGCCGGCACCGGCATGAGCAGCCCGAAATCGGACACCAACACAGGTTGGGCTTCAGGTTTTGGCGTGCGTTTGCTGGACCAATATGTGCGGGATCGCTCCGAGCAGGGCTAACCTGGACCTCAGCGGCTATTCGGCCGCTTCCAGTACAGTGGCCTCATTATTCGGCTCAATGGCAAGGGCTGCTGTGCTGGTGCCAAGGATCGGCAGACCAAGCGATACAATCGTCTCCGGTGGGCTTGTTTCCTCGGGGATCAGCCATAGTCCCAACCGGTGCGAAGCATAGCCCAGTTGAGGCCAGGCGGTGACCCATCCGATGAGAACCGCGATGGCAGGTCCCACGATCATGGGCAATGCTAGCCAGGCATTTAGCCCCATGCTCAATGCCGCGGCGAACCAGGTAAATCCGAGAAGGCCAAAGAGCATCTGTGGCCAGAGCTTGGCGAACAGGGGAGCCCAGGGCAGGGCGCCGGCATCACGATGCTGAGCGGGCCACTGCTTTTTGTGTCCGAACAGCAATCCGCCCATGAACACGGTGTGCGCAATTGCCATGATCGGCGCGATCAGCATCGAAAAAAGAACCTCAGTAAGTGAGGACAGCAGCGCTCTCGCACCGCCGCCAAACCGTTTACGCGTCTCGGAACTGGCAATCACATCGACAATGGTGGCCAGTTTTGGCGCAAAGACCATTGTCATGATGATGGCAAACAAGGTCATCCCGATGTCGCCTCGAAAGGCCAGGCTGTCATAGCCAAAGATGAAGCTCAGCGAAGAAAGACAGACAAAGCCAAGCCAGGCTGGGGAGCCAACGAACATGAGTATGGCAAGGATCAGTTGAACGCGGCTAACCGGCTTTAGGTCATCAAGTTTCAGCAGATGGAAATACTGCATGTTGCCGTGGCACCAACGCAGGTCGCGGCGGATGAACTCAAGCAGATTTGGTGGGTTTTCCTCAAATGATCCGTCTTCCATCGGGATCACGCGCACTTCGTACCCGGCTCGGCGCATGAGCACGGCCTCGACTTGATCATGGCTCAGGATCCAGCCTGAGAGCGGACCCTTTCCCGGCAGCTGCGGCAACTTGCAGTGCTCCATGAACGGCGCCAGCCGGATCATGGCATTGTGCCCCCAATAGGGTCCGCAGTCGCCCTGCCACCAGGCGCTGCCCAGCGTGTAGGAACGCATCCCGAGGCGCATCCCGAACTGAAAGACACGTGCAAAAAGGCTGGCGCTTGGAAGACCCGTCACCAGGCTTTGGGCGATGCCGAGCCTTGGATTGTCTTCCATCATCTGCCGCAGCCGCAGGATGGCTCGGACGCTCATGACGCTGTCTGCGTCCAGCACGAGCGCATAATCGAACTGGTCGCCCTGCCGACTCAGGAACTCTCCGATATTACCGGCCTTGAAGCCCGGATTGGATGGCCGCCGTCGATAGCTGACATCGATTATCCCTGCCCATCGTAGACGTAGTCGATCGAAAGCACGTTCTTCATCGTCGACCAGATTGGGCCAGTCGCTGTCGCTCAGCACATGTAGCGAGAAACCGGGGACCACACCGGCGACGCGCAATTCGTTGAGCATTGTCTCAAGGTTTTGAATGACCCGTTCCAGATCCTCGTTCCGAATGCAGCTCAGGATTGCAGTCCGGCTCATCGGCCGCCCGCGAGCGCGCCGCCAATCGGGTTCTCTCACGAAGTATGGATTGACCGCGGCGACTGGATCGCGGGTCAGTCGCATCAGCCAAAGCCCGATCACCGCATTCCAGAAACCGATCACGGTCCACGGAAGGGTAATACCGAAGAGAGTAAGGAGAGCGAGGTCGACAGCAGAGAGGCCCAACGGCGACAACGTCCATACCATCAGTGCCAGAAGAGCCAGAACGGTGGCCGAGACAAGCGCTCCGAAGAACAGCCGTCGGCCGCGCATTTGGGCAGCGTCGTCGGGCATGTTCGAATAGTCAGGACGAATTGACGTGTCTGTGCGTTGCAGCACGGCCGGACCTCTCGCTTTGCCGGCTGTAAACCGGCATCTTCTTCAGTTTCTTAGACGCGGACGGACCGGGCCTGTTGACGTGCGCTGCTGATCGGGCCTGTGATTGCGGCAATGTTGCGGCGCAAAACAGGCCTGATACGCAGAATTGATCGCAGGCGATGACCAAAAAGACGAATTGTGGCCAAGTGAGACCCGGATGATCCCACGAGATCAGCCGGCAGAACCCGAATTTTGCCTGCTTTCAGTACTTTCCAGCGGGCGATATGCTGATTTGATCCTGAACCGCAGGTGAATGAACCCTGTCCACAGGGCGACAACACAAAGGTGTGATGGCATGCCGCACGCAGTGCGCGACGGGGGAATGGGCGGTCGCGCTTCGATCATTGATGTCAGCGAAAGTGCCTTGTCCACATCCTCGCTTTGGTACGACGGGCAGGGCGGAGCCGCGCTGCGCAAACAGGATCTTCCCGACCTTGAAGACGGTTACTTGAGGGTGCGCAGCCTGTTTGGTGGGCTCAGCAGGGGCACGGAGCGCCTGGTCTTCACCGGACGTGTTCCCGACACAGAATATGCGCGGATGCGTTGCCCGTTTCAGGCAGGCGAATTCCCGGGCCCCGTAAGGTATGGCTACCAGACTGTCGGTGAAATTGTCGGCGGCCCGCCTGATCGACTGGGAGAGCTGGTCTTTGCGCTGCACCCGCACCAGACCATGTTCGATGTTCCCCAGGATGCCGCAGTTCCCGTCCCTGATGGCATTCCTCCGCAGCGCGCGGTTCTTAGCGCTAACGCCGAAACCGCTCTCAACGTTATTTGGGATAGCGGCGTCAGCGCCGGCGATAGGGTCCTCGTCGTTGGGGCCGGCGTTGTTGGGTCGCTTGCCGCGTGGATCGCCGGACGGATGCCGGGCACGTCGGTGGTGTTGTGCGATGTCGAAGAGGCCGCGGCGCCCCGTGCCACCGCTCTCGGCGTGACTTTCTCGACACCAAACGACCTTCATCGTTACGCGCCCTACGATGTCGGCATCAACACCTCCGGCACCGCAAAGGGGCTGCAATCGGCGATCGACCACGCCGGGATGGAGGCTCGGATCGTGGAGGCGAGCTGGTATGGCGCGGGCGATGTGCCATTAGCCCTAGGCGGCGCTTTTCACAGCAAGCGGCTATCCATAAGCTCAAGCCAGGTCGGTCGGGTGCCACCGGATCGTGCCCCGCGCTGGACCTTGCGTAGACGGCTTGAGACGGCCATTGAACTGCTCGATGATCCGGTGCTGGACGTTCTTCTGTCCGACCCGGTCGATTTCGCCGAACTGCCAGTACTGTTGCCCCGTATGTTTGAAGTCAGCGGGGGGCCTCCCTGTCCGCTTATTCGTTATCCCGAAACCTGAGATCGATTGGCCGAAAGCCCGACCTTCAATCCAAAAAGTGGAAGACCTGCCCATGTTCGCGCTCGAAGTCCGCGATCACATCATGATTGCCCACAGTTTCAGCGGTGAGCTGTTCGGTCCCGCGCAAGCCATGCACGGCGCAACATTCGTCGTCGATGCGTGTCTGTTTGCCGATGCACTGGACAACAACGCCGTTCTTGTGGACATCGGCGCTTTTGCCGAGGCGCTCAAGGCCGTTCTGTCGCCACTCAACTACCAAAATCTGGACGAGATGCCCGAATTTGCCGGACAAAACACCACGACCGAGTTCCTTGCCCAGTACATTCACACACAATTGGCGGATAAGGCGCGTGCCGGGGTGCTCGGGCGGCCTGGTGCTGAACTGAGCCGGTTGCGCGTCACCTTGTCTGAATCCCATGTCGCCAAGGCCTGGTACGAAGCAGATATTTGAACGCGCTTGCGCCCAACTACAATGACTGCCTCAGCCTTCACATTTGTCTTCCCTGGTGATCCTGCGACAGCGACCGGGGGCTTCATCTATGATCGCCGTATTCGTGACTGCCTGATCACCAATGGCGCGGATATCGGGACGCTTGTCTTGGAAGGGCCGTTTCCCAGCAGCGACAAAGGCGTGACTGAACGATGTATCGCTGTGATGAGCGTCACCGAGCCAGACACACCGCTTGTCATTGACGGGTTGGCCCTTGGAGGTTTCGGCGATCAGATCGCTGTACTGTCGGGCAATTATCCGCTGATTGGCCTGGTCCACCATCCGCTTTCGCTTGAAACCGGTCTGACGGCAGCTGAGGCACGGCAATTTAGTGAGACCGAGCGGAAGGCGCTGGCGCATTGCTGTGGCGTCATCGCGACGAGTGAGACCACACATGACACGCTTGTCGCTACGTTCGGTGTGAGCGCCAACGATTGTGTCGTGGTTCCGCCCGGCCTCGAACCTCTCACGTTGGACGAGCGAGATGTCGAAGTGCAGGGAGCTCCTCGACTGCTAAGTGTCGGAACGCTCATCCCGCGCAAAGGTCACCTCGACCTGATCAAGGCGCTGGCGCAGTTGAAGCAGTTCGACTGGCAGCTCGACGTCGTTGGGGACGATACACTCAACCCGCAGCATGCGCGACGTGTTCGCGAAATGGTTGCCGACGCCGGGCTTGAAGCTCGGATTACCGTCCATGGCAAGCGTCCGCAGGACGAGCTTCGGCGCTTTTACTATGACGCTGATGTCTTTGTCCTCGCTGCGCATTATGAAGGCTACGGCATGGCGTTCGCCGAAGCTGTCGCGGCCGGGTTGCCCATCATTGGGACAACTGGCGGCGCCATTCCGCAGACCGTTCCCGATGGTTGCGGCATTCTCGTAGAGCCCGGCGATGTTGACGGATTGAGAAGGGCGCTGGAGACGGTGATATCATCACCAGACCTTCGCGCGTCTATGACCGCAGCGTCGCGCGCTGCCGCAGCGCAATTCAAGGACTGGCCCGACCGGGCGGTGGCGTTTGCGGATGCGGTTACCAAGTTTGCCGCGCGTTGGCGTGAGGCACGCAAATGATATCTTCCGGATCGACATCCGAAGAGGCAGACAACACCGTTTTTGACGGTGATTGGCTGGCCTTGCGTGAGCCTGCCGATCATGCCGCGCGCGACGCCACAATGCTGGCCAGCGTGTGGTCTCATCTGAAGCAGACCGAAAATCCACGCATTGTCGACATTGCCTGCGGACGCGGGTCGACTATCGCCGCTCTGGATCCCGACAACACACTGGGCGCAGAATGGCACCTGCTGGATCAGGATACGGCCCTGCTGGCCGATGCACTCAACAGGTTCCCGGCTCATCACATCAGAACCGGGAGGTGCGATCTGCGCAGCGCCGTGATCAGCGCCGATCAGTTCGGCGACATCGTGCCGGCGGGGACCGATCTCATCACCATGTCCGCCTTCATCGATCTCGTCAGCCTCGAATGGCTGGCGCATTTCGCGCTGCGCTGTGCACAACGGGCAGTTCCCGTCTACTGCGCCCTGTCCATTGACGGGACGGTCGAGTTCGACCCCTCGCATGTGCTCGATACGCCGGTTCTGCAGGCACTCGCCCACCACGAACAGACTGACAAAGGGTTCGGTACGGCTTTGGGACCTGGCGCTCCTTACGCGTTCTCCGCCGCCTTTGGCCGTGCGGGCTTCGTGGTCGATCAGGCCAAAGCGGACTGGAAGCTGGGCGCATCGGAAGCACCGTTGGCGCGCGCGCTACTGGATGGCTGGGCCGAGGCGGTGATGGAATCCGGTCAACTGGAACCGGAACGGGCCGATGACTGGATCAGGAGCCGGCGGCAGTCCGTCGTTGACCGCGATCTGGTCATGACCGTCGGCCACATCGACGCATTCGCCCGTCTTCCCCACCAGGATGTCACGAAGCTCTGATCCGACAAGCACTTGTCCCTTGGCCACAACAGGTTAGGTGATGGGCAGAACTGGATTCGGGGGATCTGATGTCAGCAATCTGGGGGCATTTTGTTCGCCTTCTGGGCCTTGGCCTCATCGGGGGTGTGGCCTGCACAAGCGACGCCCGCGCATCTGAGTGTGGTGGCGAACTACCTTGCCAGATCGAGGGCGGTGAATACCGCATCGCCTTGCCAGAAGGTCATGATCACGCCGATCCCTTAGGCAGGCCGCTCGGCGCGATCATGTTTCTTCACGGCTGGCGCGGCTCCGCTGCTGGCGAGATGAACAACGGGGCTTTACGGGCCGTAGCCGAAAAATACGGTCTCGCCTTCATCGCGCCGCAGGGGGCTGAATCAACCTGGTCCTATCCGTCCTCGCCGAGCCAGCACCGTGACGAGTTTGCTTATTTCAGTGCGCTTATGGACGATCTCAAAACCCGCTTCGGCATTAATTCTGACCGGGTCTTGCTATCTGGCTTCTCCATGGGCGGCTCCATGGTCTGGTATCTGGCCTGCGAGATGCCGGATCGCTTCGGCGGATTCGCGCCCATTGCGGGCGCCTTCTGGGAGCCGCAGCCGCAGAGCTGCAGCGGACCAGTCGACTACATGCTGCATGTCCATGGTACATCGGACACCGTGGTGCCGATCAACGGACGGCCGATCGGGGACCGATGGCAACAGGGCGACGTCTATCGCTCGTTCTCGATGTTGGAGACCGCCGGTGCTTGCGCGGTCAATCAGCCGGTTTCCGATCCGGACGCCGTTCGCGGGCTATCCTGCACCATGGACTGGCGCTGCAATGGTGCCGGCCAGACCAGCATGCGGCTGTGTCTGCATGATGGTGGCCATATCGTCCGGTCTGAATGGCTCGACACCGCCTGGCAGCAACTGGCAGCGACCAAGGGCTGGGATCAGTAGCCCCGGTTGCGCTGCGCGACCCGAACGGGGTACCCGGACCTTGGGGGCGCAGCAGGGACACCGATAATGCCAGACGACTCAGAAAACACCGGGCCGCTTCAAGGTCTGCGCGTGCTCGACCTCTCACGCATTCTGGCCGGGCCGACCTGTACCCAGCTGCTGGGTGATCTCGGTGCCGATGTGATCAAGATCGAGCGGCCGGGCAGGGGCGATGATACGCGTGGCTGGGGCCCACCATTTGTGTTGGACGGGGAGGGGCAGGAGACCCGCGAGAGCGCCTATTACATGTGCGCCAACCGCAACAAGCGCTCCTTTGCCGTCGATGTGGCCTCGCAAGAAGGACAGACGCTGCTGCAGGATCTCGCCCGGCACTGCGATGTTCTCGTCGAGAACTTCAAGGTCGGCGATCTCAAGCGCCGCGGGCTCGATTACGACTCTCTGTCAAAGATCAATCCGCGGCTGATCTACTGCTCGATCACGGGCTTCGGCCAAACCGGGCCTTACGCGCATCGGCCTGGTTATGACTTTCTGATCCAGGGCATGGGCGGGATGATGAGCCTGACGGGTGATCCGGACGAGGAGAGCGGACGGCCGCTGAAAGTCGGTGTCGGTATCGCTGATGTCGTCTGCGGCCTTTACAGCGCCACCGCCATTCTGGCTGCAGTTGAACACCGTCATCGGACCGGCAAGGGCCAGTATATTGATGTCTCATTGCTCGATACGCAGGTGTCGTGGCTGATCAATCAGGGCGTCTCTTACCTGACCGATCACCTCGTCCCGCCACGGCGCGGCAATGCGCACCCCACGATCGTGCCTTATGAGACCTTTCCCGGTGCGGATGGCGACTTCATCATTGCGGTCGGCAATGATCAGCAGTTTCGCCGCCTGTGCCGCGTTGGTGGTCGCGAGGAGCTTGCTGATGACGCCCGTTTTGCGACCAACAAGGACCGTGTCCTCAATCGGCTGGAACTGATCCCGATCCTTGGCGATATGACCCGGCAGAATCCCTGTGATTGGTGGATTGCGGAGCTAGAGACGGTTGGCGTGCCCTGCGGCCCGGTCAATGATCTGGGGCAGGTGTTCGAAGATCCCCAAATCATCGAACGCCAGATGAAGATCACGATGGACCACCCGGCGGCGGGATCAGGTAAAGTCGATCTGATCGGCAACCCGGTGCGGATGTCCAAGACGCCAGTAACCTACCGCCATCATCCACCCATGCTGGGCCAGCACTCGCGCGATGTGCTCAAAGACGTACTGGGGCTGAACGAGGATCAGATCGCGAAGTTGGCGGAAGGCGGTGTCGTGGATCTCGGCGGCTAGGCGTCAGTCGAGAGGCGGATCCATACCGATCCAGCCTCGCACCCAGGTGCCGATGACGCTGCCGGCAAATCCGAAGACCATCCAGGACCAGCCATGCAGAGAGCCTGAGATGACGCCGCTCAGGAACCCGCCAATGTTGCAGCCAAAGGCGAGCCGTGCGCCATAGCCCATCATCAGCCCGCCAATCACCGCAGTGGCAATGTCGCGCGGAGTAAGCGCCAGTTTCGGGGCAAAGCGGTGGGCCAGCCCCGCGGCGGTCAGCGCGCCCAGCATGATGCCGAAATTCATCACTGAATTGGCATCGAACAGCACCGAACGCTCGATCGCGCCCATCCCGTTTGTCCAGAATGGCCAGGCGGCAATATCGACGCCTGCACCATGGGCCATCTTGCCGCCCCACAAGGCGAATGCGGACGTGATGCCCCATGGCCGTTGCAGGATCAGCAGGGTCAGGACGCAGACCAGTGCCAGCATCAATGCACCGCTGCTGAGCGACCAGGGCCCGGCATAGAATGGTCCTGTCTGGCGCGGGCTTTCGAGTGCGCCGTGCCGCCGTCGTTCGATGGCGGCCGTAAGCGCGGCGATCCCGACCAAGACGGCGAGAGTGATCATCAGACCGCGCACGGCCCCGGCCTCGCGGATGATGGAGTGTGCCCCGATTGATGGCAAAGCTGTCCACCAGTGCAGATGGGCCGTCGCCCAGACCGATCCGCCGATGAAGGCGGCGAGTGTGATCATCATTCGCGTCGAGCCGCCGCCGGCTGTGAACAACGTGCCCGAGCCGCATCCGCCACCAAGCTGCATGCCGATGCCAAAGAGGAAGGCACCGAGCGCGGTCGAGACACCGACCGGAAAGACGAAGCCTCCGGTGCTGAGGCCCCACTCCGCACCATGGCCGATCAGCGGAAACGAGATGACGCAAACTGCCGCAATCAGGAGACATTGGGCACGCAGGCCCGCGCCGCGTCCTTCTCGCGTGAACCGCCGCCATGCTGCGGTGAAACCAAAACTTGC
>JBCDCP010000079.1:0-14244 GCA_039181495.1 Pseudomonadota bacterium | reverse complement strand
GGTCCGCAAACGTGCTCATAACGACTGAGCACGCGTTCCAGAATGCGCCGTCGGTTGTGGTCCGGTCCTCCGTCCCAGCACTTGTCCTCGCTGAGCACATCGATGGCGGCTGCCAGCGCACCCTGCCCGGCGGGGTCAAGACCACAGCGGCGATAAAGGGACAAAAAGGCCGGTCCAGCCCGCCGCAGCACAGCTCTGACGCGGCGCGGCGGGATGTTCGCCATTACCGCGAAAGCCGCTTCGACGAATTCGACGCGCCCGTCAATTAGTGCACGCAGAAGCATCGATACGGTGATCGCGCCATCATCGTGAAGTTGCGCAGCGAAGTCGAGCAACTCGGATTCTTCGGCCTCCTCACCGACCTCAATAAGCGCCCGCTCCTCAGCATCAGCGATGACCAGGGAGGCACGATTGGCCGGCATCAGGTTGTTGGAAACAACATGCCTGGCCAGCGAGTCCGTGAGTGAGCCGATAAGACGGCGCCGGAGACCCGTCGGCAGATCCTGGCGTCGCAGCAGGATCGCACGGAGGTCGGGGTTGTCGCCGAACCGTTCTATCATCGTTGCCAAGGCTGATGTGCTAATCCTTGCACCGGAATTGCGCAACAGGCTCTTGCATGTCTCAGAATCTGCAATTGCAGCAATCGCGGCGGTCAGGCCAATGCCGAGCTGCTCACGTTCGGCAATTGCAAGCCGGTGCCCTTCCCGGCCACTTCCCACCAGATCTATCAGCCAGGCCTCGGTCAGACTGGGATTTTGCCGCAGAAGCGGCGCCGCCACCTCTGGACTGTCTTCGGCGAGCCCCAGAAGGACTGTCATCGGCAAATGGCTGCACCGGGCGGTCGCTTCGGAAAGCGACTGGCGCACCATGGGAACCGGATCATCAAGAACCGCCACGAGTGCGATAGACAGATCGGACTGCAGTTCGGACCCTGCCGGGGTTTCCGCATAGATTCGACCCAGATAGCGCACGATTTCAGCGCGTTCCGCGGCCGTCCCGGCCTGTAGGCGCAGCAGAAATCGCTCAGCAAACAACTCCGACATTACCGACTTTTCCCCAACCCGAGACCAGGCACACGCTTGCGCCGGTCCTCAATCAAATCCGGGGGTGGACCCCGGTCTGAGTTGAGTGTCGCTTCAATCCTTTAAGGAACGGTTCACCACGTTTGGTCACATCGCATTAACGATGGCGGACCCGAGCTCCGCTACCACAAAGCGATTATCCGGTGCTGAAACCGAAAAAGCGGGCAATGCCCCGCATGAGCGACTGGAGCGGATCGGATTGACGCTCCGAAGGTGCGAGGCTTCCCGCAGAGGGCGCCTCGGCGTTGTCCCCGCTGGATGGGATACGCCCTGCAGCTGGTTCTGCCACCGTGGCAGGCGCAGTCTCGAATACCGGTACGGTGAAGCCACTCTCGCCACTTGCCACGACTCCTCCCACTGCCTCCATACGCTCAGCCGGGGCCACGACGGGTTCGACCCGTGGTGGTCCGGTGAGCGGCGCACTGAGTCTCGCATTGCCCTGTGTTGTGAACAGAGACTGGACGCCGCTGGCCATTGCCAGCCGTTGTTGTGCCTGCGAACTGAGACCGGTTTGCACCGTTGGACGAAACAGGTCAGCAAACACACCCGTCCGTGCACCATTTTCGAGCACAGGAACACGGCTCACCGCGCGTTCCGGGTCGGGGACTGCCGAAGCCATAGGTGCGGTACCTTCAACACCCTGCCCGCCGGAAAGAGCGACAGCTGCCGACTGCGTGTTGAGGTGTTTTGAGACGAGCTGCTGATGAACTTCAGCGACGGTACGTGCGCTGCCGTCGCGCTCATAGAAGATCGGCCGGTTGGCTTTGGCAGCGGCCGGGAACATCCGCACAGCATTCGCGTCCGGTGTGCTCTCGGTTGCATTGATAAGCCGCGATGCGCCGCCGGCTCCGAGAAAGTGGGCGATATAGAGCTCTCCATCGCTTGGTTCGCGACCAATCGACTGGCGTAGCTGGAATGCGTTGGACTGGGTCAACGCGCCGGCCATCAGGGATGCGGCAACCGGATCCTTGCGCAGATCCATAATGTCCTGACGAACCTTCCGATTCGGAACGGTCAGGCTGCCATCTCTCCGCATTGCGATGGCTTGCGCCTGTTCGGCATAGCCGAGTTCGGCACCGGACTCGCGCAAGGTCCTGAGCCAGGTCTGGTCGATGAACTGAAACAGCCCTGTGGCAGACGATGTCGGTGCCTTGGCATCAGGAACAAAGGCACTCTCGCGCTTGGCAGTGGCAGCGAGGTAGCCAAAATCGATCCCGGTCGTGCGGCTCGCGGTCCTCAGCGCTGAAAGGACCCGTGCGCCGATGCCGTCCTGCGCGCTCAACTCCATGTCGGGCAGCCCTTTGCACCATCGCCAATTCCTCCTTAAGACTCAGCCGAACATGGTAAATGACCGGTTAACCGGCGTGAGGAGATCGGGTGCGATGCAGGGCTACTATTTCGAGGAGTTTGAAGTCGGCCACGTCTTCAAGCATGGCCTGACACGCACCGTGACCGAAAGCGACAATGTCCTGTTCTCCTGCCTGACCCACAATCCGCAGCCGCTCCATATTGACCGCGAGTTCTGTGCCGAGACGGAATGGGGTGAGCCACTGGTCAACAGCCTGTTCACGCTCGGGCTGATGATCGGGATATCGGTAAATGACACGACCTTTCGCACCACCATCGCTAATCTGGGCATGAGCGATGTGCGCTTTCCGGCACCGCTTTTTCACGGCGACACGGTCAGGGTCGAAACCGAAGTCGTGTCCAAACGGACGTCGAAATCCCGCAGCGACGCAGGCATCGTCGAGTTTGAGCATCGTGGCTACAAGCAAACCGGCGACCTGATCGGCATCTGCCGCCGCAACGCCTTCATGCGCTGCCGGCCGCTGCAGGACTGATCGAGCAGGCGATGCGCTCCTACCTGTTCACTCCCGGAGATTCCGAGAAGAAGATCGCCAAAGCACTTGGTGCCGGCGCCGATGCGGTCATTGTCGATTTGGAAGACTCCGTAGCGCCCGCCAACAAGGACACCGCACGGCAGATCACAGCCGAAGCGATCACAGCGAGGCGCCAGCCCGACGTCAATCAGACAACGCTGATTGTGCGCGTCAACCCGCTCGACACGCCCTATTGCGCCGATGACCTTGCGGCCGTTGTGCCACTAAGCCCCGATCTGATCATGTTGCCCAAGGCAGAAGGCGGCGGGGATATTCAAAGGCTCGATGCGGCCATCGCAGGCCTCGAGAGTGGCACCAACGGCGACATCGGCATCATCGCCATTGGCACCGAGACCGCCGCCTCGCTGTTTGTCATGGGCAGTTACCGCAACTGCTGTGCACGGTTGAGGGGGCTTGCATGGGGCGCGGAAGACCTGTCAGCCGACCTCGGTGCCGAAACTCCTCGGGATCAGGCTGGCCGCTACACTGGTCCGTATCAGCTTGCACGCGATCTGACGCTGCTTGCCGCCTGTGCCGCAGAGATCGATGCGATTGATGGGCCTTTCGTTGACTTTAGGGACGATACCGGGCTGGCCGCGGAGTGTGCTGAAGCACGCAGGGACGGGTTCGCCGGCAAGCTTGCCATCCACCCAGCACAGGTCGACACCATCAATCGTGTGTTTCGGCCCACCGACGCCGAAGTGGCGCTCGCCCGTGATATTGTCGAAGCATTTGACAGCGAGGACGGCGCGGTTGGGGTGATCGGTATCGGTGGCAAGATGTATGACATTCCGCACCTCAAGCGGGCGCGGAAGCTTCTGGCACGGGCCGACCGGTTTGCCACTGTCGACTAGGCTGGAACCGGTAAGCTGCGGTCTAAGCTTCGACCTTGGGCCGGTGCATCGAGAACACGGTGTCTACCGTTGCGTAGTCCATGTAGCCGAGACGCGCGAGCGGCCGAGCCTTTGTGATATCGACCTTGCCATCTTCGATAAGAGTGTCGTCTATATGAATACCAACGACTTGCCCGAGCACCAGCGTCGACCCTGATGCCGCGCCGTCAAGCCCTTTCAGTTGCACGCTCTGCAGATAGCGGCATTCCAGTGCCACGGGCGACTCGGCCACCCGTGCGGGTTTGACAATCTGCGAGGGCGCCGGCGTCAGCGCCGCAAGCGCGAATTCATCCACCTCCGTGCCGACCATCGCTGAAGACGCATTCATCTGCTCCTTCAACGCATGAACAGCGAGGCAGCAGACGAACTCTCCGGTGGCCTCGACATTGGTCTGTGAGTCTTTCACCCCGCTGCTGGAGAACCCGACGATGTAGGGCCTGTCACCAAACGCGTTGAAGTAGCTGTAGGGCGCAAGATTGGGTGTCCCGTCCGGTGCCAGGCTCGAGATCCAGCCAATCGGCCGCGGCACGACCAGTGCCTTGAAGGGGTCATGACGCAGCCCATGCGCGTTGTCAGCGGTGTCGTAGAACATGGGTTAGCTTTCGATGTGGGTGGTCAGAGCAGCGACATCAGGTCGACCACGATCGGGCATTCGCTGGGCGGGTGTGCCAATGTGAATGAACCCGGCAATCTGCTCGTCACCGGAAAGATGAAACAGTGCACGTGCCTCAGGATTGTAGCAGGGCCAGCCGCTAAGCCATTGCGCACCAAACCCGTGCGCTTCCGCCGCATGCAGCATGTTCAGACACACAGCCCCGGCCGACAGAACCTGCTCCCATTCGGGAATCTTGGCGTGCGGTGCCGGCTTCGACACAACTGCGACAACAACCGGCGCACTGGCGAATTGCTCGCGGTCTTTTTCCACCTGCTCCGGCAGAGTGTCGGGCTCGATCCGCGCTCGCAATGCTGCAGCTTCCGTTCCGAGCCTGAGGCGCGCCTCCCCGATGATGACAACAAATCGCCAGGGCTCCAGTTTGCCGTGGTCGGGTACGCGCGCCGCCATAGTCAGAATTGCGTCCAGCGTCACAGCATCCGGACCGGGCTCACCAAGATAGCGCGACGGAACCGATCGCCGTGACGCAAGATAGGCCGCAAATCCGGTTGAAGCGAAAGACATGAATGGACCCTTTTGAGGTGTGATGAAGGCAGTGCCCTATCAGCTAGCCGGGACTTGATACTGCCGCAAGGATTTGGGCATGTAGGGTATCGTCAATTGAAGTGAATGTGACTCGCAGGCAGCAGCCATTCGATGCGGACAGGTCCGGGACAAGAGCTGAAATCAGGGGCAGTGTTTGCCGCGCGCTGGCGCGACATGCGCATGGTGTCGATTGGTCTCGGCGTCACTGTGCTTACTGCGGTTTTGTCGGCAGGCACAACGACTTGGGCGCAGGACCAAATCAACGAAAATTTGCTGCAGGAAATGCCGGCACCGCCCATTCGACAGATCGCACCGGCAGAGAGCTCGGCGACAACCGTTCCATCGGATTCCATACCCAACGCGCAAGCGCCCGGCACTGTACCGCCGGCCATCGACTCGGGGGGCGCAACATCGGCGGCCGGTATCCCGATCATCCCCGGCACGTTGCAGGGCCGGGCCATGGCAACGCTGACCGAAGTTTCCGGCCCACTCAATGCAAACGTTCACTGGCGCATCTACCGCGCAACGCCGGGGCCCGACGGCACCAATGAGACGGTAGTTACCTCAGACGACGCCCAGCCGATCCTGGTGCTGGAGCCGGGGGAGTACATTGCTGTTGCGGTCTATGGTCACGCCGTTGCCTCGACGCCAATGAAAGTGGCTGTTTCAGGCTACGTCGCTCAAGTCAATCTCGACGCCGGCGCAGTCCGCATCTTGCCGCAAAGACCCGGCGGCAACCCGCTCGACGACAAGGACGTGAAAATCTCGATTTTCGAGGCGAGGCAGGATGATTTCGGCGAGCGGCGGTTGATTATCGACGATGCACCCTCTGCAAGCCTCGTCGCCCTGAATGCGGGCGACTATCACGTCGTCAGCCAGTTCGGCGATGCCAATTCCACGATCCGTGGTGACATCGAGGTTGAGGCGGGCAAGCTCAACGAGGTGGACATTACCCACTCAGCGAGTTCGGTAACGCTGAAACTGGTCAATACGCCCGGTGGCGAAGCACTCGCCAACACCGCCTGGAGCATTCTCTCACCGGGCGGCGACATCGTGAAGGAGAGCTTTGGCGCCTTCCCCACCCATGTGCTGGCCTCAGGCACCTACAGCGTGATCGCCCGCCATGATGGGCAGATCTTTAATCGCGAATTCTCAATTGAAGGCGGCCAGGCCTATGAAGTCGAGGTCGTAGCACAATAGGTGAAAGCGAAGAGCTGACCACCGATCCTGATTCTACATCGGATGAGCGGCGAATTCCGATAACTACCGCTTAGGCGGCTGCCTCTATTTGCGATCTGGAGATCATTTCCGGAACAAGCTCTTCCGCAACGGTGGCGAATGCATCGATCCTTGCTATCCGCCGGGCTCCCGGCCGGAAGGTCAGAAACACTGAAATCGGCCGAGAACGATAGCCTGGAAGGCATCGGACAAGCGCGCCGGTCTTGAGCGCATCAGCAAGCATGAACTCAGGGATGAACGCAAAACCCTGGCCGGCAACCGCGAGTTCCATCAGAATTCCGAAACTGTGCACGGCAATCGGACCGGTCACCTCGACCGACGCCTCCTCTTCAGCGGAGGTGAGAATCCACGTCGCCCCGGGCTGGTCGGTCCGGAACGTGAGGCACGGCACATCGGCAAGATCTTCGGGGCGCGCAATCGCATGTCGGTCCGCGAGTGCGGGTGCGGCAACAAGCACGCGGTGGAAAGAGCCCAACTTGCGCGCAACCAGCCGATCATCCTTGAAGGTGCCAATCCTGAACGCGACGTCCGTGCTCAGGTCCTGCATATCTTCAAACGCATAAGCCGGCCGCATCACCAGGGTAAGGTCGGGGTAGCGTTCACGAATGACTGGAAACAGTGCTGTGGCGACAACACCACCGAATTCGGGCGTCGCGGCAATCGTCACTTGCCCCGATAAGCCGACACTCTCCTCACGCGCTATATCATCGAGGAGATCAACCTCGGCCAGGATCGACCGGATGCGATGATCGAGACGCGCTCCGACAGTGGTCAGCCGGACAGAACGCGCACCGCGCTCAAGAAGCCGCACACCGAAATGCGCCTCAAGCTGCGAGACATGACGACTGACACCCGATTTCGCGACGCCAAGATGCTCCGCAGCTGCGCTGATTCCACCAAGCCGCGCAACGTTATGAAAGCTCAGCAGTGCAGGTAGACTGGCTGTTCTAATCTCTTGAACCATGAGTTCAAATATATCCCACTGTTGCGAATTCAAGGCAATTCATATCTTCGCCCCATCACACTCAGCGCCCCAATGCGGGGTCACAAATTGGAGCCGGAGAAATGAACATTCTGATCACAGGTGCGAGCAGTGGATTTGGAAATCTGATCATCGGCGATCTCGTGAAAGCCGGACATCGCGTCGTCGGAACGGTCCGTGATCCAGAAGGCCGCAATGCCGAAGCTGCGGCTTCTCTGAAGACGCTTGGTGCTGAAATCGTCGACATCGATGTCACAGATGATGCGTCGGTCGATAGAGGCGTCAAAGCGGCTAAGGCGGCATTGGGCAAAATCGATGTTCTGATCAACAATGCCGGTGTCGGTGTCCATGGCCTGCAAGAGAACTTCTCCGCCGCCGACTTCCAACGCGTGTTCGATGTCAACGTATTCGGCGTGCAGCGGATGATCCGTGCCGTACTGCCGGACATGCGGACGCGCGGGTCTGGATTGATCCTCAATGTCTCCAGCCTGCTCGGGCGGATCGTGTTGCCGTTCATGGGTCCATACAACGCAACCAAATGGGCGCTTGAGGCAATCAGCGAGAACTACCGCGTGGAACTGAGCCAGTTCGGCGTCGATGTCGCGATCATCGAACCCGGCGGGTTCCCCACCGAATTCCACGGCAATGTGATGCTGCCTTCTTCGCCCGACCGTGATGAGAGCTATGGCGAGATGGCCAGCGCCCCCAAGGCGGCTTCCGAGAATTTTGCTCAGTTCCTGGCCGCCAACCCGCAACAAACCCCACAGTTGGTATCCGATGCAGTCTTGGCCGTTGTCAGCGCGGCGCCCGGCAGCAGACCATTCCGGACCGAAGTGGACAAAGTGGGTATGGGAGACCTGGTCAGGCCGATGAACGAACAGCTGTCACAGAACACAGAAGCGCTGTTCACGAATTTCGGCATGGCCGATTTGCTGAAGCTCAATGTCGCAGCGTCGAAGGCTGCCTGATATCACGGCTGACCCGCGACTCACGCGGCATCCGAGGATGTATCCTCGGGTGCCACAAGAAGCGCTTGGCTTATAGGCTTGAACGGGGAGCCGGCAGCCTGCCAGTCCAAGAGAGAGGAACGCTCAAATGACGCATCCCGCATTCACCGCTGACTCAGTTGCTGTCATTACCGGCGGTGCATCAGGCATCGGGCTCGCCGCAGCGGCACAGTTTGCGGAAATGGGCATGCGATTGGCGATTGTCGATCGCGCGGAAGACAAGCTGGCCGATGTTGCCGACGCCCTTAAGGCGGCAGGGGCAGCCGACGTTTTGACTGCGGCGATCGATGTCTCGGACCGGGCGCAGGTTGAGGCCCTCGAAGCAGATGTCACCGACCGATTTGGCGGTGCCGACATCCTCATGAACAATGCCGGGATTGGCGGTCGCTCCTCCTGCCTTGGACCGCTTGAGGCCTGGCAGGCGATGCTGTCGGTCAATTTCCACGGTGCGCTTAATGGCACGCAAGTTTTCGCGCCGGGCATGATCGCACGCGGCCGGCCGGGTGCGATCATCAATACGGGCTCGAAACAGGGCATCACCACACCGCCGGGCAATCCCGCCTACAATGTGTCGAAAGCAGCCCTCAAGGCCTTTACCGAGGCACTCGCCCATGAGCTTCGCAATACTGACGGCTGCCAGATCACAGCCCACCTGCTGATCCCGGGGTTTGTCCATACCGGCATGACCGGGGCGGCGGAGAAACCGCCTGCCGCCTGGACCGCAGAGCAGACCGCGGGTTTCTTCATCGAAAGCTTGAACCGCGGCGACTTCTATGTCCTCTGTCCCGACAACGACGTCCCCCGCGCACTCGATGAGAAACGCATTGCCTGGGCGGTCGGCGACATCATCGAGAACCGCCCGCCGCTCAGCCGCTGGCATCCGGAATATGCGGACGCCTTCGCGGCCTTCATCGAAGGCAAGAACTAGGCGCGCCAGCTCGTCGGCGGACGACCGTGCGTCAGTCGAGACCACGGGTCATGAACACGCTCTCGGGGTCTTCCAGGTAAGCATCGAACGGCGGGCAGAGGACCGCTCCCCGCTTGCATGTCTTGCGGAGCCCGCGCACCTAGCGTGGGATCTGCTCAGTCATCGAGACCATCGCAGCTCTCCCAGTCGATCGCCGGTTGCTGCCCGATGATCTTGTGCGGGTTATGGCTTCCGTCATTGACGTAGTAGCCAAAGCGGATCTGCTCAAAATCGACGGTCTCCGCGATGCCCGGCATCTGATAGATACGGCGGGTAAACCGCCAAAGAGCGGGATAGTCCACCAGCCGCTTGCGCGTGCAGCGAAAATGGGTGGCATAGACCGTGTCGAAACGGACCAGCGTCGCGAACAGGCGCACATCGGCGGATGTCAGATCGGCACCGAAGAGAAATCGCTGATCGAGCAATCGATCCTCCAGCCGATCCATCGTGGCAAAGACCGTATCGACGGCCTCATCATACTCGTCCTGCCGTTCGGCCTTTCCAGCGCGATAGACGGCATTCGAAAGCCCGTCGAATATCTCCCCGGTCAGCTGATCGATCGCTGAGCCCAGTTGCTCGGGCCGAAGCCTGAGCGCGGTACCGGTTCGATCCAAGGCCGCAATGATATCCGCCGAGGAATTCGACAGGACCCTTCGTTCCTCCTTGTCCCACAGCATCGGTACCGTGGCGCGACCGGTATAGGTCGCATCGGTCAGTGAATAGAGCTGGTGTGCATGGCGAATGTCCGATCCGCTTGTGATCGGGCCATCGGGCAACAAACCATAACCTTGTAGGCGTGGACCTCCGGCCCATTGCACGGGCAGAGCCTCCGCATGTCCGCACAGGACTGACGCAACAACCGCGCCATGTGACCAGGGGCAACTCGCCGAAGCGACAAGAATGAAGGACGATGGCTCATCACGAAGCCGACGCAAGACCGCCTCATCGATGCGGTTCGGCAAACTGCTCTGTTCTCGCCGATAGGCACCATCGATCATTGATCGATCAGTGTCACCCTCCCACTTTCCCTCAACCAGCATGCCCATGGGCGATCATTCCTTGAAGACGGAGCCATGGTTCATGGCTCATGTTCCGGTTGGATTTAGCGTCGCGAATGGCCAGATTGTCCAGCGACTTCGGTGGCGCCCTAACCAACTAACGTTTGCGAAGCGAAGCGATTACCTCGCGCAGGTCCTCGGCCTCCCGAGTGCCACGCGGACTGGCCGCATAAACACCCCGCTCCACACGCTCGAACCAGCCATAGTGATTGTCAGCCATGATCGCCCGCGCACGATCAACATTGGCCGCTTCAGCCACAACCGAGGCCTTGCAAGGCCCCTCGGCGATCAAATGGGCCAAGCAGCGCAGCGCGTCCTGCCGATAGGCGGTCATCACCTTGCCGCGGTTCATCCCGCCAGTGTTGGGATCGCCTACTCGAAGTGAGAACTCCGCCAGCAACCGCCCCTTCCGGCGCTTCGCAACCCGGGGCGTATAGGGACGCGGGTCCTCGACCACCTCGACAAGGCCATCCTTCAGCCGAACCAGGATGAGACCCAGACCTAGCCTGCGGCAGAGACCGCGATTGGACTTCAGGCTCTTCTGAAAACCACGCCCGGTCCCGCGCGGCACAGCGACATACACGGCATCGGTCAGGCCAAGGCGGTCCACAGCCTGATGAAACAGTGTCAGCGAGAAGCCCGTCTTCATCTCGACGATAACAGGCGGGTCGCCATCGCGGCAGCCCACCACGTCCGCAGACGCGACCTCCCCCTTCACCTCATAGCCCTGCCCCTCGAGATAGGCCTTTATCGGCCCATAGAGATCGGTCTCTTTAACGCGTTCCCCGGTCTGGCCCTCGGCGGTCACCGGGCCTCAGGCAGCAGCGGACATCGCCAACTGCTTCACATCCGGCGACACGGCTTCGCCCGCCAGCCATGTGATCGCCTCGGACAACGTCATGGTGGTCTGTTCACGGGAGCCCAGCTTACGGATCGAGACGGTCTTCTCCTCGGCCTCGTTCTTGCCGACGATCAACAGCACCGGCACCTTGGCCAGCGAGTGCTCGCGCACCTTGTAGCTGATCTTCTCGTTGCGGAGGTCAATGTCCGCGCGCAAGCCAGCTGCCTTGCAGGCCGCCTGCACCTCCTGGGCGTAGTCGTCCGCGTCTTGTGTGATGGTGGCGACCAGCACCTGGCGCGGGCTCAGCCAGAGCGGGAAGTGCCCGGCATAGTTCTCGATCAGGATGCCGGTGAACCGCTCCAGCGAGCCAAACATGGCTCGGTGCAGCATGACAGGCACATGCTTCTCGCCATCCGCCCCGATATAGAACGCACCAAGACGCTCGGGCATCGAGAAATCCACCTGCAGCGTACCGCATTGCCAGTCGCGCCCGATGGCATCGCGCAGCACGTATTCGAGCTTCGGCCCGTAAAACGCGCCCTCGCCCGGATTGAGTTCCACCTCCTGGCCCGCGGCTTCCACCGCGGTCTTCAATGCGGCTTCGGCCTTGTCCCAGATTGCATCGGACCCAACCCGCTTTTCCGGTCTATCTGAAAACTTGACCCGCACCTCCTCGAAGCCAAAATCGCGATAGATCGACAACATCAGATCATGCACCTTGAGGCATTCATCGGTGATCTGCTCCGGTGTGCAGAACACGTGCGCATCGTCCTGGGTGAAATGCCGCACACGCAAGAGACCATGCAGCGCCCCGGAGGGTTCGAACCGGTGCACCTTGCCAAACTCGGCTAACTTCATCGGCAGATCGCGATAGCTCTTCAGCCCGTGCTTGAAGATTTGCACATGGCCCGGGCAATTCATCGGTTTGCAGCAATAGACGCGCTCATCGGGCGTCTCGGCCATGTACATGTTCTCGCGGAATTTCTCCCAATGGCCAGATGCCTCCCAAAGCGACTGGTCCATCATGTCCGGTGAGTTCACCTCCTCATAGCCGGCCGCAAGCTGCCGCCGGCGCATGTAGCCGATCAGCTCCTGGAAAAGCATCCAGCCATCCGGATGCCAGAAAACAGAACCCGGCGCCTCCTCCTGAAAATGGAACAGATCCATCTCGCGCCCCAGCTTGCGATGGTCGCGCTTCTCCGCCTCCTCCAGCATCGTGAGATAGGCTTGCAGGTCCTGCTTGCTGGCCCAAGCGGTCCCGTAGATGCGGGTCAGCATGGCATTGTCGGAATCGCCGCGCCAATAGGCGCCAGCGACGCTCATCAGCTTGAAGGCTTCACCAATCTTGCCGGTCGAGGTCATATGCGGGCCGCGGCACAGATCGAGCCAGTCGCCCTGCTTATAGATCTTGAGCTGCTGATCCTCGGGGATCGCATCAACCAGCTCGACTTTGTAGTACTCGCCCTTCTCAGTGAAATAGGCCTTCGCCTGATCACGCGACCAGATCTCTTTGGTGAAGGGTCGGTCACGGGCAATGATCTGCCGCATCATCTTTTCGATCGCGCCGAGATCCTCGGTGGTGAACGGCTCGTTGCGCGCGAAATCGTAGTAAAAACCGTTCTCGATCACCGGCCCGATGGTCACCTGCGTACCGGGAAAGAGCTCCTGCACCGCCTCAGCCATAACATGGGCGCAATCATGCCGGATCAGCTCCAGCGCCGCCGGATCATCGCGAGTTACGACTTGGATAGTGGCGTCTTCATTCACGGGGTCAGCAAGGTCGGCGAGCGCGCCATCCACCTTCATCGCAACGGCCTTCTTGGCCAGTGACTTGGAAATGGAGGCAGCGATCTCCAGTCCGGTGCTGCCGGCCTGCATCTCGCGCTTTGCGCCATCGGGAAAAGTAACGGTGATCATCGTTATGTCTCCTGCTCAACTCCTGCATACCAGGCAGGTAAGCGGTTTGTTCGTAGCTGGCCGCGCATCGAGGACCGAATCGCAGTTACGCGCGCGAGCACAGTCGGCGCCGGTTTAGCGAAGGGGCCTGCTGCTTTCAATCCGAACGATCGATATTGCAGCAATCATCCTGGGTCTGCCGTTCGATCTGCCACACACCATAGCGCCACGGCGTATACCATCGGCCATCGGCGGGCAGACTCTGCGGGACGGGATCGAACCCATCACCGCCCCAAGGGTGGCAGCGTGTGACGCGGGCAAGACCGATCCAGAAGCCCGGCCATGGCCCGTACTGTCTGATGGCGTCGGCTGTATATTCCGAACAGGTCGGCAGATAGCGGCAGCGCCGTCCCAAGACCACGGACAGACTGAGTTGGTAGGCCCGGATCAGTCCAAGCATCAGCCAGGATATCAGCCCAACAGGGCGATGCTCACCCTCACCCGATAACTGGCTCAGACCGCTGCCTCCGATGTTACCGTGGATGCCGACGATGCACCGGTTTGATCAGCAGCTGTACCGGCGAGGGCCTTCTCGACCGCTTCGACCGTGGCCTCAAAGGCCAGCATCGTTGAGGCGTGCCGCGCCTTAAAGTCGCGCACAGGTTCGAGAATCTCCAGATCAGCCCACAGTCCATCCGGTGGTGGAGCCCCGTCCTTCAGCATTGCCCGGAGAGCATCGCGCCCTTGACGCAGCTCATCGACACTACGGCCGATGACGGTCTGCCCGAGTAGCGAAGCAGACGCCTGGCCGAGCGCGCAGGCCTTCACGCTCTGGTCAAATGCGGCGACACGGTCCTCTTCGAGCCGAACGTCGACCTCGACGGTCGACCCGCAAAGCTTTGAATGCGCTCTCGCCGTGCCATTCGGACTGTCCAGCCGCTCAAGAAAGGGAATTGCAGCGGCAGCAGCCAGGATCTTCTTGTTATAAAGTTCACTCAGCATGGCTCATTCATACTCCGGCGTGGCCTTGCGATCCAGTTGCTTGGATCATGCCAGAAATGCCTTTGCGGACCTTATTTGGGTTAGGCGCGTCGCTGTGGCGATAGTTGGGCGCCAGAAATTGCAATATTTCGTGATGCCTCTCGTGGTCCGACGCCATAACCCCTACGTATTCATCATCCATTCAGACGGGGTGCCCCAT
>JBCDCP010000078.1:0-14302 GCA_039181495.1 Pseudomonadota bacterium | reverse complement strand
CCGACGGAGTCAGAGTCCGCTGTTCTACCGTTAAACTATTCCCCAAAAAACTGAACGGAATCAGTGCCTTCGTTCAGTCTGGCAGTGCCCATTGTAAGGGCTGTGCCAAAGAACCGCCCTTCTAGCGCCAGGGCACCATCGATTGCAAGCCCTCTCGCCCTCAATCAGCTTGCCGATTGCGTGTGTCTGGAAATGGCAATAACAGCCCCAGACGGCTTCGCAGCGGGAGGGCTAACATGCACGATCTCGACATCTTCACCACCGGTGGAACCATCGACAAGGTCTATTTCGATGCGCTCAGCGAGTTTGAGGTGGGCGGTTCGGCACTTGGCCAAATTCTTGAGGAAGCCAATGTCAGCCTGTCCTTTGCCATCCATGAACTGATGCGTAAGGACAGTCTCGAACTTAACGAAGACGACCGCGACGTGATTGCTCTGGCTGTGGCGGCGGCAGACGCACCTGCCGTGCTGGTAACCCACGGAACCGACACCATGGCCGATACCGCGCGTCATTTGCAGACGCGTGCTACGGACAAGACCGTTGTCTTTACCGGCGCGATGCAGCCGGCTCGCCTTCGATTGACCGACGCGATCTTCAATGTCGGCTTTGCCATAGCGGCGGCATGCAGCCTTCCGTACGGCGTGTATCTGGCGATGAACGGTCGGATCTTTGATCCAGCTGTTGTGAGGAAGGACCGTAAGGCCGGGTGCTTTGTAGCGATGACCTAGCGTCGCCAGCGTATTGGGATCGAGCTCTTTACCGTGCTTGCTCCGAACGCGAATATCGCTAACATCTGTCCCAACGGCAGGTACGGGCTGGAGCAGGGGCGCTGAGCGCGCGGCATAACGCTGCGCTCGCGTAGTGCACCGGCCCCTGGGATTTGGAGTTCGCGGTTGTGACCGGCTCATCCGGTGATCCCCCGCGCAACGCTGAGGGGCAACACGCGCCCCGCAGCAAACGACGCCGCAGACGGCGTCGCGGCCGTCGCGCCGGCGGTGACGCGCGCCCAGCGCAGAAGACGCAAGAGCCCGGCTCCCGGAACCCTTCTCCCGCAACGGTAAAGGCGAGCGCCGATGCAGTGGGCGCGAATGCCGCTTCTGCGAATGGCGGCGGCGCGCAGAGTGAAACGCCATCAAATGGCCCATCTTCATGCTCGGCGGGCCCGGGAGGCTCGGCCAAGTCGCGCAGACGTCGGCGTCGGCGAGGGCGGCGCGCAGCAAGTAACGGTAAGGTGGCTGAAAACCAGATCCCATCCGCTGGCGAAGCCCGCGCAACGTCAGCGCAAGGAGCGAACGACGCGGGTCGCGACAGCAGACCAAATCAGCCGAGCGGCAATCGGCCCCAAACCAATGGCAAAGCGACCGACAGAACCGGGCCCGTGCCGCGCGGGCCGGCCTACTACCGCAAGAGGCCGCATAAAGGCGCTGGTGCCGATCCAAACATCTATGCGGCGCTTGATCTGGGTACCAACAATTGCCGGCTTCTGGTTGCCCGGCCGTCTGCTCATTCCTTCAAAGTGGTCGACGCCTTCTCCCGGATCGTTCGCCTCGGCGAGGGCTTGTTTCACTCGGGCCGCCTTTCGGAAGAGGCTATGGACCGGTCGCTTGAGGCGCTTTGCACCTGCCGTGACAAGCTCGTCTCAAACGGCGTCAACCGCTACCGGCTGATCGCCACGGAGGCATGCCGGAAAGCAGACAATGGGGCGCATTTTCTTGAGCGCGTGAGAAAAGAAACGGGGCTCAACCTGGAGATTGTGACCCGGGAAACCGAAGCCGAACTGGCGGTTTCAGGATGTGCTTCACTGATTGATCCGCGCGCGACCGGCGTCGTGGTCTTCGACATTGGCGGCGGTTCGACCGAGCTTGCCATTCTCGAGATCCGCAAACGCAACGGCCATACTGATCCAGCCATTTCAAAGCGCATCATCGGCTGGACATCGCTGCCGGTGGGTGTGGTGGGCATTGCTGAGCGCTATGGCGGTGTTGAGGTGTCCCGGGAGACGTTTGAGACCATCGTCAAGGATGTGTCCGAGATGCTGACGGAATTTGACGCGCTCGACGCGCTAGATAAACATGCCCGCCGCAACGTCCATCTTCTGGGCACGTCAGGTACGGTGACCACAATTGCCGGCGTTCACCTTGGGCTGCAACGCTATGACCGGCGCCGGGTCGATGGCACCTGGATGGGGCCGGCAAGCATTCGCAATGTCCATCAGCGCTTGCAGTCGATGAGCTATGAGGAGCGTGCCGCCAATGCCTGCATCGGTCGCGAGCGGGCCGATCTGGTGCTCTCGGGTTGTGCGATCTTCGAAGCCATTCGCCGTCGCTGGCCATGGGCGCGCGTCCGTGTTGCCGATCGTGGGCTGCGCGAAGGAATTCTCATGACACTGATGCGCGAGGATGCGGTCTGGGCGTCGTCGCGCGGCAAGGGGCAACAGAGCCCGTAATGGCGGAGGGGCGCAAGGGATCTGGCAGTGGCCGGGGCGGCAAGGGTAGCAGTGGGCTTCGTAGCGGCCGCGCGGGTCTCAAGACCAAGGTCAAGACAGCACGCAAACGCTCGGTCCAGTCGACCCGCTGGCTGCAACGCCAGTTGAACGATCCCTACGTGGAAGAAGCCAGGCGTCAGGGCTTTCGCAGCCGGGCGGCCTTCAAGCTCATCGAGATCGATGACAGGGAAGGCATCCTGTCATCGGGCGCACGCGTGCTTGATCTCGGCGCAGCACCGGGCGGATGGACGCAAGTGGCTGTTGAACGCGTCGGCCCTCAGGGAAAGGTCGTTGCCGTCGATCTGCTCGACATGGAACCCGTTCCTGGAGCGCAGGTCCTCAAGCTCGATTTCCTCGATCCCGATGCTCCGGAGAAGATCGAGCACGCCCTTGGCGGACCTGTGGATGTGGTTCTGTCAGACATGGCAGCGCCCACGACAGGCCACCGACAGACCGACCATTTGCGGACCATGGCTCTGTTCGAGGCTGGCTACGACTTTGCGCTCGCCGTCCTCAAGCCGGGTGGCGCCTTTCTCTCCAAGGTGTTTCGTGGTGGCACCGAGTCCCAGCTCTTGCAGCAGATGCGGCAACGGTTTGACAAGGTGAAGCACATCAAGCCACCAGCCAGCCGCAAGGAATCCGTCGAGCTCTATGTTCTGGCGAGCGGATTCCGTAACGACCAATCGGAACCCTGAGCATGGCGCATGGCTCCGTTGCCTTGGCAGGTGACTTTGCGTTGCCACATGCCGGTGGTAGACCCTGCCAATTGTGCGCTGCATTCCCGGAGCCGATTCGATGTCCGAGCCCAACGGCCAAGATCAACACGACCAGCCATTCGGCCAGTCAGCGCTGACCTTCGATGACGTCCTTCTCAAGCCGGGACGGTCCGAAGTCATGCCGGGCGAGGTCAACACCGCGACCCAGCTCACCAGGTCGATCCGGCTAGGCATCCCGATCATCTCGTCGGCCATGGATACCGTGACCGAGGCGCGGCTTGCCATTGCCATGGCGCAGGCCGGCGGCATTGGGACCATTCACCGCAACCTTGAGATCGACCAGCAGGCCGAGGCGGTGCGTCAGGTCAAGAAGTTCGAGAGCGGCATGGTGGTCAATCCGGTCACCATCACGCCTGAGCAGACCCTGGCCGACGCCCATGCGCTGATGCAGCTGCATACCATTTCCGGGATCCCGGTGGTTGAGCGCGACGGCAAAGGCCAGCAGACAAGATTGGTCGGCATTCTGACAAACCGCGATGTGCGTTTTGCCAGCGATCCCGCAACGCCGGTATCGGCCTTGATGACCAAGGATCTCGTCACTGTCCGCGAGAACGTCAGCCAGGATGAGGCACAGCGGCTGTTGCACCAGCATCGGATAGAGAAGCTGCTGGTGGTTGATCCCGACTTCCGGTGCATCGGCTTGATCACGGTGAAGGACATCGAGAAGGCACAACTCAATCCCAATGCCTGCAAGGACGAGCAGGGTCGGTTGCGCGTGGCTGCTGCGACCACGGTGGGCGAAGACGGATTTTCCCGCACCGAACGATTGATGGACGCCGAATGCGACGTCATCGTCGTCGACACCGCGCATGGCCACTCCCAAAAGGTGCTCGACAGCGTATCGCGCATCAAACGGCTTTCGAACCAGATTCAGGTCATTGCCGGCAATGTCGCAACCTATGATGGCGCACGCGCACTGATTGATGCGGGAGCTGACGCAATCAAGGTTGGCATCGGACCGGGATCGATCTGCACGACCCGCATCGTTGCAGGCGTGGGTGTGCCGCAACTGACGGCGATTTCTGATGCAGTGAAGGCCGCTGCCGACAGCGCTACACCTGTTATTGCTGATGGCGGCATCAAATATTCCGGTGATCTCGCCAAGGCGATTGCCGCCGGCGCCAGTTCGGCCATGATCGGCTCATTGCTCGCCGGCACCGATGAAAGCCCAGGCGAGGTCTATTTGTATCAAGGCCGATCCTACAAATCCTATCGCGGCATGGGCTCGGTGGGCGCCATGGCGCGCGGCTCAGCGGACCGCTACTTCCAGGCCGAGGTCAGCGATCAGCTCAAACTGGTTCCCGAGGGTATCGAAGGGCAGGTACCCTATAAGGGCCCGGTCGCAGGTGTGCTGCATCAACTGGTAGGCGGATTGCGAGCAGCGATGGGCTATGTCGGCGCGCCGACGGTGCCGGACCTGCATGAACGGGCCGAGTTCGTCCGGATTTCTTCGGCCAGCCTGCGCGAAAGCCACGCTCACGACGTGACGATCACGCGGGAAAGCCCGAACTATCCTTCCAATATCTAACCGGCAGGTGGGCGATGCGGCCGGGTGGACGGCTAGCTGCCGCGATTGAAGTACTTGCGGACATCGAGACGCGTCGGCGGCCTGCTGCTGATGCGTTGCGCGACTGGGGCCTGTCGCACCGGTTTGCCGGATCGGGCGATCGCGCGGCAATCGGCAATCTCGTCTATGACGCGCTGCGTTGGCGTGCATCCTCCGCCTGGTCCATGGGCAATGATTCACCTCGCGCTCTGGCCCTGAGCGCGTTCAGGCGTGGCTGGGTCAGCGACGTTGCCGAGATCAATGCCGCGATTGAAGCCGATGCCCACGCGCCCGATCAGCTGTCAGATGACGAACAGGTGCGTTTGACGAACATTGCTGTTGACGGATTAGCGGATGCACCGGACTGGGTGCGCGGCGATTATCCCGAGTGGCTCCAGGCCGAGTTCTCCGGATTATTCGGTAACGCTGCGTCGGAGGAGGGGGCCGCACTGTCGAGACGTGCGCCGCTCGATCTACGGGTCAACCTGCTCAGGGCCAGTCACGAAAAAGCGGTTAAGGCACTGGCTCGCTATTCGCCACAGCCCGTTCCCTTGCTGCCAACAGGATTGCGAATTCCGGCCGGGCAGGGTCCGCAAAGGCTGCCCAACATCGCTGCCGAAGCGGCGTACCAACGCGGTCATGTTGAAATCCAGGATGCAGCCTCGCAACTGGCCGCGATCCTGTCCGGCGCAACCGGCGCCATGCAGGTCGGCGACGTGTGCACCGGTGGCGGTGGCAAGGCGCTGGCTTTAGCCGCACTGATGGGCAATCGTGGTCAGATCCACGCCTATGATGCGGACCGCAATCGTCTCGCTCCAATCTTTGACCGCATCAAGCGCGCCGGCGCGCGCAACATCCAGGTGCATGCGCCGAAAGCTGGGCTGTCCGAAGACCTCTCCGGCCTTATCGGCAAGCTCGATCTGGTGTTTGTCGATGCGCCCTGCACCGGAAGCGGGGTCTGGCGACGCAGGCCCGACGCGAAATGGCGCCTGAGCCCGGAAAGTCTGGCCAAACGCCAGCAAGAGCAGGACACGATCCTCCGTGCCGCCGCGCCCCTGGTTAAACCTGGCGGACGGATCGTCTACGCCACGTGCTCGATAATGCCTGCGGAGAATGATCGTCGGATTGAAACGTTCCTGCAGGATCACAGCCAGTTCTCAATCCTACCAGTCGAAGATGTTGTCGCCGCCACGCTGGGCGCTGCCGACGGGCCGGCCTTTCTGGAGTCGGTGCACCTATGCGCCCATGGGCTGACCATGACACCGCTGAAAACCGGCACAGATGGATTCTACGTGTCTGCATTGCGCCGCCGTGGTTAAACCGGGAACCGGTATGGAAACAGCGGACGCAACCGAGATCATCGCCTGCCTGCCGAAAGACCGCACGCTGTTCTGGTATCATCGCGACCGTTACGCCGCCTATCTGCTCGAGCACGCGGTGCAGGACAACGGCTCTATCGCCACCATCAAGGCCGGTCCGTATTCCCGGTTGTTGTCACGTCCAGCGATAAAGACCGTGGTGGCATCTGCCGGTGCAGGACACATCACATCAGATGAGTTGGCCATGCTCTGGCCGACCGATCCGCTCTGTTATCGGCTGACACTCGGCATCTGGGGGGATGATCAGCCATTCGTGTGGAACCAGACCTCCCGTCGGGGTTCCAATCTCGTCCTGCAACTGAACTTCTCCAACGCGCATGACTCGCGCTATCGCGACCTGATCAGCCATGACCCCGACTACCGACCGTTCGATCTGCACGGACATCCAACGCGGCGCGGCTTCCATACGCTTGCCTGGGCCCGGCTCGACATCAATCTCAATGACGGGACCGCTTTGATCGAGGAAGTACAGACCGACTGGGTCCGTCTGGCGCTGCATGCGCGTGAACAAATGGCGGCACTGGCGGCAGATCCGGAAGCACAGCGCGCGGCCGCCGAAACCACCTATCGCGGTCGCCGCATCAGCCCGGACGATCTGGAAACCTATGTTCGCGATGTGCTCAACCGCCATATTCCGACCTGGGATGAGGCCATATTGACTGCCGTGCTCTGGTTTCTCTGGGAGGAGCTTGCGGTCAGCCATGTATGGATGCACACAGCTGATTGCGGACAGCGCCTGAAACGGATCCATGGCACCGCACCGCCGCGTTCGCTCTACAGCCAGTTGCCACGCCGGTTCTGCTTTCAGGAAACGTCCGAACCGCCGCCATTCCTTGATCGCAAGAGCTCTCCCGCCTATCGCAGTCTGGAGAAGTCGGGGGCACTTCGATTCTGGCGCATTGACGACCCGGCCCGCCTGCCGTTGCCCAACCAAGGATCAAGACCATGCTGAAGCTTTTCTACGCACCCAATACCATCGCGCTCGCAAGTCTGATTGCGCTGGAGGAGGTTGGTGCTGATTACGAACCGATCCGGCTCGATTTTCAGAGCACCGAGCAGCAGGGTGCCAGCTATCTGAAGATCAATCCCAAGGGCAGGGTGCCGGCGCTGGTGACAGAACGAGGGATCCTAACCGAGACCCCTGCGATCTTGGCCTGGATCGCCCAGAGCTGGCCTGACTCCGGTCTTGCACCGGTGCAGGATCTGTTCGCCTTTGCCGAAGTTCAGTCGGTTTGTGCGTATCTGTGTTCGACGGCGCATGTCGCCCATGCCCACAAGATGCGCGGCCATCGCTGGACCGACGATGATAGCGCCAAACAGGCCATGACGTCCTATGTACCCAGATCCATGGCCGCCGCGTTTCAATATCTTGAAGACGAGGTCTTTCAAGGGCCGTGGGTAATGGGCGAGGCCTTTACGATAGCTGACCCATATCTCTTTACGATCGCTCGCTGGCTCGAAGGCGACGGCGTCGATCCAGAGATGTTCCCGAAGATTCACGACCACCGAACGCGGATGGAAGAGCGCAAGAGCGTGCAGACGGCTCTAGCCACGCAGTTGCAGACCTGACGCCATAGGTTCCGGTTCTGTCTGTCTTTTGGAGTGTAGACGAAGAACCGCTCAGTTCGGCATCAGATCAAAGACCAACTGGTCGTCACGATATCGGGTGATGCTGCATCCATTGCCGCCACGGACGGGTGCCTGGCCATAGAGCACGATCCGGTTGCCCTGGACCGAGCCGCTGACAGGATAGGTCGCGACGCCGCAGCCGCGCTTGAAGACACGAGCCGTGGCGTTGATCCCGTTCTGACCAGCCCAGCTACCGTCGACGAGAAGATCGCCCGACTGCACACCCTGGTTGCGCATGCCCTGGCGGGGATTGTCGTAGTGAATCCAGACACCGTTGTCGCACATGGTCACCTCCATGCGCGATCCGTTGTGATTGTAGAAATCAAGTGCACAGTTGGAGGCTGATGCCGGCTGCGCCAATACGCCGACCAGCAAGGCGGTGGCTGCGGCCAACGCCGAACCGAATGCCATCAGAGCGCCCATCGAAGGATCCCTCGCTGCCATTGTTCGTCCTCATACAACTCTACACGGTGATGCGGCTAAGACCATTCGCCGCTTGGATGACAGGAACCATAGGGTTCTCCACATGAACCGGCGCTGAATACTGCGTTCGGCAAAGAGTCAGCCTGTGGCGTCTTGCTGCAACGCGCCAAATTGCCTAACGAGCCCTATGACCGCACCTTCTCACGACCGAATCCTGATCGTCGATTTTGGCAGCCAGTTCACCCAACTGATCGCAAGGCGGGTGCGCGAGGCCGGCGTCTACTGCGAGATCGTACCGTTCCAGAGCGCTGGCGACGCACTTGAACGGCTCAACCCCAAGGGCGTCATCCTGTCAGGCGGCCCGGCATCCACGGGTGATATCGACAGCCCGCGCGCGCCCGATTCCGTGTTCGAGAGTGGTCTGCCGGTGCTTGGCATTTGCTATGGCCAGATGGCCATGTGCGTGCAGTTGGGCGGTCAGGCGGAGAGCTCCGATCACCGCGAATTCGGTCGCGCCATGGTATCGGTCGACAAGCAATGCCCACTCTTCGACGGGCTCTGGTCGCCGGGCGAAACCCATCAGGTCTGGATGAGCCACGGGGATCGCGTTATCGCGATGCCCGACGGCTTTGAAGTGTTTGCCCGCTCTGATGGCGCACCCTTTGCCGTGTTCGGCGATGCGGGCCGCAACTATTACGGCTTCATGTTCCATCCGGAAGTGGTCCACACCCCCGATGGTGCAAAGCTGCTCGGTAATTTCGTCAAGCATATTTGCGGCTGCACCGGCGATTGGACGATGGCCGCATTCCGCACCGAAGCAATCGATGCCATCCGTGAGCAGGTTGGCGAGGGTCATGTGATCTGCGGGCTGTCTGGCGGGGTCGATTCCGCCGTCGCCGCCGTTCTGATCCATGAGGCCATTGGTGACCGGCTCACCTGCATTCTGGTCGATCACGGGCTGATGCGGATGAATGAAGCCGCTGAAGTCGTCGATCTGTTCCGTGGCCACTACAACATCCCGCTCGTCCATGTGGATGCATCGGGCACCTTCATTGGCGCGCTGGACGGTGAGGCGGACCCCGAGGTCAAACGCAAGACCATCGGCAAACTGTTCATCGACGTTTTCGAGGAAGAGGCCGGCAAGCTTGAAGCGCAAGGTCGCAAGCCCGAGTTCCTGGCGCAAGGTACACTCTATCCGGACGTGATCGAGAGCGTGTCGTTCACTGGCGGACCGTCAGTGACCATCAAGTCACACCATAATGTCGGTGGGCTGCCCGAGCGGATGAATCTCGCCCTTGTCGAGCCATTGCGCGAACTCTTCAAGGACGAGGTTCGTGCCCTCGGCCGCGAGCTCGGGCTAACGGAAGCGTTTATTGGCCGACATCCGTTCCCTGGCCCGGGTCTCGCCATCCGCTGCCCCGGCGGCATCACCCGCGACAAGCTTGATACCCTGCGCAAGGCCGACGCGATCTATCTCGACGAGATCCGCAAAGCGGGTCTCTATGACGCCATCTGGCAGGCCTTCGCGGTGCTGTTGCCTGTTCAGACGGTGGGCGTCATGGGCGATGGCCGGACCTATGAGCACGTGCTGGCCCTGCGCGCGGTGACGTCGGTCGATGGCATGACGGCCGACTTCTACCATTTCGACATGGAGTTCCTCGGCCGTGCCGCGACGCGGATCATCAACGAGGTCCGCGGCGTCAACCGCGTCGTCTACGACGTTACGTCCAAACCACCTGGCACCATCGAGTGGGAGTAGGAGCGCACGCCATGATCGAACGCATCGGAACCGGTCAGCGCATGAGCAAGATCGTCAAACACAACGGTGTGGCCTATCTCTGCGGCCAGGTGGGCGAGGGTGCCACTGTCGCTGAGCAGACAGCAGATTGCCTTGCCCGCGTCGATGCGCTTCTGGAGCAGGCAGGCTCGTCCCGCAGTGAAATCCTTCAAGCGATCATCTGGCTTTCCGACATGAAGGACTTCGCCGAGATGAATGCGGTCTGGGATGCTTGGGTGCCCGAACGTGATGCACCAGCACGCGCGTGCGGCGAAGCAAAACTTGCCCGTGAAGTCCTCAAGGTCGAGATCATCGTCACCGCAGCCTGTTCGTGAAGGTGTGAGGTCAGCGGGGCCTCCGCATGTTCGATAGACGAACAGACCGGACAAAACAAAAAGGCCGCCCGAAGGCGGCCTTTAATGTTCGGTCAGGAGGCCGGGTTCGTTAATTGACGACCCGTACGATGGTGCCAGCCATCTTATATTTTTTGACCAGTTGGAACAGCGTCCGGGCATTGCGCGGGTGCAGACGCACGCAACCGGCACTGGCCCGGCTCCCGAGACGGCCGGTCGCTCCGGTGGCGTGGAAGGCGATACCGCCATTGAAGAACACCGAATGCGGCATCGGCGCCATGTTGTACTGGCGCGAGTGCCACATGGTGTGCATGCGGTAGGGACGCCATTCGCCGGGCGGTGTACGCTTGCCATTGCGGCCGGTCGAAACTCTCCAGGTGTGTTTGAGCTCACCCTCGACATAGACCCGAACGCGCTGTTCCGAGAGATCAACTATCGTCACGAGTTGGTCGAATGGCTGATGCTCATCGCCTTTCTTGAACACGGCTTTTGCCGGCGCCGCCTCATCAAGGTCGCCGATGGACTCGGGCGGCAGCCGATGGAAGCTCACCGGATTGGTGCTGAAGAAAGGCTTGTCGGTGTGGCGCAGGGCAATGTCGCTGATTTCTGCATCGCGTGAGCTGCGGTCATGCACCACCGTCCGGTGCAGCATGTCATGCAGCGAGGCTGTCCGTTCTCCCATCGCTTCGCCATTGGCGTGATGGGTCGGGTTCAGCGAACCGCGCAGAGCATTGTCCAATTCGTCGCCGAGTGCCCGCGTTGCCTCGTTTTGCTCAGCGCCATCAGTTGTTCTTGGCTCTTCGACCCGGCCAGCCGGAATGGTCGCGATCTCAATCGCTGCCAGCTCCACTGGTGCCTTGTCTTCCGCACCGGCCGGAAACGCCGTGAAGGCAACCGCGAGTGCCACGAGGCTGGCGCCAACAAACACCAGCTTCGAGGGCTCAACTGTTTTTGCTCGTACATTCAAAGACATTGATGGAGGCTCCCATTCCCCTCAGCACAGAGCCCTGTCTTCAGGTGCTCTAGCCGCTCGCTCGCCCACGTAAACGTCAGTTTCAAAACAATCCTAGTACAGAACGTTACGTTACGGGCCCTTTTTGTGCGTCACAAGCGCGTGTGGTTAATCAGATGCTTCGCTTCACGCGAGCGTGACCTTTTGGCCCTGATTGCCACGGCATTGTTGCGCAAATGCACCAATTTCGGTGTGCCATTTCTCACAAACCGTGCACGTTGGGTGCTGCAAAGCTGCAGATTCCCCAGGGCGGATAAGTCGATTCCCGGTCTCTTGGCTGGCCGATCAGGCTAGTTTGGCACACACCGAATGCAGAGGGCAGCGGCGGGGTCGACATTGAGGCGCCCTTTGGCAATGTCGTCGCCGCATTCAACACAGGCACCGAATTCCTCTTCTTCGATCCGCTTCAGAGCGGCAGCAATGCGCTGAAGATCGTGGCCGCGTCGACGGCCCTGTTCGGCGCCCATGGCCTGGCGCTGCATTGCATCCATACGGCTCAGCCGACCCACCGATTGTTGATCCAGAATCACCGGCTCGGTCTCGCCCTGCGAAATCTGCCTCAAATCCTCGAGTTCTGTTTGCATCGCCAACAGTCGCGCGCGGAACGCCTCAATTTCAGCCTCACTCAGCACAATTGAGCTCCCTTCATTCCGGCGACGCAGGCGCCTGGTTCCCAACGCACAATCTGTCGCAGCGTTTCCATTTCCCATCCCACTTGGCAAAGTTTAGAATGATTACATTGCAAATTCAGGCGGTCCCAAGAGAGGATACACGCGATGATCGTGATGGTGGTTGGGATGGTGGTCTTTCTCGGCATCCATTCGGCGCGCATCATTCCGGGGCTGCGCGCCAACCTTGTCCAGACCTTTGGCGAGATGGCCTATAAAGGCATCTATTCTATTTTGTCGCTTATCGGCCTGATCTTCATCTGGCGCGGCTATTCCATGGCGCGCGAAGCGGGGCAGCCGCTGCTCTATTACCCACCGCTGTGGTTGACGCATCTGACACTGCTTTTGATGGCGATTGCCTTGATTTGCTTTGCCGCGGCCTATGTGCCCGGCCGCATCAAGGCAGCGCTCAAGCACCCGATGCTTGTGTCGATCAAGATTTGGGCGCTGGCGCACCTTCTCGCCAACGGCGAACTGCACTCGATCGTTCTCTTCGGCGGTTTTCTGGCCTGGGCGGTCGTCGACAGGATTTCTGTGAAACGACGTGAAAGAGCAGGTCTGGCAGTGCCATTCACATTGCCGGCTGATACGCCGCCCGCTAATGATCTGATTGCAGTCGTGATCGGTGCGACCGCTTATGTGGCCATCCTGTTGTGGCTGCACCCGATTCTGTTCGGTGTTGCGATTGTGCTGTGAGTGATTACGGAGATCACAGCTGAGATTGGGCGTGGCGGTCGAAACGCCTTGATGACGCCTGAATTAATATCTTAAAGCCATCAAATGGGGACAGGCGTGGGAGTCACTGCGGCAGGTGGTTAACACTGCCGCGATTGCGCCGTTGAACAGCTGGGGCGAGCGGAGTATCACCGCGTATGTCTGATTTTTTTCGTGAAGTTGATGAAGAGCTACGCCGCGACCAGATGAAACAGCTCTGGGACCGTTATGGTCTCTGGTTGATCATCGCCGCTCTGGTCATCACTCTAGGCACCGCGGGCTTTCGTGGCTGGCAATGGTACTCAGAGCGCCAGGCGCAGCAAGCAGGACAGGTCTTCTACGATGCGGTCCTGCACGCGCGCGAGGATCCCGCTGCCGCACTTTTGCCCTTGCAGAATCTGGCCAGCGGACGGACCGGCTATTCGGACCTGGCGCGCCTCCGGTTAGGCGGTGCGCAGGCTGAGAGTGGCGACATCGATGCTGCATTGGCGACCTTCGAGACGCTTGCCGAAGACCGCGGGGCCGATGAGCTTCTCAGAGACATCGCTCGCATCAGAGCCGGTTATCTTATGATCGACAGATCGGATCTTGCCGCCATGCAAGCGAGCATTGAAGACCTTGCCCGCGACGGCGAACCTTTCCGGCATTCGGCCCGCGAAATACTCGGACTGACGGCCTTTCGAACCGGTGAGTACAGCCAGGCCGCGGGCTATTTCGATACGCTGATGGCCGATCCTGCCTTGCCCGCCGATCTGCGTCGGCGTGGCGATACCTTGCAGGCACTCCTGGCAGGCAGATTGCCAGCCAGCAGCCAATCGGAAACGGCAGGGGACAGTGAGGCCACCCAATGAACGTTCTCTCCGTAAAGAAGCCCTGCGGCGCCTTGAAGCGTCACGGGACAGTTGCTGCGATTATGGCTGGACTCGCGCTTGCTTTGGCCGGCTGTTCGGGCGGCGGTCCGAGCATTCCCGGTCTTGATGCATTGACCGAGCGGTTTCGCCCGCCGGAGCCGCGCGTTCCCGGCACGCGCCGTGAGATTCTGCCACAAACAACGACCGCTCTTGCGCCTTCCGGCGAGCCGGTCGTCCTGCCTCCCGCCGTCCCGGGTGCAGAATGGGCCAATCCCGGTGGCACAGCAGACAGTGCGCCTGGGCATCGCGTCGGAGCCGGCGCCTCGGTGGCATTTTCGGTCCAGCTTGGCGAGGGCTCCAATCGCCGTCGCCGGATTTCCGCGCCGCCCATCGTCCACGCTGGCTATGTCATAGGTATGGATTCGACAGGCCAGGTATCCGCCGTTTCGCTGTCCTCCGGTGGTCGCGGATGGTCGTTAGCCACGCGGCCAGAGGACGAACGTGGACCTGCCGCCTCCGGCGGTGGGGTGGCGGCCTCCAACGGTCTAGTTTTCATCGCCAGTCCTTACGGAAATCTGACAGCCGTCAGCATCGCCAGCGGTCAGCAGGTCTGGCAGACCAAGATGTCCGCCCCGGGCCGCGGCGCCCCGACGGTGGCCGGTGGCCGGGTGTATGTGGTGAGCGCCAAT
>JBCDCP010000077.1:0-15009 GCA_039181495.1 Pseudomonadota bacterium | reverse complement strand
GTGTCCTCGGCGATGACGGGTCTGATCTCCGGATCTTCGATCGCCAATGTTGTCACGACCGGAACGTTCACCATCCCATTGATGAAGAAAGTCGGGTTTTCGTCAGAGAAAGCCGGCGCAGTGGAGGTGGCATCCTCGGTCAATGGCCAGATCATGCCGCCAGTCATGGGCGCGGCTGCGTTCCTGATGGTCGAATATGTCGGCATCCCGTATTTCGATGTCGTCAAGCACGCCTTCCTGCCGGCGCTGATCTCCTACATCGCACTGGTCTACATCGTGCATCTGGAAGCCGCGAAGGCAGGCATGGAAGGCCTGCCTCGGGCCTACACGCCAGGTCCGCTGCTGCGGCGACTTGTCGGATTCGTCTTTGGCGTTCTGGTGCTCTGCGCCATCTCGTTTGCCGTCTATTACGGAATGGGATGGGTCCGGCCGACCTTCGGCGCGGCATCGCCCTACATCATCTTCGCATTTCTAACCGCGGTCTATGTCGGGCTTGTCGCGTTCGGCTCGAACTACCCTGAGCCAAAAATGGATGATCCCAATGCGCCGGTGTCGACGCTCCCGCTGCCGGGCCCGACGATCAAGTCCGGACTGCATTTCATCCTGCCCGTTGTCGTGCTGGTCTGGGCGCTGATGGTCGAACGCCTCTCGCCAGGCCTGTCCGCGTTCTGGGCGTCGGCCTTCATGATCTTCATTCTGATCACGCAAAGGCCGCTGTTTGCGTTCTTCCGCAAGCAGACGGACATGGCCGCTCAGATCAGGCGCGGTTTTGACGAACTCATAGAGGGGCTGATTTCAGGCGCCCGCAACATGATCGGTATTGGCATCGCCACGGCGACGGCCGGGATCATCGTTGGGGCAGTGTCGCAGACCGGTGTTGGTTCGGCATTGGCGGACGTTGTCGAAGTGCTGTCGGGTGGCAACCTGCTGGCCATCCTGTTCCTCACCGCGATCCTGTCGCTGATCCTTGGCATGGGGCTTCCGACCACGGCCAACTATATTGTTGTCTCGGCTCTGCTGGCTCCGGTCATCGTGACGTTGGGGCAGGAAAACGGGCTGATCGTGCCGCTCATCGCGGTGCATCTGTTCGTCTTCTATTTCGGTATCATGGCGGATGTGACGCCGCCGGTTGGGCTTGCGTCTTTCGCCGCTGCGGCGGTCTCCGGTGGCGATCCGATCCGAACAGGGTTTGTCGCCTTCTTCTACTCGCTGCGCACGGCAGCCCTGCCCTTCCTGTTTATCTTCAACACTGAACTGCTGCTGATCGATGTCAGTCTGGTCCAGGGCATCTTCATCTTCTGTGTTGCGACACTGGCGATGCTGTTGTTTGCGGCCGCAACGCAAGGCTGGTTCCTGGCCCGGAACCGCATGTGGGAGACCGCAGCGCTGCTCTTGCTGGCGTTCACCTTCTTCCGTCCAGGTTTCTGGATGGACCAGGTCTTCCCGCCCTATGAGAACGTGCCGCCGACGGAGATTGCGCAAGCCGCCGAACTGGTCCCGTCGGGCGAATATCTGCGGTTGCGGATATCCGGCCTCGACGATGTCGGTGACGAACGGCAGTGGGTCGTGCTTCTCGATCTGCCGGACGGGGAATCCGGTGCTGAACGGCTCGAGGGGGCGGGCCTGACGCTCGTTGACCGTGAGGGCAAGACGATCATCGACGACGTCGCCTTCGGCTCACCGGCGCAGGATATCGGGCTCGACTGGGATCAGGAAATCGTCGAGGTGCTGAAGCCGGCATCTCCGCCGTCAAAGTACTTCATTTACATCCCGGCCCTGCTCTTGTTGGGGCTTGTGGTCATGTTGCAGCGGCGGCGGGCTGCGTCGACAGCACCCGCCCAAGCGGCCACGCAGGAGGGCTGAATCATGTACAAGGCAATCCTCGTTCCGATCGATCTGGCCCATGAAAGTTCCTGGCAAAAAGCGCTGCCGGTCGCCGTCAAGCTCGCCGACACGTTTGGGGCGGAGCTGCATGTGCTGAACGTTGTGCAGGACATCCGCACCTCGATGGTGGCGCAGTACTTCCCGAAGGACTTTGAGGAAAGCTCGGCGCGTCATGCTGCCGAAGAACTCAGCAAACTCGTTGGCGCGCAGCTGAAGGGGCGCGAGGTGACCGAGCACCTAGCCGTTGGACAAGTCTATCGCCAGATCGTGGAAACCGCCGATAAGGCGGGTTGCGACCTCATCGTGATGGCGTCTCACAGGCCGGAACTGACCGACATTCTGATCGGGCCGAATGCCGATCACGTTGTCCGCGCCACACCTCAATCGGTGATGGTCGTCCGCTCGTGACACTCAAGAGCAGGCCAGACGGCTAGCGAAGCAATATGCTCGACAGCCGGGCCTGCACCATGCTGCGGGTGTCGTCGGTGTCCGCCGAAATCGCCAGACCTGCGAGTGCGGTCGGCTCTGACCCGAAGGCGCGCCGGAAATCGGCCGCCAGATCAATTTCCTCGGTGAACTGTCCGACACCGGCAGGACGCTGCACGATGGTCACGCCCCGGTTGTCCATATAGGGGCTGGGCAGGACCGAACCGGCTTCATGTCGTCCTCCCCAGACATAGGCGAGTGCCCTTACACTGGGTTCATTCAGAAGCCGCCGAATGTTGCGGTTGCGCGTAGCCTGCGCCCGATCGGGGGGAAGGAAGATGAAATAGACCGCGATGTTGCGGTCATCGCCGCCGCGACTGGTCAGATCGGTTGCCGGCGCGGACTGCAGCACGGCCCAATCCCAGCGGGCGCCGCGTGCGTTCCACAAGCTCTCGGGGAGGCGGGAATACAGTATCGAAACGCTGCGATAGGAATCGATCGTCAGCGTGTCCTGTTCGATTGCGTAGTCGTTTGACCGCTTGAACAAGAAACGCTGCTGCGCCCAGCTGCCATTGAGGAAGCTGATGGTGGTGCCCTCGGCCGATCCCGGTGTGGCCAGGCCTGGAAGGGCCAAGGTTGCGGCCAACACCAGCGATGCTGCGATGCGGATCATGTGCCACCCTTGAACCTTGAGATTCTCCTCATGATTACAGAGCGTTACGCATCGCCATTTGCAACGGTTTTCCGGCAGCCTTGCCCTCAGTTTTCCGTGATAGCGGTCGCAGCCGCCGCGATCGCCCGGTCGGTCAGAGCCAAATCGTCATCGGTCAGGGCAAGACAAGGATAGACTTTGCCTGGCGACTTGAACACACCGTGCTGGCGCAACACGGCGTTGAATCGGGCATTGCGCGCGGTGTCGGCGGCAAAGACATCACGGTAATCACGCACATCACGATCGATGAACACAATGTCGAAGAGCGCGGGGTGGCCGACAACACGATGGGCAATGCCATGACTGTCGAGATGGGATGAGAACATCCCCATGAGCTGCTCGCCCAGTGCCATCAGCCGGTCGTAGTTGCCGGGACGGCGGAGAATTTCCATCGTCTTCAGACCTGCAGCAGCGGCGACCGGGTTTCCCGACAGTGTGCCCAGCATCATCAGCCACCGATCGTGCGCCACCGCATGGGCATCGAAATGGACCATGATGTCCTTGCGCCCAACCACAGCCGCGAGCGGAAAGCCGCCGCCGATCACCTTGCCGAGCGTGCACAGGTCAGGCACCACGCCATAGGCTTCCTGCGCACCGCCATAGGCAAAGCGGAACCCGGTTACGACCTCATCGAAGATGAGCACAATGCCATAACGGCTACAAAGATCGCGGACGGCTTCAAGGAAGCCTTCCTGCGGAGGAATAATGCGCTGAAGCGGTTCGACGATCAGGCCGGCAATCTGGTCACCATGTTCCTTGAGAAGGCTTTCAAGGAACGCGACATCGTTGAACGGCGCGATCAGCATGTCATCCCTGACACCTTGCGGGATGCCGGCACTGTCAGGAACAGCAAGCGGGAAGTTGACGAGTGTCTTCGGCGCGAGGCTCATCTGTGCTTCGGCACACATGCCGTGATAGCCACCTTCGAATTTCAGAATTTTATCGCGCCCGGTGAAGGCGCGGGCCAGCCGCATAGCATACATGTCCGCTTCCCCGCCGGACGACAGATAGCGAACCTGCTCGGCACACGGCACAGCACGGCAGATTTCCTCGGCCAGTTCGATGGCGAGCGTGTTGTTGGCAAAGAAGGTCTGCCCCTTGGGCATCTGCTCTGCCACGACCTCGAGGACCTCGGGGTGGCTATGCCCCAGCAGCATCGGGCCTGACCCAATGAGGTAGTCGACATACTCATTGCCGTCCTCGTCCCAGACCCGCGCACCCTTACCTTCGCGGATGAAGATCGAGGGATCGAAATTGCCGAAACCGCCGCCTGGCAATACGGCGCGGGCCCGCTCGGCCCACTCGGTTTGGCTAATATCGGCTTTCATCGCGGCGCTCCTGTGATGCGGTGCTTGCGGCTTATGAACATTGGGCGATTGGTGTACCAAGGACGGTCAGGTCCGGCGTAATGCCGAGACCAGGCCCCTCGGGCGGCGCGATCCGGCCGTTTTGCCGGACCGGCGCGTCCGGTGCGATGCGCGGTGCAACGTAGCCCGACAGATCGCAGGTATTCATCAGGCTCCCAACCGGGCAACTGGCAGCCAGATGTAATGCTGCCGCCATGACGATGTCGGATCCCCAAACGCATTCGACGCACATCTGCGTGCCGAGTTCGACGCAGATGTCGCGAGCCCGCCTCGACGCGCTGAGGCCACCGAATTTCGACAACTTCAATGCCAGAGCGTCCATGCAGCCCAGACCGTGGGCCTTCATGAGGCTCTCAAAGTCGTGCGCCAGCTCATCGATCTTCATTGGCAAGCCAGTGGCGGCGCGGACGGCGGCGCATTCATCAAGGGTCGCGCAGGGTTGCTCCAGCATCACATCGAGGTGGGCAACCGCCCGGCCCACCCGGGTTGCGTGAAGCTGGCTCGCCCCACAGTTCCAGTCGCCATAGACGAGTGGTCCCGGACCCACCGCCTCTCGTACCTTGACCAGCCGCTCGACATCGGCCTGCCAGTCGTCATCGGCGCCGAGCTTGGCCTGGAACTGCCGCATGCCCTGATCAAGGGCCTCGCTGGCGATGCGCGCCATCTCGTCCGGCGCGATGCAGGTGATCGAATGATAGAGTGGCATGTCGGCGCGTGTACGCCCGCCCAGAAGCGCGTAGAGGGGTTGACCGACCGATTTGCCGAAGAGATCCCACAGCGCCATGTCGATCGCCGATTTGGCGTAGCCGTGGCCCGGCAGAAACCCGTCCAGTTTGCGCATCGTGGCCTCGGGGCCGGACGGGTCAACGCCGATAAGCTCGTCAGCGAGGTGCATGACCGCTGGTGCTACACCATCGGCATAGGCCGGCAGATAGTGTGGGATCGGGCAGATCTCGCCCCAGCCATCAAGGCCATTATCGGTGCGCAGGCGCAAGACAATCGAGTCGACCGTTGCGCATTCCTTGCCGTCGGACATGGTGTAGGTGACGTGGCTGGTCAGAGGCACTTTCCAGAGCGTGATCTCGGCAATCTTGCCGGCAGCACCGATGGCCGGACTGGTGATACTGAAGGGCTTCATGCGCCATCTCCATAAACCGCAACCGGAGCTCCCAACGCGTCCGGATCGGGGTGCACGCCGAGGCCCGGCGCATCCGTCAGCTGAAGATGACCGTCGGTCGCGCGCGGGCCCTGCCCCTGCGCGATCTCGGCCGTAATCATGTCCTGGCAGGCCCACACGCCGAGCATCTTCTCATCGGGAACGGTGGCCGCCATATGCAGCGCCTCGGTGTCCGCAAGCACCGAGCCCCCGGTCGCCATGACATAGATGTCGATGCCGTGGGCCAACGCCATATCGCGAATGCGGGTAGCCTTTGTCAGCCCGCCAACGCGATTGATCTTGATGCCGAACACTTCGGCCAGTCCATCGCGAGCGATGCGGGACGCGTCCTGCAGGGTGACCAGTGTCTCGTCGACACTTACCGGTGCGGCGTGCAACGGACGGATCGCGGCGATATCGTCGAGCGTTTCGCAAGGCTGCTCGAACATCACGCAGAGATCTTCGGTGGCGCGCATGACCTGCAGCGCCTGGGAACGGGTCCAGCTACGGTTGACATCGTAAAGAATGCGCTCGCCATCAGGTCGGTGCGCCTCGACATCGCGGATGCGCGCGATATCACGATCGACATCACCGCCGATCTTGACCGAATGGGCGACATATCCACGTTCCCGGTAGCGGTCCATGACGTCTCTGGTTTCTCGGACCGTCTTCGCCCCAACCGAAGCCGCGATCGGCTTCGGGGTTCTGCTGCCACCGCCCATGAGATCGGCAATCGGCAAATCCGCCACCTGCCCGGCTATGTCCCAGCAGGCCATGTCGATTGGTGCCTTGGCATAGAGGTGCCCCGGAAGGGCCAGGTCCATTGTGCGTTCGACCGTCAGAACAAACCTTGGATCAAGACCCAGGACGAAAGGAGCGATGGTTTCGATTCCCGCGCGAATGCCCGGTCCATGTGCGGGGACATAGGTATGGCCCCATGGTGTCCCCTCACCCCAACCGGTGACGCCTTCATCGGTGTCGATCCTGACGAGAGTGGCGTCGAGGACCTCGAATTTCAGTCGGCCGCCCGAGAGCCAGTAAGGGTGCTCCAGCGGCAGATCGACCTGATAGACGGTTATCGAGCTGATCTTCATTTGAGCTCGACCTCGATGAACGCCATGGGGGCCTTGCCATCATTGACGACGTTATGCTCGACACCCTGCTCCCGGCGGTAGCTGGTCCCGGCCTCGATTGTGACGTTTCGCGACGTGCCGCCGGGTTCTTCCAGCAACATATGACAATCAGTCAGCGTGACGATCACATAGTCATGTTCGTGGATGTGCCAGCCGGTTTCGGCGCCAGCTGCGAAGTCGAAGCGGGTTACCCGGACGCGCTCATCATCGATCATTTGGGTCGCCGTTGCCGGTTCTCGACTCATGCCGTTTCTCCAAGTGCCACCACCGGAACATGCTGCGACCCGACCACCCCATAGACAGCTATAGGTGGCCCAAGGCTGTCGATGTCCGGCGTCACGCCCAAGCCCGGTGCCTCGGGGGCGAGCAGCCGTCCGTTGCGGGTTTCCGGGCCAGGCCATCCGGTTGAGCGGGTGTTGTAGTTGTGAAGGTCGGTTCCGTTGATCAGGAAATCCGACGGTGTCGATACGGCCAGATGCGCCAGCGTGGCCGTCACGATTTCACCGCCCCAGCCATCCTCAACGACGACAGGCATGCGGTTGTCAACGAGGTAGTCCCTCATCCGGCGAGCCTTGGACAGCCCACCCTGCTTGGCCACCTTGAGACAGATGACTTCGGCACCACGATCCTCGACGGCACGGGTCGCCGAGCGCATGTCGGTGATGCATTCGTCCAGTTTCATGGGCAGGTCGGTACGGCTGCGAACCTGCTGACACTCCTCATAGGTCTGGCAAGGCTGCTCGAGAAAGAAGTCGAGATCGCGCGTGGCGCGCGCAACCCGAACTGCCTCATCGACGCGCCACCCCTGATTAGCGTCGGCAAACGCCTTCTCACCGGGCTTGAGTGCTGGCACCGTGGCGCGAATGCGGTCAATGTCGGACGCCCAATCAGCGCCGACCTTGATCTGGAACTGGCCATATCCCGTAGCCCGGTGCTGCTCCATCTCTGCCACCATCTCTGCAGGTGGCTTTTGCGGGGCGACGCGATACAGCGGCACGCCGTCGGTCAGCTTGCCGCCCAATAGCATGTAGACCGGCGTGTCGAGCGACTGGCCGAGCAGGTCCCAGCAGGCGGCATCGAATGGCGCCTTGGCATAACCATGGCCACGAATGACGTGATCCATGATCTGTTCGATGCGGCCGACATGGCGCGGATCTTCACCCAGCAATGCTGGTGCAATAAGCCGCGCTGCAGCCTCGACGCCCTGGCTGTGGGCCTCCATGTAGTTCTCGCCACACGGGCAGAACTCGCCGCAGCCCGTTAACCCGGCATCGGTCTCGATCACCACCACCGAGGAGTAGGCTGTGGTGATCGCGTTGCCGCGTCCCCAACCGTAGGATCCACCGACATAGGGCAAGGCGGTACGGTAGATGGAGATACCGGTGATCTTCATTGGACCACCGCCACAGTGCGTTGATCTGACGTCAGAACCCAGAATTGCGCGGACGCGGAATGGGATCGCCGCGTATCAGCTTGATCAGGATGTAGATGACATAAATCCAGGCCGCGACAGCTGCGAGAAGCCAGCACGCCAGGAATATGCGCGAGGAGTCGCCGCCCTCTTCCATCAAGCTGCTGAACACGAAAACGATGCCTGCGCTCCAGCCGATGAGCCAGCCGATGATGAAGATGATCTTGAACACCCGCTGGAACCCTTTGGGCCGGTAGGTCTCCGGGTCTGCAGCCGAGGCAGGTTCGGCAGATTTTGCTTCGTGTACATCGAGCCTCTCTTCGATGCGGCGACGGAACTCGGCTTTCTCGAGCTCTCGTTGCACCGTATCCCGTCGGGGCGCCCGCGGTGTGAGTACGGCAATGCCGGCCACAGTCAGCGCAAAGACGACCAGCGCGATTATGAGATGAGATGTGTCGAGCGAGCTGAACATGGCTTTGGCGTCGGGTTGAGACAGGCAGAGACAACCGATTCAATACCAGAATGCCATCTGCAACCAGTGCAGGCGTTGCCAAATCTACCGGAACCCGAGACGACATCACTGCTGCGCCTCACGGGATGACGACAATGTTGCCGACATGGCGTTTGTCGATGAACATCTGCTGGGCAGCGTGCAGTTCGCTGAGTGGAAAGGTGGCGGCCAATAGCGGCTTGACTTCGCGGCGCTCGATATAGCCCAACAGATCATCGAAGATGTGCGGCGGGATCGCCGTCGAACCGGTAAATGTCAGGTCGTTGAGATAGAACGTCCTGAGATCGAGTTCGACGATCGGCCCCGCGATTGCGCCAGAGCAAGTGTAGCCGCCGCCGCGTGCCAGCGCCTCAATCAGTGTGCCGAAGTATGGCCCGCCAACGATATCGGCGACCACAGTGACAGTGTCATGCCCTGTGGTATCGAGCAGCGCCTGCCGCAAATCCTCCGGTGCACGAGGCAGTACCACGTCGGCACCCATGTCGCGGATCGCGTCGTGTTTGCTTTCAGAGGCAAGCGCGATGGTCATGGCGCCACGCCGCCGGGCAAGCTGGATCAGCGCCGAACCGACACCGCCGGACGCACCGGTGATAAGTACCCGATCGCCCGCGCCGACGCCGGCACGCGACAGCATGCCCTCAGCGGTCGAGTAGGAACAGCTGAATGTCGCGAGTTCGGCATCAGACAGATCGCTGTCAACGACACCGGCATTCTTGATCGGGATAGTGGCGTACTGCGCAAAGCCGCCATCCCGCTCGGAGCCAAAATAGACCATCTTGTTCTGATTGAGCGGGTCGCTCCAATCGCGGATCCAGTTATCAGAAATGACCCTCTTGCCGATTAGCTCAGCAGGTCCCTGCACAACTTCGCCGCACACATCTGCCCCCTGGATGCGGGGAAACTGGATCGGCGAACCTCCCCAGGTCGGATCGTCCTGGCCAACCTCGGTGTAGCCATCGCCGGTCGTCGCTTCAGTGACGTTCTTGGAGTACCAGCCCGAGCGGGTGTTCACATCGGTGTTGTTGAGCCCGCAGGCCAGCACCCTGAGCAGTACCTCGCTTTCACCCGGTTTCGGAACCGGCCAGTCGGTCTTGAATTCGAGTGCATCGAGTCCGCCATGCCGCATCAGCACCATGGCGTCCATTGTGTCGGGAATGTTGCTCACTCCGCGGCCTCGACCGACGCATCCGAGGCAGCCGCATCTGCACGCGGCAACAGGCTCTCGGGATCATAGGCCGGCTCGGCCAGCACACGGGCGGGACGTCGCTCGCCCATGATCACAACGTCGAGTTCCGTGCCGGGTTTGGCTGCTTCCGGCTTAACGTAAGCAAACGCCATGATCTTTCCGACGCTGTGCCCATAGGCCACCGAACTCGTCGCCCCGACCCGTTCTCCGTTCAACAACACTGCCTCACCTCCGTGTCCGTCCATCTCGCCGTCAGGCTCGATTTCAAGATAGACGCATGCCCACGGGCGGCTTTCAGATTCGAGACTCGTGATGGTCTGTTCGCGGCCAACGAATTCCGGCTTGCGGTCCGGATCGAGCTTAACAAAGCGCATGACATCGGCTTCAGGCAGGGTCACTTCATTGGTCAGTTCGCCTGCACCTTTGAATGCCTTCTCCAGGCGCATGACGTTCATGGCGAATGAACCGTAGTCCACCAGACCCAGCGGTTCGCCCGTGGTCCAGAGCGCGTCATAGATGTCCGGAAAGGCGTCGCGGGGACCGTGGAATTCCCAACCCAGTTCACCGGCATAGGACATGCGCAATGCCCAGACCTTGTGCCCGGCCACGGTGATTTCCTGCGCCGTGAGCCAGCGAAAAGAGGCGTTGTCGAGGCCTGCAGCGGTGTTTGGCTGGAGGATTTCGCGTGCTCGCGGCCCCTGCAGCGCCATGGCCGACCAGAAGTCGGACAAGTTGGTGACGACCACCTCTGTGTCGGCCGTCTTGTAGGCCTGCAGATGGTCGAGCAGCCGCTGTTCAAAGAAGGCAGCACAGACAAGGTAGAACCGGTTGTCGCCAAGTCGGATGAGCGTTGTTTCCAGCTCAATCCGGCCACGGCGGTTGAGCATATGGGTCAAAACGATTCCGCCGGTCTTCTTGGGCAGCGTGTTGGCCACCAGCCGCTCCAGGAAGGCTTCCGCATCACGACCGGCGACCTCGACCTTGGTGAAGGCTGAGACATCCATGATGCCCGCGGCTTCCCTGACAGCCTTTACCTCGGCTCCGACGACGTCATGCACGACGTTGCGGCGGAAGGAGTAGTGGTCGCGCTGCTCCACACCGTCTGTTGCGAACCAGCGTGGTCGTTCGTGGCCGTAGACCTCCTCGAACACCGCGCCCTTTTCCTTGAGCCGATCATAGAGCGGGCTCGGTTCGACCGGTCGGCCGGCCAACCGGTTGATATGGGGGAACGGGATTTCGTGGCGCAGGCAATAGTCCTCTTTGGCCTTTACGACCTGCCAGTCCGGCGTTGCGTAGTCTCCAAAGCGGCGGGGATCGAACTCACGCATGGAAATGTCGGCTGCGCCATGCACCATCCAGCGGGCCAGTTCGCGGGTCAGGCCGGGACCACAGCCAATGCCGATCTGGGTGCCGCAGCAACACCAGTAGTTTGGCGCACCTGGCGCCGGGCCGATCATCGGATTGCCATCTGGCGGGTGCGAGATGGCACCATGGACGGCGCGCTTGAGGCCTTTGTCGGCAAGTACCGGCATGCGGTCCATAGCGTTCTCAAGCCATGGCATGACGCGGTCATAGTCCGGATCGAACAGCTCGTTTTCGGCCTCCCACGGGCAGTGTTCCAGCCAGACCGCATTGGGGTCCTCTTTTTCGTAGATCCCAATAAGGCCAGCCTTCTGCTCCATGCGGATGTAGCCTGACACGAGCTTGTCGTCCCGGATGACCGGCAGTTCGGTCTCCAGCGCCATGAATTCATCGACGGGATCGGTGACGAAGTAGTGGTGCGTCATCGAGGTCATCGGCAATTGGAGGCCGGACCATTCCCCCATCTGGCGGGCATAGGTGCCACCAGCGTTGACCACGTGCTCGCATTCGATGTCGCCTTTATCGGTCGACACGCGCCATGTGCAGCGGTCTGTGCGCTTGATATCAGTCGCCTGGCAGCGCCGGATGATTCTGGTGCCCAGCTGACGCGCACCAATCGCCAGTGCCATGGTGACGCCGGAGGGGTCGACGTGACCGTCGTCCGGTGTGTGCAGCCCGCCAAGAACGCCGTCGAGATTATAGAACGGATGCAGTTCGGCGATGCGGTCCGGGCCGACGAGTTCCATCGGGAAGCCGAGTGCGCGGCCAACGCTCAGGGTCTGGTGCAGCCAGTCCATCTCGTCTTCGGTGTAGGCAAGCCTGAATGAGCCGCAGCCATGCCAGGTGACGGACTGTCCAGTCTCGGCCTCGAGCTTTCCGGCATAGAGGTCAATGTTGTAGCCAACGCAGCGGCCAAGCCCGTAGCTCGACGTCGAGTGCGTGATCTGCCCGGCAGCATGCCAGGTCGAGCCGGACGTGAGCTCGGCCTTTTCGAGCAGAACGACGTCCGTGCATCCCTCGTGGGCCAGATGATAGGCCAGCCCGCAGCCCATAATGCCGCCACCGACGATGACCACTTCAGCGTATTTTGGGAATTCGGCCTTCGCCTCGGCCGGTGCCTGTTTGCCCATGGGCGTAATCCTGAGAAGCGATGTGCGATTGTGATGGACAGGCTAATCGAACATTTGTACGATCGTCAATCATGATTGATATGAATGTACCATTTTCGTCTGAAGCCACATCCGTAGAGGCACTGCAGACACTGTCCGGCGCCATGCCGGATCTCACACCCGAGATTCGCAAGGCCGCGGCCTATGTGCTTGAGAATCCGAATGATGTCGGCGTCAGTTCGGTGCGCGAGATCGCTGATGCGGCCGGCGTTAAACCAAACACCGTGGTGCGGATGGCCCGCATTGCCGGGTTTGAGGGATATGATGACTTCCGCGCGCCTTTTCGCGAGGAAATCCGGCGCGGCAACGCATCTTACCCGGATCGGGCACGCTGGCTGCAATCGCTTGGCCAGAGCGGCGAACTGGGCGGGCTCTATGCCGATATGGCATCGAGTGCCATTTCCGCGGTTGAGCAGACCTTTGCAGCCACGGACGCGGACAAGCTCAAAGCCGCAGCAGACGCGATCGTGGCCAGCCGCAAGACCTATATCCTCGGTTTGGGTGTGAACCACACGCTTGCGCAAAATTTTGCTTATCTGGCCAGCCTTGCCATGGAGCGGGTCTATGCCGTCCCCTCCCCTGGCGGCACGGCGCGCAGCGATCTTGCCCATGGCAGTACGGACGACGTGCTGATTGCCATGACCTTCAAGCCATACCGGTCCGAAGTCCTTGACGCGGTTGAGGCTGCGAAAGACCTCGGCATGACGGTGATCGGCATTTCAGACAGCCCGGCGTCACCGCTTGTCGCGGGCAGTCAATACGGCTTCGCAGTTGCGACAGACACACCCCTGTTCTTCCCGTCCACTGTGGGCGCACTGGCGCTTCTGGAAGCGTTGATGGCGTTCGTCATTGCCGATGCCAAGCCGCATATCATCGCGGCCATCACCGATACGCACGCGCAACGCAAGGCACTGGGCGTCTACCAGGAAGACTGGCGGGACAGCTGGCCGCCGGAAAACGGATCAGACAATGAGGCCAATGATGGCCCGGAGGATGGAGATGCAACATGACCGCGCATGCCGACCTCGTTCGCAGCCTTGAAGCCCGTTACTACACCGATCCGGACATCTTTACTGCCGAAGAGGTCGGTCTTTTCGCGCGAAGCTGGCAATTTGCCGGCCATGTCTCGCAGCTCGAGAAACCAGGCGATTACTTCACCACCGAAGTTGCCGGCGAGAGCCTGATCCTGCTGCGCGATCGCGATGATGAGATCCGATGCTTTTACAATGTCTGCCAGCACCGGGCGCACCAGCTCGTTCAGGGCGAAGGCAACGCCAAGCTGCTGGTCTGCCCCTATCACGCCTGGACCTATGAGCTCACCGGACGCTTACGGATGGGGCCAAACATCCGGTCCGTGACCGGGTTTGACCGCAATGAGGTTTGCCTGAGCAGCGTGCCCGTCGAGAATTTTCTCGGCTTTCTGTTCGTCAACCTCGATCCGGATGCTCCGGATATGGACACCCAGTTCCCAAGGGTCCGCGAAGAGCTGAGGTCTTTCGTCCCCCACATAGATCAGCTGCGCCCGCTGGAATGGGTGGAGATCCCCGAGGCCTGCAACTGGAAGGTCTCGGTCGAGAATTACTCCGAGTGCTATCACTGCCAGCTCAACCACCCGACCTTTGCAAAGGGCGTGGTCAAGCCGGAAACATACGATATTCAACCCCAGGGCCAATGCCTTCGGCACACCACGGAGTGCCAGAACCTCGACCGGATGAGTTATCCGGTCGATCTCAATGCCAATGAGACCGCGGGCTCCTACTCATCGTGGTTCCTGTGGCCGATGTTCTCGTTTCAGGTCTATCCGGGCAACGTGCTGAACACCTATCACTGGCGCCCAAAGGACTCTGGCCATGTCACGGTCTGGCGCGGCTGGTACACCATCGATGGGGTCGACTCAGAGGTGGTCCGCCGACTTGCCGTTCAGGACAGGGCGACAACCGTCGAAGAGGACATTCACCTGGTGGAATCGGTGCAACGGGGCATGCGAAGCCGTGGTTACCGACCTGGCCCGCTCGTGATAGACCCCGCCTGTGGCGTGAATTCCGAGCACTCCGTAAAGGTGTTGCAGCAGTGGATGCGGGAGGCCGTTGATGGGCCATAGTGTTGAGGTCAAACCCTACTGGCAGAATTACATCGACGGTGCTTTCTGCGATGGTGGAGCGGGCCGGATCACGATCGAGGATCCGGGATCGGGAGAGCCGCTGGCCGAACAGGCCTGCGCCGATGCTGCCGACATCGATCGGGCCGTGGCGGCAGCCCGGCGCTGTCATGTTTCCGGGGTACTGTCTGACCTCCGCCCGGTCGAACGCGGCCGCATGCTGCGTGATATGGGCCAGTACATTCTCGACCACGTCGATGAGATCGCGCCGATTCTGACGCTTGAAGCGGGCAAACCCTTGTGGGAAGCGCGCATGGAGGTGCAGGGCGCGGCGCGGTACTTCGAATATTACGGGAATCAGGCTGAAACCGTCGAAGGGCGTTCGGTGCCACTCGGCAAAGGCTATTTCGATTTCACCGTGCACGAACCCTATGGCGTCTCGGCGCAGATTATTCCGCGGCAAGCGCGAAATAGGCGTTACTCAGCGGATCGAGCTCAGGCGTCTTGATCACGCAGGTATTGCCCGTGGCGATCGCTGCTGACAGCGACCGCGCTGTCATTTCCAGAGGGTAGTTCCACGGAATAATCTGCGCC
>JBCDCP010000076.1:0-15047 GCA_039181495.1 Pseudomonadota bacterium | reverse complement strand
GGGATTTCGGCAATGGGGTTTGTCTCGGCGGCATCGGATGGGCTCGCGCGGTTTGAGCGCCTGCTGCTGACCGCGCTGATTGCGATCCTTGTCGGCCTGATCATGCTAAACGTGGTCACCCGGGCATTCGGGGCGGCGATCTACTGGGTCGACGAGACCGCGATCTATTGCATGATCTGGCTCGTGTTCATCGGCGCGAGCCTGACCTTGCGCATGCGCCGGCATGTGCGGGTCACCGTGTTTGCGGTGATGGTACCTGAAGGCCCGCGCAACGCCATGGAGCTGGTGATCGATGTCCTGCTCCTGGCCTTCAGTGCCTTCATGATCTGGCTGGCCTGGGTTTGGTATGACCCTCCGGGGATCATGGCTGCAGGCTTCGACCCCGATGCGTTCTCGGGCACGACCTTCAATTTCATCTATGACGAGCCGACGACCACTGTCGGTATCCAGAAGTTCTGGATCTGGCTGGTCATGCCCTGGTTTGCGTTGACGTGTACGGTCCATGCTGCTGCCAATCTTATCGATCGGCTGGCCGGTCGTTCCGAGGTCGAAGTCGCATGAGGCCTGCTGTCACATGACCGGGGCCGTCTTTGCTGCAATTCTACTCGCAGGCGTGCCGATCAGTTTCGTGCTGATGATTACCGGTACGCTGTATATCTGGCTGTCGGGCAATAGCGCGCTCTACGGCTCGTTCATGCAGCAGTTGTTCAGCGGCATCGAGAGTTACGGCCTGCTCGCCATCCCGCTCTTTATGCTCGCTGGTGAGTTGATGAATGCCGGCGGGTTGACCAAGCGGCTGGTCGCCATGGCGTCGGTCTTCATGGGTGGGGTGCGCGGCGGGCTCGCCTACATCAACCTGATCGCCAACATGATGATGGCCTCCATCATGGGATCTGCGGTGGCGCAGATCGCGGTGATGAGCCGCGTCATGGTCCCAGAGATGGAGAAACAGGGCTACGATCGCGCCTTTGCGGGAGCGTTGACCGCGGCCGGCGGGTTGCTGTCACCAATCATTCCGCCGTCCATGCTGTTCGTCATCTTTGGCGTGCTGGCACAGATCGCGATCGGTGACCTGTTCATTGCCGGGATCATCCCCGGCCTAATCCTTTCCGGCGCTTTTCTGATCTCAATTGCGATACTCGGTCTCTTCGTCGATTTCCCCAAGACAGCACGAGCCACGCGCAACGAAAGCCTGAAGGCGCTGCTCGCCGGTATTCCGGCTTTATCGATCCCGTTTGTCATCATCGGCGGGATCGTCTTTGGCATAGCCACTCCAACCGAGAGCGCAGCACTTGCCGTCGTCGCAGCCTTCATCATCGGAAAGTTCGTCTACGGCGATCTCACCTTCGATGCGATGCCGAAAGTATTCTTCGACACCGCGATCAACTCCTCGGCGGTGACCTTCCTGATTGCAGCTGCCAACATCTTCGGCTGGGTCCTGATCTATGAACAGGTGCCGCAGACGGTTGCGGCCTGGGCCAGTGGCCTGACCGACAATCCGTTCGTCTTCATGCTGTTGGTCAACGTCATGCTGCTGCTCGTTGGCATGATCATCGATGGTATCGCGGCACTGATCATGGTGGTGCCAATCCTGCTGCCGATTGCCACCGAAGTGTTCGGCATCGACCCCTATCATTTCGGAGTGGTGGTCTGCATCAATCTGATCCTCGGCCTTCTGACACCACCTGTCGGGGCAGGGCTGTATGTGACCGCTGCTATGGCCCAGGTGGCACCTGGCAAGGTTTTCAAGGCACTCTTGCCATTCCTGGTGTCGACCATTCTGGTTCTGGTGCTGCTGAGCTGGCAGCCGATCCTGGTGACCTATCTGATCGGCAGATAGACGTCACACATAGGCACCGAATTGCCCGATACCAGGAGGGAAGGTCTGCGCCTCAACCGCACACCGCTACCGGACGATTGAGAGCGCCGCTTCGAGCCGTTCTAGCGCTGCCTCCTGCGGGATGCCGAAGCGGAGCAGTTCAGGGCGATCGTCGAATTTGCGGGTCAGAATGCCGAATTGACACAAACGATCGAACAACTCAGCAGCATCCGGTGTCTGCACCAACCGGAACAGTCTGGTACCACCTACGATCTCAAGCCGCGCCTGCCGCAGGACGCCGTCAAGGCGGCTCGCTTCTGCGGCCAGCTTGCCGCACATGCGCGCAGCCCAGCCGGTATCACCAAGCGCTGTTGTACCGATCTGGACTGCCGCACCACTGACCGCCCACGGCCCAAGTGCCTGTCGGATGTGCTGTGCGATATCGATCCGGGCGATCGCGAAGCCGAGCCGCACACCGGCCAGACCATAGGTCTTGCCGAAGGAACGCAAAACGATGGTGTCGGTCTGCCCGATATGCGGCACTGCTGAAATGCCGCGGCCTTCCAGATCGGCGAAGGCTTCGTCAATCACCAGAAGACCGCGGCCCCGCATTGCGGTTATGAGGTCGGTTGGCGAAAACGTACGCCCATCGGGATTGTTGGGGTTCACCACAGCCAGGACGTCATGATCACGCAGAGCGCCAAACTCGGTGATGACATCGACGTGCCGTCCGCGCTGTCCCCATGCAATGGCATGTTCGGAGTAAGTCGGGCCGAGAACGGCGGCCTTTCGTGCCGGCACCACCATTGGCATCAGGCTTATCAGCGATTGTGTGCCGGGTGCGGCAACCACCATCGCCGGATCCTGTGCCCCATAGACGCGAGCCGCGGTGGCTTCCAGCTTCGCCTGCGCATCCGGATCGGGCAGGCGGGTCAGGGCGGTATCGTCAACGAGCGGCACAGGCTCGGGCCATGGCCACGGATAAGGATTGATACCGGTTGACAGATCGATCCACGGTTGGGCTGCATCGGGATAGGCCGCCGCAGCCCGCGACAGTGCACCGCCATGCGGTTGGACGAAGCGGGAAGGGCTGGTGGGAGCCGCCATTTGCGAGCCGACCGTCATGCTGACCCTGTCACCTCTGCTTTTGCTTCCGGCCCTTCTGGTCGCCCTGTTGGCGGACGCACTGTTTGGTTGGCCGGACGCCATCACCCGTCGCATCGGGCATCCGGTCATTTGGGTGGGTTGGTTGATCGACCGGCTCGATAAGGCGTTGAATGGCGAGACATTGCCGGAGGAACGTCGACGCTTCAACGGAATCGTTACGCTGGCGACGTTATTGGCGATCACCGGTGGCGTCGCTGTTGCGCTTCAGACACTGATTTTCAGCCTGTTATCGCTGTGGTGGGCCGTGCTCGCGCTAGGGTTGTTGATGGCGCCGCTCCTGGCGCAGAAGAGCCTCTACGAGCATGTTGATGCCGTCGGTCGGGCCCTGCGCTCCGAAGGGCTTGAGGGTGGCCGGCGCGAGATCGCAAAGATCGTTGGCCGTGATCCCGAGACGCTGGACGAACATGCCATTGGCCGCGCAGCGGTGGAAAGCCTATCGGAGAATTTCTCGGATGGCGTCATTGCACCGGCGTTCTGGGCGGCGATCGGCGGATTGCCCGGCATCGTTATGTACAAGGCCATCAACACAGCTGACAGCATGATCGGTCACAAGACTGACAAGCACCGGGCTTTCGGCTGGGCCGCGGCGAGACTGGATGATCTGGTCAATCTACCAGCATCGCGACTGTCAGCACTGATCATCCTGACCGCCGCTTTGGTCAAGCTGCCGGAAGCGAAGCCGCGTAAGGCGGCGACCGCAGTGTTCCGTGATGCCCGGCACCACCGTTCACCCAATGCCGGCTGGCCTGAGGCAGCAATGGCCGGCGCACTCGAAATCCGTCTCGGCGGTCCACGCGTCTACGGCGGCGAAGCGGTTGATGATGCCTGGATGGGCAATGGCCGTGAAACGGTCGACGCCGACGATATCGACCGGGCGCTAGGCCTGTTCATCATCTCCTGCGCGACCAACATGGCGCTGGTTGCGGTGGTCCTTGCGCTTCTGACCGGCTGGATTGGTTTTTGACGGACTAGCGCGCGAGATCGAGAATGGTGTCGAGATCCACATGCGTCTCAAGATGATTGGCCAGATCGTCCAGCACCTGATCCTGCAGCGTGCCATAATCGGTGCCGCTACTTGATCCACCCAGCCTCGTCAGCCAGGCCTTGCGCTGGTCAGTTTCCATGAAAAAACCATGCAGATAGGTGCCCATCACGCGCCCATCGGGTGACACGGCGCCATCGGTGCGTCCGTCGTCGAGCCTGACCATCGGACGGGTGATGTCAGGGCCCGTCGTCTGCCCGATATGCATTTCATAGCCCGAGCAAGGAGTCTCATCGGCCACGGTAACGCCCGTCACGTGCGCCAGGGATTTGTCACCGGCCAGCACCGTTTCGATGTTGAGCAAACCGAGGCCCTCCACGGTCTGGGCTGGGCCCTCGGTGCCATCAGGGTCGGCCAGTGTTCGCCCCAGCATCTGATAGCCGCCACAAAGCCCGAGAACATGGCCGCCGCGGCGGATATGGGCGCTAAGATCGACATCCCATCCCTCCGCCCGCAAGGCCGCAAGATCGGCAATCGTTGCCTTCGAGCCAGGCAGGATGACGAGATCGCAGATCGGCAGCGGCGTGCCGGGGCCGACGATTGTCAGCTTGACCGAAGGTTCGGTCCTGAGCGGGTCGAGATCATCAAAATTGGCGATGCGGGGCAGGGCAGGCACACAGATATGGATCGCAGCCTCGTTGTCGCCGGAGGCTCGCTCAGCCAGTTCCATGGCGTCTTCACTCGGCAGCAGATGGGCCGGCCCGAAATGGGGAATGAGACCGAGATTTTTCCAGCCGGTCCGGGTGGCGATCTCGGCCATGCCATCGTCAAACAGGCTTAGATCGCCGCGCATGCGGTTGACCATGAACGCCTGAACCATCGCCCGATCGTCCGGCTCGAGCACCGCATACGTGCCAACAAGGCTCGCGATCACGCCGCCACGGTCGATATCACCCACGACGCACACCGGCACATCGGCTGCCCTTGCAAAGCCCATGTTGGCGATGTCGTTGGCGCGCAGATTGATCTCTGACGCACTGCCCGCACCCTCAACCAGCACCAGATCCGATTCGCCCTTCAGTCGTTGGAAGCTCTCAAGCACGGCGGGCAGCAGTTTCGGTTTGATGGCCTGAAAGTCGCGCGCCCCCGGCCTGACCCCAGACCTTGCCCTGAACGACAATCTGCGCTCCGGTCTCAGTCTGCGGCTTGAGCAGAACCGGGTTCATGTCGACGCTTGGTGGCACCCGTGCGCCCAGCGCCTGAAGCGCCTGCGCCCGGCCGATCTCGTGCCCGCCCCCTGAGGTAACGGCAGCATTGTTGGACATGTTCTGCGGCTTGAACGGCCTTACGGCCAATCCGCGGTTGGCATAAGCACGGCACAGCCCGGCAACCAGCAGCGACTTGCCGACGCTCGAGCCTGTGCCCTGCAACATGAAGGCCTTGGCGGTCATGATGCCGTCACCGCAGATCGGGCATCAGAATTCGATGCCTTCCTGGGCCTTTACGCCCGCTTCGAAGTGGTGCTTCATCAATGTCATCTCGGTGACAAGATCAGCCGCCTCAATCAATTCCGGCTTTGCGTTTCGCCCGGTAACCACCACGTGCAGGCCATCACGGCGCGCCTTCAATTCGGAAATCACCTCATCAAGTGGCAGATAGTCGTAGCGCAGTGCGATGTTGAGTTCGTCAAGCACGACCAGACCCAACGTCTCGTCAGCGAGCAAGTCGCGGACCTTGTCCCATGCCGCCTTCGCTGCTGCGATGTCGCGTTCCTTGTCCTGAGTTTCCCAGGTGAAGCCTTCGCCCATGGAATACCATCTGAGCGGTGCAATTCCGGTCTTTGCGAGGGCCTCCAGTGCATCCCGCTCGCCGGTCGACCACGCGCCCTTGATGAACTGGACAACGCCGACGCCGCGCCCACGCCCGAGCATGCGCAGAGCCAGACCAAAGGCAGCTGTCGATTTGCCCTTACCCTTGCCGGTGTGAACCATCAGCAGACCCTTCTCGACGGTCTTCGAGGCCACCTCGGCGTCTTGCACCGCCTTGCGTTTGGCCATCTTCTCCTTGTGGCGGGCAGCATCCTCACTCATGGCGTCGGTCCTTTCAGTACGAGGGGCAGCCCTGCGGCGACGAAGACGACATGATCGGCAGCCTTCGCCATTCGCTGATTGAGGATGCCCTGATGATCGCGAAAAGCACGCCCCAGAGCATTTTCTGGGACGATCCCCATGCCGACTTCGTTCGAGACGAGAACTGTTTTCGCCGTTCGGGCCGTCAGTGCCGTTGCAAGCTGCGCAGAAGCGGCCTCGATGTCGTGTTCACCCAATAGGAGATTGCTTAGCCACAATGTCAGGCAATCGACCAGCACCGGAGTCTGCCCAGCTTCCTTAAGCGCGTTGGGAAGATCGAGGGGCGCTTCGACAGTCGTCCACCGTGCGTCACGCCGTTGCTGATGGGCCGTAATCCGCTCCTGCATCTCGAAATCGAAGGCTTGTGCCGTGGCAATGTAGACCAGCGGTTCGGGCGACCTTTCGAGCACGGATTCGGCATAGCTGCTCTTGCCCGAGCGGGCGCCGCCCAGGATTAGCGTGCAGCTGCGATCGACCTGATCAGACATCCGACCAATTGCCCATGCTTAGGGGAAATCCCGTACGTTGACTCGTCTTAGGCCTCCCGCATAATCCGCTTTTGACGGTTCTTCCATTCCAAAACGACCGAAGCCGTTCGGAAGGAAGATGAAAAGGGAATGTGGTGCGGGCACCCTGCCGGGTGTTCCAACGCCGCAGCTGCCCCCGCAACTGTAAGCAGAGAGCCGCGTTCGCTGCGCGTAGTGTTGGCCACTGGGACATTTCAGCACCCGGGAAGGCAAGGCGAAACGGCGATCGATCTGCGAGCCAGGAGACCTGCCGTCAAATTGGACCACGGGACCGGACGGGGTGTTTCCGGGCTTGGGCAGGCAGATTCGTGCGGAACGACCCGCATCGAGGTTGCCATCCGGGCCATCCGCTCCCAGACATCTGCACGCAAGACCCGCGTGCCATTGGGAGTTTGCATGGCCGAGAGTTCGACCGCCAATCTCTACATTTGCGTCACCTGCACCGGCAGCGCCGAAGACGGCGCGCGCTCAGGCGACGAGTATGATGCCGCAGGCGAGCCCCGGCCGGGCCGCGTGCTCTACGATGCGGCAAGAGCCGTGGCTGAGAACGGGGTCGCCGTGCGCCCGGTCCGGTGTCTGGGTAATTGCAGCGAGGGTTGTTCGGCCGCCATGGCGGGAAGCGGCAAGTGGGGTTACCTGCTGGGCGATCTGAGCGCGCTGCAGGCCGATGATCTGATCGCCTATGGGGCCGCCTATGCAGAGTCCAAGAGTGGCATGGTGTTGCGCAAGAACCGCCCCGTCTCGTTGCATGAATCAATCAAGTCGCGCTTTCCTGTGCCCGGCGATCTGCCGGACGCGGATGCGTTTGTCGTTCAGGACTAAGGTAAAGGCACAACAGCAATGGCGCTAAACACGGCGAAGATCCCAACCACCATCATCACCGGCTTCCTGGGAGCAGGAAAGACCACGCTGGTGCGGCATGTCATGGAAAATGCGCGCGGCCGCCGCATTGCCATCATCGTCAACGAATTCGGCAGCCTCGGTGTCGATGCCGATCTGCTCAAGGGATGCGGCATCCCCAATTGCTCCGATGACGACATCGTCGAACTGGCCAATGGTTGCCTGTGCTGCACCGTGGCGGATGAATTCGTGCCGACGATGGAGGCGTTGCTCGACCGTGAGGACCCCCCCGAGCACATCCTGATCGAGACATCGGGTCTGGCGTTGCCCAAGCCTTTGCTCAAGGCCTTCGACTGGCCAGGTATCCGTACGCGCGTGACGGTCGATGGGGTCATCGCGGTCATCGATGGCCCCGCGGTGCAGGATGGGCGCTTTGCCGATGATCCCGAAGCCGTCGCCGCGCAACGCGAAGAAGACGAGCAGCTCGACCACGACAATCCGTTGTCCGAACTGTTCGAGGATCAGCTGTCCGCAGCGGACCTGATCATTCTCAACAAGACCGACCTGTTGGATCAGGCAGGCGTTGACGCCGTCGAGCGCGGAATCCACGAGGAAACGCCGCGCGCGGTCAAGGTGTTTCGGACGCAGCAGGGCAAGGTCGATCCAGCCGTGCTGCTCGGCATCGGTGCTGCAGCCGAAGATGATCTCGATGCGCGCCCCTCTCACCATGATGGGGCGGACGATCACGAGCACGATGATTTTGACAGCTTCAGCGTCGCGATTGAAGAAATCGGCGAGCCGGAGTCGCTGGTCGAGCGGTTGAAATCGGTCGCCGAATCCCACGACATTCTGCGCATGAAGGGCTTTGTTCCTGTCACCGGGAAACCGATGCGCCTGGCGGTTCAGGGTGTTGGCAGCCGGTTCACGACTGCCTTCGATCAGCCTTGGCCCGCTGGCCGGGCGCGGGTGGGTGCCATTGTGGTTATCGGTCACCATGGCATGGATGAGACCGCCATCCGCGAAGCTCTGGCGGGATAGCGAGCGAGCCGATGCACATCCTGCTGCGCGAAACCCACAGCCTCGATGAAGGCGATACGGCGGTCGATCTCGGCCCCAGCGCGGCACCGCTCATCCTGCTGTCCTTCTCCGACAGTGATCTTGGCGCCGCGGCCAATGCGTGGGTGGACGCCAAGTCCCGTGGCAATCCGGTCCCTCAATTGCGGCTCGCCAACCTGCAGAAACTGCGCCACCCGTTGTCGGTCGACCTCTTTGTCGAGCGGCTGGCGGGTCCGGTCCGCTGTGTGGTGGTCCGGTTGCTGGGTGGTGTCGATTACTGGCGTTACGGCATTGAGGAGACGGCGCGGGCTTGCCGCGCCCATGGCGTCGAGCTGGCTGTGATTGCGGGGGATGGTCGTGATGATCCCCGGTTCTCCGAACTCTCCACCGTTTCGGAAGAGACGCGGCTCGGCATTGCTGCGTTGTTCGATGCCGGCGGACCGGACAACACCACCAGCGCGCTTCGGCTGATGGCGCATATCGGCGGTTTGGCGGATGTACCGGAAACAACACCCGTGCCGATGCCTCTCGCCGGCACGCACGATTTCGGCGTGCCCGCGACAGGCGATCGTCCAGTCGCGGCGATCGTGTTCTACCGCTCCTACCTGCTGGCCGGCGACTTGGCGCCGCTTAACGCACTGGCCAAGGCATTGGCGGTCCACGGGATCGATGTTCAGGGCGTCTATGTCACCAGCCTCAAAGAGCCACAATCGGCTGAGGTCGTCAGACAGACCCTCGGCAATGTGGAGCCTGCTGTGATCATCAACGCCACCGGGTTCTCCGCGCGCATGGATGACGGCTCAGGTTCACCCCTTGATAGCGCTGGGGTGCCGGTCTTGCAGGTCGCTTTGTCGGGCGCTCGGCAGGAGGCATGGGCGGAGTCGGCGCGTGGACTCGGCCAGGCCGATCTTGCCATGCAGGTCGTCTTGCCCGAACTCGACGGGCGGATCTTCGCCGGTGTGATCTCGTTCAAGCAGGAGGCTGATGCGGTCGCAGGTCTCGACCATGCCTGGACCCGGCATTCGCCCTATGACGATGGCATCGCCTCAGTGGCGGGGCTTGCGGCCGGCTGGGCCCGGCTGTCGTCAAAGCCGCGCGACCGCCGCCAGATCGCGATCGTCCTGTCCGATTATCCCGGCGCCAAGGGCCAGTCTGCGCATGCGGTCGGCCTCGACGCACTGGCAAGCCTGTCTGCCATCCTTCAGGACTTTGCCGATGCCGGTTACTGGCTGGGCGACCCCGAGCAAACGCCGGCGATCGATACCGGCACGCTGACCGAAGCTCTGACAAGTGCCCCGCCGGCGCTGAGCCTGTCCCGTCTCTGGTATGACCGGGCCTTTCGGCGGCTTCCCCCATCGATTCAGGAACGCGTCACGGGCGCCTGGGGAGAACCTCAAGACGATCCCGATTTCAGAGACGGCGGATTCGCGATTCGTGTGGTCCGGTATGGCGGAGTCCTGGCCGCAATCCAGCCCGATCGTGGAACGGCACTCGACCGCAAGGCGAGCTATCACGATCCGGACCTGCCACCGCGGCACGCCTATGTTGCGTTCTATCTCTGGCTCGCAGGCGATGCCGGCATCGATGCCATGGTCCATCTCGGCACCCATGGCACTCTGGAGTGGCTGCCGGGTAAGGCCGTTGCGCAGTCCGACGACTGTGTGCCGCTGGCTCTGATTGATGCGGTGCCGGTGTTGTATCCGTTCATCGTCAACAACCCCGGGGAAGCGGCCACGGCAAAACGCCGCATCGGTGCGGTCACCATCGGACATATGACCCCGCCACTGCGCGCCGGTTGGGCACATGGCAATGCGCTGGAACTGGAAAAGCGCATCGACGAATATGCTGCCGCGGACGGCCTCGATACGCGCCGCATGGCGATCCTCAAGCGCGACATTCTTGACCGGGCAGGGGATGCCGGGTTGCTGACCGAGAGCGGCGTGACGTCCGGGATGTGCGAGGATGAACAGCTTGCCCGGCTCGATGCCTATCTCTGCGACGTCAAGGACCTGCAGATCCGGGACGGACTTCATGTCTACGGGCGGGCACCGTCGGAAGCGCCGCGCGCTGCCTTGCGCGACGCGCTAATCGCCGGCGCGCCCAGTGCTCCCAAAGAGCTGCTGACGGCCCGGCTTGATGCTTCGCCCGACGCCGAACGGGATGCGCTGATCGCCGGGCTCGATGGTCGTTTCGTGGCGCCCGGCCCGGCTGGCGCGCCAACCCGCGGTCGCGCCGATGTTCTGCCCACCGGCCGCAACCTTTACACCATCGATCCCCGGGCTGTGCCCACCCGCTCCGCACTGACCCTGGCACAAAAGACCGCAGACGCGATTGTCGCCCGTCACGTCCAGGATCATGGCGACTGGCCGCGGAGCTGGTTTGTCGATCTTTGGGGCTCGACCACGATCCGCACAGGCGGTGAGGATCTCGCACTCGCGCTACTGCTGATGGGCGTCGAACCGGTTTGGGATGATGCCTCCAACCGCGTGTCGGGTTTTGAGGTTTTGCCGCTTGCGCGGCTCGACCGCCCGCGTGCCGATGTTACGCTGCGCATTTCCGGCTTATTTCGCGATGGTTTTGCCCAGCAGATCGCGCTTTTCGATGCGGCCGTCAGGGCAGTTGCCAGCCGTTCGGACGAGGATCCGGACTGGAACCCGCTTGCCGCAATCGCCAAAGGGCTTGAGGGCGACGCATTCCGCCAGGCGACCATCCGCATCTATGGCAGCAGGCCCGGTGATTATGGTGCCGGGCTTAATGATATCCTTGCCCGTGGCGCCTGGGGTGAGGGAGCCGATCTGGCCAATGCCTATCTCGATGCCAGTGCATCGGTCTATGGCGAGGGGCTTGACGGGCAGCGTGACCGTACTGGCCTCGAGGCCCGCGTTGCCGCGGCCGATGCTTTTGTCCATCAGCAGGATCACCGCGAGCTCGACCTGCTCGAAGGCGGCGAATATGCCGGCCATGAGGGCGGTTTCGCGATCGCGGCGGCCACGCTCGGTTCATCGCCGACATTGTATCATCCTGATACTGCCGAGCCCGGAAAGCCAAAGGTCCGCACGGTTGCCGAAGAGGTGCGACGGGTGGTGCGCGGGCGCGCCGCAAATCCCGACTGGCTCGCCGGCATGATGCGGCATGGTTATCGGGGTGGCGCGGAGATGTCCCGCGCGCTTGATGCGCTGTTCGGCTTTGCCGCAACTTTGCCCGACCGCATGGATGGGCAGTTCGATTTGGTCTTTGATGCGACGCTCGGGGACGAGGAAGTGGACGGATTTCTGCGCACGCATAATCCCGATGCGCGCGACGCCATGCAGGCGCGGTTTGAGGAAGCGCTGAACCGCGGGCTCTGGCAGCCGCGCCGGAACAGTGTTGCGGCGTTCTTCGAGGATGGTGCGGCAGGGCGCTCGAGCGTTGGGAGCGAAGCTGCGGAATGACCATTGCCCCGCTTCATCCACCGCCGCCCGAAACCAAAGGTTGGTGTCCGAGTCTGCTGCGCCCGATGCAGTCGGGTGACGGCTTGATCGCCCGGCTCAAACCGACGGCGGCGACATTTCGAACCTCCGACCTGAGGCCCATCGTCGCTGCGGCCGAGTCATACGGAAACGGGCACTGCGAGCTGACCCGGCGCGGCAACCTGCAGGCGCGGGGGTTCGATGATAACGGTCATGCAGCGCTTGCCCGGGTCGCCATCGAACACGGTCTTGCGCTGAAACACCCGGCGGCCGAAGCGCGCAGGACAGTCCTGTCATCACCACTGTCGCTGAAAGATGATCCTTCTTGCGCGTTCGACGCGCATAGCTTTGCCCGCGACCTGGAACTGGCGATAGCCAATGCCGATGATCTTGCGGCACTGCCGGCCAAGTTTGGCATTGCAGTTGATGGCGGCGGTGCGCTTCCGATCTCACAATCAGGCCATGCGCCCGGCGCGGACATCACGATAGCCCCGCTCGACGGCAGGCCCGTTCTGGTTCTAGCAGGTGATGCGGATCACGCTGCACTGATAACACTGAACCGGCTGGTCGCAGATACCCTTTCACTGATGAGCGTATTTGTTGGCGCGACGGGCCCAAAGATACGGCGGATGAGTGACTGGGTGGCACGCGAGGGTGCCGACACGGTGTTCGCACGGGCTGGTCTCACGGCCTCGACCATTCCCTGGAGATCGACGCAAGCCGATCCGCCCGTGGGCTGGATTCAACTGACAGGCAAGGTCGGGGTGCTGGTGATTGCAGCGCCTTTTGGGCGATTACTGGCCGATCAACTGCACAATCTGTGTGACCTGGCTGATCGATACGGCGATGGGACGCTGCGGATCACGCCCTGGCGTAGCGTCGTCCTACCTGGAGTTTCGACAGAGCAAGCCGCAGCGGCTACGGCCGACTGTCGGGCGTTGGGATTGATCATCGAGCCGGACGATCCTCGTCTGCGGATTGCGGCGTGTGCTGGTGCGCCGGGGTGTCAGCATGCCCATGCGCCCGCCGTGCAGGATGCAGAACGTCTCGCAGGCAACTGGAATGGCACAGGGTTGCTCCATGTCTCGGGCTGCGCCAAGGGCTGCGCCCATTCGGGTACCGCTGACGTGACGCTCATCGCCGGACGCGATGGCTATGACTGGATTGAAGCGGGAAGTGTGACCGACCCGGTTTCTGAACACGGTCTGACGGTCGACGAGGTTTCGACCCGGCTCAAGGAGACGCCGGAGTGACCGAGACTGCCACGGAGAGCGCCTACGACTACATCCGCGATGGTGCGGCAATCTATAAAAAGTCGTTCGCCACCATCCGCGCCGAAGCCCGGCTTGATCATCTCGGCGACATCGAGGCCCGCGTTGCCGTGCGGGTCATTCACGCCTGCGGCATGGTCGACGTTGTCAACGATCTGCAGTTCACCCCGGGATTTGCCGAGGCAGCGCGGGACGCCCTGCGCAACGGTGCACCCATCCTGTGCGATGCCAAGATGGTGGCCTCCGGCATTACCCGTGCCCGGCTGCCGGCAGACAATGAGGTCATCTGCACCCTGTCCGATCCCCGCGTGCCGGATCTCGCCAAGAAAATCGGCAACACACGTTCGGCAGCGGCGATGGACCTTTGGGGTGACAGTCTGTCTGGTGCGGTCGTTGCGATCGGCAACGCGCCAACAGCACTGTTTCACCTGTTCGAAATGATTGATGCGGGTGCGCCGATGCCGGCTGCGGTTATCGGAATGCCGGTTGGATTCGTCGGTGCAGCCGAAAGCAAAGAGGCCCTTGCCGCGGACCCCCGCTTTGAAAGCGTCATAGTCACGGGGCGCCGTGGTGGTAGCGCCATGACCGTGGCTGCTGTCAATGCACTGGCGAGCGACATCGAATGAACACTCCATCCGTAGAACCGGGCGTGCTATGGGGCGTTGGGGTCGGGCCGGGTGATCCGGAGCTTGTGACCCTCAAAGCGGTCGACGCACTCCGTGCCTGCCGGATCTACGCTCACTTTGCCAAAGCGGGAAAACCCGGAAACGCGCGCAGCATCGCACAACCGCACCTACCGGATGAGGCGCGCGAGCTCCGGCTCGAATACCCCTTTACCATCGAAATTCCGCTGGACGATCCGCGCTATCCGGCCGAGATGGCGGCCTTCTACGACACGTGTGCCGAACGTGTCGCAGCCGAACTCGATACCGGCCAGTCGGTTGCCGTGCTCTGTGAAGGCGATCCCTTCCTCTACGGCTCCTACATGTACCTACACGACCGGCTGTCGCCTCGTTATGAGACCCACGTCATACCGGGTGTCACCGGCATGAGCGGCTGCTGGACCGCGGCGAATGCGCCAATCACCCACGGTGACGACGTTCTGACCGTGCTGCCGGGCACATTGCCCGAGGCGGAGATTTCAACGCGCGTTGAGAAAACCGACGCGGCCGTCATCATGAAGGTCGGCCGCAACCTGCCCAAGATTTCGGAGGCCCTTTCCAAGGCTGGCCGTCAGCGGGATGCCATCGTTGTTGAACGGGGCACCATGGACGGTGAAACCGTGACGCCGCTTCAGGATTGGCAAGATGGCCGCGTGGCGCCGTATTTCTCGATCGTGCTGGTACCCGGCCGCAGGGGGGTAAGGTGACCGGCAAGTTGTTCGTCGTCGGCCTGGGACCCGGTGCGGACGACCTGATCCCGCCGCGTGCTCTGGCTGCGCTCTCGGTCGCTGACGACCTGGTTGGCTACGAGCCCTATCTTCGGCGTATTTCCCACACACCGACCCAGCGGGTGCATGCCTCCGACAACCGCGAAGAGATACCCCGCGCCGAAATGGCCATCGATCTGGCGTTGTCAGGCCGGCAGGTGGCAATGGTTTCCGGCGGTGATCCCGGCGTTTTTGCCATGGCGGCAGCCGTCTTCGAGGCATTGGAATCGCGCGATGCAGCAGAGCGCGAACTCCCTGTTGAAGTCATTCCTGGCATTTCGGCAGTGCTTGCCGCTGCCGCCCGGATCGGGGCGCCCTGCGGCAACGATTTCTGCGTCATCAACCTCTCGGACAATCTCAAGCCGTTTGAGATCATCC
>JBCDCP010000075.1:0-15105 GCA_039181495.1 Pseudomonadota bacterium | reverse complement strand
TTCTGCCCGTCGTCGTGCTGGTCGCGTTCAATGCGATCATTCCGCTGATGACGGTGGTCAACTACTCGGTTCAGGAGAGCTTTGGCGACAATGTCTTCTTCTGGTCCGGCGTCCAGTGGTTTCAGGACATCCTACAGTCCGACCGTTTTCAGGCCGCACTTGGACGGCAGATCTTCTTCACCTTCATGGTGCTGCTGATCGAGATCCCGCTTGGCATCGCCATTGCGCTTGCGATGCCGCGAAAAGGGCCGTGGGTGCCGGTCTGCCTCGTCCTGATGGCGTTGCCCTTGCTGATCCCGTGGAATGTGGTCGGCGCGATGTGGAACATCTTCGCGCTGCCCGACATCGGTCTTCTCGGCCGCAGCCTCAACGCGCTTGGGTTTGACTACAACTTCACCCGCCAGCCCGAAGATGCCTGGTTCACGCTCATCCTGATGGATGTGTGGCACTGGACGTCGCTTGTCGTGCTGCTGACCTATGCCGGTCTTGTCTCGATCCCCGACGCCTACTACCAGGCTGCCCGCATTGATGGCGCAAAGCCGCTGGCCATTTTTCGCTATATTCAGCTGCCCAAACTGAAGCGTGTTCTGACCATCGCGGTGCTGCTGCGCTTCATGGATTCATTCATGATCTACACCGAGCTGTCGGTGCTCACCGGCGGGGGCCCGGGCAATTCGACGACGCTGTTGTCAATCGATCTCGTCAAGATAGCGCTCGGCCAGTTCGATCTCGGACCCGCGGCGGCAATGTCGCTGATCTACTTCCTGATCATCCTGCTGCTGTCATGGTTGTTCTACACCGCCATGATGCGCAATGAGCAGCAGTAGGAGGCTGGTATGACCCGTTTCAGATGGCTGGTGCCGACGCTCTACATCTTCTTTCTGATGCTGCCGATCTATTGGCTCGTGAATATGAGCTTCAAGACGACCAATGAGATCCTTGGTTCCTTCACGCTGTTCCCGAACGAGTTCACGCTCGACAACTACATCACCATCTTCACCGACCCGACCTGGTACATGGGCTACGTCAACTCGCTGATCTACGTGACCCTGAACACGGTGATCTCGGTGGCGGTGGCGCTGCCAGCAGCCTACGCCTTCTCCCGCTACCGCTTCATCGGCGACAAGCACCTGTTCTTCTGGCTCTTGACCAACCGGATGGCGCCGCCGGCAGTGTTCGCGCTGCCCTTCTTCCAGCTCTATTCGGCGGTCGGGCTGTTCGACACCCATCTCGCCGTCGCCATGGCGCACCTTCTGTTCAACATCCCGCTGGCGGTCTGGATCCTTGAGGGCTTCATGTCCGGCGTCCCGAAGGAACTTGATGAGACCGCCTATGTGGATGGCCACTCGTTCTGGGGCTTCTTCCTCAAGATCTTCATCCCGACCATTGCCGCAGGCATCGGCGTGGCGATGTTCTTCTGCTTCATGTTCTCCTGGGTCGAGCTGTTGCTCGCCAAGACGCTGACAGCAGTGGATGCCAAGCCAATCGCCGCCACCATGACGCGAACGGCGAGCACATCCGGGTATGAGTTGGGGCTGCTCGCGGCGGCAGGCACGCTGACCATCATTCCCGGCGCCTTCGTGATCTATTTCGTGCGCAACTACATCGCCAAGGGCTTCGCCCTCGGGCGCGTGTGACCCAGCTGGAGAGGAAACCATGGGACTGCTCACATGGATGGCCTGGACCTGGCAAACGGCGGCCTTTTTCGGCTTTATCGCCCTGTGCCTTGCGACCATGACGGTGTGGGAACTGGCTCGGCCCGGCGGCGCGCCCCGGCGCGGGGCCTTCGCCATCGACACCACGCGTGGCGACCGGCTGTTCATCTCGCTGCTGGGCTCGGCCTATATCTTTCTCGCCTACCTTGCCTTCTTCAATCCGCCGCTTTGGATTCCGCTCGGGATTGCATTGGTGTGGTGGGCTTTCGTGTTCCGCTACGTTTGAAGTCGACACTCCAAGCGCACCTCACCCCCACTTGATTTGCCGTTGCGGCCTGTCCTCCCCACAGTTCAGGGATGAGCAAACTTCGCAAATGGCTTCTGGCCACCCTTGGCATCCTGGCCGTTACGGCTGCCCAGGCTGATCCCGATCGGTGGATCAGAGAAGGGTGGAAGGACACTGATTTCGACAAGACCTCGATTGAATGGTCGGAAATCCGCTCCGGCGGTCCGCCGAAAGACGGCATCCCATCCATTGATGATCCAAAATTCATCGGGCTCGCCGAGGCCGACGATCTGGCGGCGGTCGAGCCAGTCATTTCGCTTGCGATCGACGGTGACGCGCGCGCCTATCCGCTGGGCATCCTGATCTGGCATGAGATCGTCAATGACGTGGTTGGCGGCGTGCCTGTGGCCGTGACCTACTGCCCACTGTGCAATTCCTCGGTCGTCTTCGACCGCCGCCACGAGCGCGGCGTGCTCGAATTCGGTACCACAGGCAAGCTGCGGAATTCCGATCTCGTCATGTATGACCGGCAGACCGAAAGCTGGTGGCAGCAATTCACCGGCGAAGCGATTGTTGGCGCCATGCTGGGCGAGAAGCTCAAGCGCAAACCTGCCGCGCTGATGTCGTTTCAGATGTTCGCCGAGCGATACCCAGATGGCCGCGTGCTGGTGCCCAACAACCCGACCATGCGCCGCTACGGCCAGAACCCTTATGTCGGCTATGACAGGTCCGCCCGGCCATTCCTCTATCGCGGCGACATGCCCGACGGGATCGAGCCGATGGCCCGTGTCGTGGTGGTCACGCGGGAGGGTGCCGAGCCGCTGATCGTATCCATGGATGCCATAAGGGCTGCCACGGCTGACTCGTCCTCAACGCCTTATGAGGCCGAAAATACAAGGCTCACGTGGCAGGCCGGCCAAGCCTCAGCGCTTGATATGCCCAACATCGCCGAGGGGCGCGATGTCGGCACGGTGAAGGCTTATGACGTGTCCTCGGGCGATCCCGTGCCGTTACCCTATGACGTGACCTTCGCCTTCGTGGCGCATGCCTTCCACCCGGAGATCAAGATCCGGCAGTAGCGACTACACGATGAGATGAACGGCAACCGCACGCGCGGCGGATCAGTTACCCGGCGAATTGAAAGTCCTTGAGTATGGGCGGGCCGAAATTGGTGTTTTCTTCGAATTGCTCCTGCAGCATTTGCCGTGTTCCGAAGAACCTCAGAAAGGCGCTGCCTTCCTCGTTCTCATCGCCCGAGCAACTGAATGAGAGGATGACCAGATCCTCACCGGAGTCGGGATCCTGGAAATCCTCTTCCAGAATGCCCAGCGGCTCGCTGCACTGGTCCACATAGGACAAAGCCATCGCTATCGCGGAAGCGGTGGATGAGTGCTGCAGGTAAATCTGCCAATTGATCTCCGCGCCCTCGGCGCCGTCCGACTGTGCGGAAACGTGTGACGACGCGCCAGCGATGAGCAGTATGAATGCCAGGCAGGAAATCAGCTTTGTGAGACCAATCAATCGACGTGCGCAAGACATGTAAATCACTCCTTCTCCACAACCCACACGCAGCGTGTGCTGCTGGCAGTGGGTTGTCGCGCGGAGCATAGCGCCAGGGTAGGGGAGCGTCGATGTTGTTGCCGATGTTGGTCGATCCAGCCATAGCGGCTCCAAGGTGTGCGTGGGATGCCAGGTCTTCCAATATAAATCGAAGCAGTCAGCCGGGATCAGGACTCACGCTGCGACCAGTTCGCCACGCCTTGGACGATCATCCATCGAGAGTTGGATGATCGCAGCAAGCGCACCGATCGCCACCAGCGAAGCCCAGGCCACGGCGTAATCGCCGGTGATGTCGAAGGACAGTCCGCCAAGATAGGCACCAAGGAAGGCGCCGATCTGATGGCTGAAGAACATGATCCCAAACAGTGCGCCGAAGTTGGTTGCTCCAAACATCGAGTTTATGAGCGCGCTAACAGGTGGAATGACGCTCAGCCAGAGGAGCCCCATCGACGCTCCGAACATGAGCGTGCTCTCGATCGACACCGGCAGGAAGGCGTAAGACGCAATCGCGATCGTGCGCAGCACGTAGATGGCGGCCAGTACCAGTTTGTGGCCGAACATCTCGCCAAGTTTGCCTGCCGCAAGAGTGCCGATGGCATTGAAGATACCGATCAGAGCGATCGCATTTGCACTGAGCGAGGCTGGGAGCCCGCAAATCGCGATGAAGTTCGGCAGATGGGTCGCCACAAAGATCAACTGAAAACCGCAGGCAAAGAAGGCCACGGTCATCGCGACATAGCCGGGATGCCGCAGCGCCTCTTTGATTGCCCTGACGGCGTCGGGCTTGTCGGCGGGCGTCTGTGCGTCGGGCGTTTGATTGGCTTTGAATGCCGACGCCATAACAACCATCGTTGCGGCAAGGCCAGCGAGAATGAGCAACGTGGTTTGCCAGGAGACCGCATCCAGGGACCATTGTGTGCCCGGCGCGATGACAAACGTGCCAAGGGAGCCGACCGCAGCAAGGATCGAAACAGCCAACGCGCGCACCTGTGGGGCGGCGATGCGGGACAGTATGCCGACAAGAACGCCATGTGAAGTCGCTGCCACGGCGAGACCTATGAGTAGGCCGCCACCTACAAACAGACCAAATGCCGTGCCGAGGCTCATCAGCCACAAACCAGCGGCGAAGCAGACTGCACCCGTGATCACGACGATCCGGCCGCCCAATCGATCAGCCAGTGCCCCCATGAAGGGTTGGCCGATGCCCCAAGCCAGGTTTTGAACGGCCATCGCCAATCCGAATGTGGCGATGGAGATCCCTGTGCCCGCTGCCATCGGACCTAGGAAGAGCCCAAGGCTTTGGCGGATTCCCATGGAGGTCGAGAGAATTGTCCCGGACGCAACAAGAACCAGGACCAGAAGAGGGGACCAGGCCTTGTCCTGTTTGGTGCTGTTTTCGCGCATCGCATCCTCCGCTCGTTGTGCGCAGCGTTGCGGAGGCCTGCGACCTGGTAAACTCACTAGTCGGTATACATCACGCCGGAGTGTGTTGAGCCTCCAGCAGAAGTCGAGCGGCTTTTGCTGCGTCGCGCGCATAATTAGGGTCACGCTGCACCAGCATGCGCGCAACGGCACCATCGAGCAGAACCATAATCATGCGCGAGAGTGTTTTCGGATCGCTATAGCCAGCTTGGCCGATATCCTCGGCCAGCCACTCTTCGAATTCAGCCTTGTGCCGCCTGGCGACATCGAGTGCGGGATGGCCGGGACTGTCGGCGAGTTCCACTGCGGCGCGTAAGAACCCGCAGCCCTTCCAGTTTCGCTTTTTCGCATCGCTCGCGAGCATCAAGAACATCCGTTCAATCCGCTCAGGCAGTGCGCCGGTCTGCCCGGCCCAGTTCCGGTACCGATCTATTGTGGGTTTTAGCCTGGCCTCCAGATACTCCGCGACCAGATTATCCTTCGACTTGAAATGATAGTAGAGCGTCTTCTTCGTAATGCCGGCGCGTTCGGCAATCCGATCCACACTGACATCTCGGATGCTGCTGGAGTAAAAGAGGGCGTCCGCCGCGCTTATGATGTGTTCACGTGTCGACATGAGCGGAAAGTGCGCCGGCGACCGGCGCTTGGCAAGAACGGGCTTCAGTCTGGCTCAGGAGCTTTCCAAGAGAGCTGCCATGTCTTTGGCAAGTCGACGGCAGCAGCAACAACACTCAAATCTCTTCCGAACGCGCTTGCCTTCCAACATCGTTCAGCGCCTTCACCGGCAGGCCGCGACCCCGTCACGCTCAACTCTCGGCAGACAATCCGCTATTTGACGGGTGAAGCCCCGTCTAACGCGTCCGCGAGTTTGTCGAAAGCCTGAGTCCAGCCGCCTTCGCCGGCCGATCCTTCGGGAACTCCGATGTGGACCATCGTCATCAAGGTTCTCCCGTCGGATTCACTGAGGTCGACGATCACCTCCGTGATGTCGGGATGACCGTCCGGCATGCCCATGCTTTGCGGTGAGATGATCACACCATCCGCGTCACACATGCTTTCGGTGTAAACCAGGCGCGAGGGTCGAACGATCTCTTTGTAGACCCCGATGAACCACATACGCATGGTGCGTTCCGGCGATGTCATCTCCATGCAGACTTTGCGCGTACCTCCGACAACGAGGTCCATCTCAACTGTCGGGACGCTCATCCCGTTCGGCCCGTACCATGTCCTGAACAGATCAGGATTGGTCCACATGTCCCAAACCAGCTCGATGGGCGCATCGAACGTCCGCGTTATTTTCACCCATTCCTGCGGATCAGTCATGGGGCGCGTCCTTCATTGCATCGATGACTCTATCCATCGCCTCGAACCTTGCGTCCCAGATGTGACGGTACGTCTCCGTCCAGTGCGCGATGTCTTTCAGCGGGCGTGCATTCAGCCTGCACGGGCGGAATTGCGCATCTTTTCCGCGTGTAACGAGCTCGGCACTTTCAAGCACCCGAATGTGCTTGGAGACGGCAGGCAGGCTCATCTCAAACGGTTCAGCCAGCGCATTCACAGTGGCTTCGCCTTCTGCAAGCCGTGCAAGAATGGCGCGGCGGGTCGGGTTGGCGAGTGCCGAGAACACGGCGTCAAGGCGTTCATCGTCTTTCATGACGATACTATTAAGCTAATCGGTTAATTAAGCAACTGGTTTATTACAGTATGGAGGCAGGTTCTTGTCGGTTCGGAGCGATTTGTCACTTCGGGTTCGGGCCTGCCTCCGAGCTCCAGCGCAATCCCCTTGCTCACCATCACACGATCGTCCACGCATGTGTCGATCCGTTCTGCCGGGATCGGCGAATGCTCAGACGACCGCGGGGCAACATGAACTTACGAGATGTTCTTCTCGCAACGCTGGCGGCATTCATCTGGGGCGCCACGTTCCCGATCAGCGCAATCGCACTTGAGACCACACCCCCGATTTTCTTTGCGTTTCTACGGTTCCTGTGCGCAGCCATGTTCGTTCTGGTCATCCCACGCCCGATGGTTCCCTGGTCCAAGCTTTTGGCGCTTGGTCTTCTGCTCGGCGCTGGACAGTTTGGATTTATGTTTGTCTCGATGACGCGAGGGGTGCCGGCCGGGTTGGCATCCTTGCTCATTCATACGCAGGCATTCTTCACGATCATAATTGCGATGTTCGTTTTTTCAGAACGACTTGGCCGGCGACAGGCATTTGCCATCGGTTTGGCAGTCTGTGGCTTCGTGCTTCTTGCAATCGACAAAACGTCGGTCGGCGCAATCGATGGGTTTCTTCTCATTCTGATCGCTGCATTGTGTGGGGCGGCAGGCAACAACGTTCTGAAGTCTCTTGGGAAGGTCGATATGCTCGCCGTTGCGGTCTGGATGAGCCTGGCAGCCCCGATCCCTCTATTCTTGATGTCCCTGTTTCTGGAATCGAATGGTGCGATCGAACCGCTGTTTGCGACGATTTCGTGGGCCACCATTGGCGCGGTGATCTACTCAGCGGTTCTCGCGACTGTGTTCGTCTACGCCATCTGGGGCAAGCTCCTGACAAGCCATGCCGCCGCTTCGGTTGCGCCGTTCTTCTTGCTTGTTCCGGTCTTCGGATTGAGCCTGTCCGCAGTTGTCCTGGGCGAACGTTTGTCGATGCTTCAGATGATCGGAGCGATCGTCATTTTTGCAGGATTGGCAATCGCGCTTTGGCCCAGGCGGATCGCTGCTCCAGGCGACTGAAGAACCGGCTGCCTGTAAGGCGGCGCGATTGGCAGCCCGGCTGATCTTGGCGGCAGGGCGGTACCATCCGAAGCCTGTTCCGCACCTTGCTTCTACAGGGCTTTCCAAAAGACGATCTTATCGTCGCCCGGCGCCCAGAAATCCCGGATGCGCGCCTCCTCGGTGTAGCCGGATTTGCGATAAAACTCCCGCGCATCACTGAACGCGTCCCCGCTGGACGTATCGACGATCAGCACACGCTGCCGTTTGGAGCGGAGGTGCGCCTCAAGCTGTCCAACGAGCGCTTTGCCTGAGCCTTTTCCCTGTTTCTCCGGGAGAACGGCGATGGCCAGCATATTCCAGGTGCCTTCTGCGAGCTGTTCGTGAACGGCGTAGCAGAAGCCGATGGGCTCGCCGGTGTCCTCACAGGTCAGCCAAAGCTCATCGGTCTGATCCTCCGACAGGAAACCGCTGAGCATCTCTGGGACCATGCTGGCAGGGAATAGGTTGGTCCCTTCGACAATGCGCTGAAGTCCCGCTGTGTCTTCGGCCGTTGTAGGCCTGATTCTCATTGGTTTTGCATCTTTCACAACGCCTCTGCCCGAACCTAATCCGGCATCTGCACCACTCTTATCGCCTGGTGATGCTGCGTTACAGCGTTCGCCGTCGGCAAGCCTTACTGGCGGTCCTTCGGCCAGTAGTCTTGCAGCACCTCCACACCGATGCGGCCAGCCTCCAGCACACGGTCTGCGTCCTCCTCAGCGTCTACCAGACGGGCGAGCGTGATGGCCCCCAGCATCAAGGCCATCGCCGCCAACCCCTGGCCCTGATCGTTGCCTGGCTGTGTCTGCAGCAGGGACGCCATGCGTGTAGACGCTGCCGCTCCTTCTTGGCGCGGTGCGCCGTCTGTTCGGACAAGTTCGGTTGCCATCGCGGCAAGAGGGCAGCCCTGACCACGGCCTTCGATGTGCGCCTTGGACAGATACTTCGCGATATAGTCGATCCGCTCCCTGGCCCGTTCATCGCTGCTCGCCGCTTTCTCCATGTCTGAGACGACATCATCGACCGCGTGGCGGAACGCGGCCGCCACCAGATCTTCCTTTGACCCGAAGTGGCGATAAAAGCCGCCATGGGTCATGCCAGCGGCCTTCATAACGTCAGCGACACTGGTCGGTTCGATCCCGTTTTCCCGGAACAGCCGTGCTGCGGCATCCAGTATCCTATTGTGACTGCGCTGTTTTTCCACTTCCGAAACTCTCGGCACAATTGTTCTCCGCGACCAGCTTGATAATTAAGATTATGTCTATCATCTATATTGTAGATTACAAGCATCATCCAAATGGAGCCTGGCCGTGACAATCAAGCCAAAAATTCTGGTCACCAGCGCAAGCGGGAAGACAGGACTGCAGACAGCCCTGCAGCTGAGAGCCAAGGCGTTTCCCGTCAGGGCCTTTGTGCGGCGAAAGGATCATCGCTCGGACTTGCTTGAGAGGGCAGGGGCCGAACTGTTCGTTGGTGACCAGTACGCTCTCAGCGACATGCGCAAGGCCATGACCGGTGTGCAACGCGCCTATCAATGCGCGCCGACCGCCCCCAACGGCCTGCATTTCAACGCGGTATTCACCGCGGCGGCCTGGGAGGCACGGATCGAACATGTCGTGACGCTCAGTCAGTGGCTTTCCAGTGCGGACCACCCCTCACTGTTCACGCGCGAGGTTTATCTCAGTGACATTCTGATCGGCATGCGCCCCGAGATGTCAGTCACCACGGTGAATGTCGGCTGGTTCGCCGACAACTACCTCATGGTGCTCGACATGGCGGCCCATCTCGGCGTGTTTACGATGCCGCTCGGTGACGGTGGCACGAAGAAGAACGCCGCACCTTCGAATGAAGACATTGCAAGTGTTGTCGTCGGCGCACTGACTGACCCTGACAGTCATGCCGGCAAAACCTATCGCCCGACGGGTCCGGTGTTGCTTTCGCCCGATGAGATTGCTGACGCGATGGGCCGCGCACTGAGGCGGCGGGTGCGCTATATGGACATTTCCGAGCGCATGATGGTCAAGGCGCTCAAGGCTCTGCCCCCCGAAAACTACTCCGAAGCGGCAGTCACCCAGCTCGCAATCTACTCGGAAGAATATCGGCGGGGAACGTTTGCGGTGAACGCTCCGACCCAGGATGTCCTGCAGGTCGTTGGGCACGATCCTGAGACCTTCGAGAGCATCGTCCGCCGCAGGATCGACAGCCAACCAAGTCTGAGACGCAGCTTCGTCGGGCGCGTCAGCGCCATTGTCGGGTTCCTCAAGATCCTCGCAACGCGACCCTTCGACCTCGATCGCGCACAAGCGCAACGCGACTATGTGCGGCTGTCGTCTCCGTCATTCAGCCAGGACGACGCGGCATGGTGGGACAGCCACCAGCCCCAAAGTCCTGAGAGAGCGCCGCTGCGCATCGCCTGAAGCCGACAGCAACGGCAAGTTCGCCAAAACCAAGCCCAAGGAAAGGAGCCATCCGATGACCCCGACAGCCATCTTTCTTCTGCAGTTCACAATGAGCCTTCTCGTCGTGGCTCTCATCGCTTCGTGGTATGTGGCGCCCTGGCTGGCCAGGTTTTCGGCGTCTGCTGCGCTTTCAGTTTTGTTGCTGCCGCATGCCTTCAGACACATCGGTATGAGCTTCATGGTGCCGAATCTCAACAGCGGCGGGCTGCCTGAAGCCTTCGCAAACAGCGCCAGCTATGGTGATCTCGTCTCTGCGTTTCTGGCAATCGGCGCGCTTCTCGCGCTGCGGTGGCGGTTAGTGGTCGCTATTCCCCTGGTGTGGGTGTTCAACACGCTGGGGACGATCGATCTGGCCAATGCCCTGCGCCAGGCCGAGGCCATCGACTATTTTGGAGCCACCTGGTTCATCCCGACCTTCTTAGTGCCTGTGCTGCTCGTCACCCATGTGATGATCTTTGCCCGGTTGCTGAAGGCGGATCGAACCCAGTCAGTTGCCGCATGACGACACCAGCAACTGTCACGGACGGGCAGAGATACTGTCTGCCTGTCCGTTCGGGCATTTTGGGGCGCCACCAGACTCCGCATTGCACCTGCTGGACAACCTATCGCCGCCACGGTCTTATCCCGCCTCATGGACAAGACCTTCGCAGCAACCCATCCCGACGATCCACATCGTCTTGGACGCACCCACTCACTGCGCGCAGCCGTGCTTGGTGCCACCGACGGGATCGTGTCGATCTCGTCACTGTTGATCGGGGTGGCTGCCGCCACATCGAATGCCAATGTCGTGCTGGCGACTGGCGTCGCGGGGTTGGTCGCCGGCGCCATGTCGATCGCGGCAAGCGAGTATATCTCGGTGTCTTCGCAAGCCGACATCGAGCGCGCCGAGATCGTGCGCGAAAAACGCGCGCTCAGAGACGACCCGGAAGGCGAACTGGCAGAGCTGGCTGCGATATACCGCGACCGGGGCTTGAGTCATGCGACGGCTGAACAGGTTGCAAAGGAACTGACGCAGACCGGGGCGCTGGATGCACACCTGCGCGATGAAGTCGGGCTGATGGAAATTCACGCTGCCAGCCCTCGGCGAGCCGCTCTCGCATCCGGGTCGGCCTTTGGCGCCGCCGGTCTCCTGCCTCTTGCCGCCGCCCTTTTTGCATCGGCCGGGTCCATTGTTCCGACCGTTCTTGTGGCAACGCTGTTCGCGCTTTTTGCACTTGGCGCGCTTGGGGCCTGGACAGGCGGCGCGCCGGTAGCGCCCGCCATGGGCCGGACGGCGGTCTGGGGTGCCCTGGCCATGGCAGCCACATTCGCGGCTGGTTCGCTGGTCGGGGGATTTGTCGGCTAAATGGATTCAGCCGGGGTTCAGCGAGTCAGCCTTGCCCCTGGCTGCGAGCGCCTCATTCCGGATCTCATCCAGCGTCTTCACCGGTGTCAGGGCCTGCGGGTCGAGCTTGAGATTGATCAGCGCCGGTGTTCCCCGCAGCCGGAAGTTTCTGATACGCGAATGACCGCGTTCGGACAGTCGAATCGAGAAAGGGTTAGGCCAACACGGTTGTTGATGACCTTGTCATTGTCGCCGTTCGTTCGGCCGCTTCTAATGCGCCTTCCAGAAATCCGCCGAAGCCCTCGGCTGTTTCGGTGGAGGTGCAATATAGGCCGCGTTTCGAAAGATCGTGCAAAGGCGAAGGCAGGCCGTAGTTGGGATGGTTGCTGACAGGCGTTCGGTCCTGGGGCCGGGCAATCTCAGGAATAGTTGCCCAATCCTGCAAGATCACGTCCCGGGGTGCGGCCATTTCCGAGCCAAACATTGCAGTCAATTGCGCCAGCGAGTGTTGCACCAGCTGATCCTTGTGCGATGCGCGGATGTCAGCAGGAACGCCGATGAAACCAAAGAGCGCGTAGGGGCCACCCTCCATCGGCGAGGCGTCATGGACTTCGACCATTGGACCGCGATGGCTCATGGCATCGCCTGACAACCCGGCGCTGCGCCAATGCGGTTCATCATAGACCGCGACGATCTTGGCCTGCCCAGCCATCCAGGTAGGGATGTTCTCAAGCGATTGGATGTGTCTGGCATCGAGGGCCGGCTCAAACGAAACAGTGTCGGCAATGACTCGGGGCGGGATAGCCAGAACGACCTGTCTGGCCTCGATGCTTAAGGGCGCGCCACCCCGGTTGAGCTGCGCCGCTATGGCTCCGGGCATGTTCCGGACTGTGTCCAGTCGCGTGTCCGTCAGGATCCGATCTGGGTCCAGCGTTTTGGCGAGAGCGTCAATCAAACGACCCATACCACCTTCGAGCCGATAGGACCCCTGCATGGAGGCAAAACCACGCCCGCGATGGACCGCGCCGGACTGGTCCTGGAACATCACGTCGCCGGTCGAATGCTGCTCGAAAACCGGGATATGGAACCGCCGGGCCAATGCCGCTATGCGCGGCTGCCCGGGCCAGAACCATGCTGGACCAAGATCGAACGCTCCGCCAGCACGGTCGGTCGTCATGATGCGCCCGCCAAGGCGCTCTTGCGTTTCTACAAGCAGAAAGTCTGTGCCGCTCCTAGTCAGGTAATCGGCAAGTGCAAGGCCGGACAAACCACCGCCTGCGATGAGAACGTCGGTTTGCATCAGAAGGACTCGCCCATGGGTCTGAGGTCCAGTTCATGAGTCCAGGTGGACTTGGCTTGGGCGGCAAGCGTCAGGTAGGCCGCGGCAATGTCCGCGGGCTTCATCATGCGGCTCGGATCCATTTTGTGCCGTTCACGGCTGGCCCGTGTATCGATAATACCGTCGAGGATGACATGGGCCACGTGGATGCCCTTGGGGCCGTATTCGCGGGCGAGCGACTGGGTCAGCGCCCGCAGCCCGGCCTTGGCCGAGGCAAAGGCGGCAAAGTTCTTGCCGCCGCGCAGGCTCGCTGTTGCACCTGACACGATGAAGGTCCCCCCGCCGTTTTTGGCCATGCGGGGTAAGACGGCGCGGGCAAGATTGACGGCCGACAGTACCATAGACCGCCATATGGCTTCGAAGTCGTCATTCGAAGTGCTTTCAAAGTCGGCAATGACCAGCTTGGCCGTGTTGTGCACCACCAGTTTCGGAGTGCCATGTGTGCCGATCAGCTCGGAAATCACGCGCGCTGTTTGGGCAGCATCCGAAAGATCGACGGGCACCGTATTGGCGCTCCCGGAAGGCGCGGTCCGGTTCAGCCCGTAGGCGTTGTAGCCATTCTGCTGGAAATTCTGAACGAGGGCTCTCCCAAGTCCAGCACCGGCTCCGGCTACGACTGCAAGCGGCGCAGACATGTCAGCCTCCGACCCCTGGTGCCGTCGGAGGCTTGGCCAGATGCCCGGATTTCACCCACAGGCGCACACCCTGAGACCCGGCGACCGCATTGAGCGGCAGGTTTGGCGGAAGGCGCAGCCAGGAATTCACGGCAAAGGTTTCGCCGCTTTCTGAGAAGTCGCCTTCGATCACCAGTGCCTCGAACCCGTCGTGACCTGCCTCGGTCACAGCTGCCCCGGCGTCCCAGATCTCAATGCGCACCTGTTCGCGGTCATCTTCGAACAACGGGACTTGCGAAACGCCATCGCGCACCTGCTGCGGCGCCTGACCCGTCGTATCAATCGTCACCTGCTGGCGATCATCCAGGTCAAACTGCCAGAGTTTGACAAAAATCGTCGCGCCATCCGCCGAGCTTGGCGTATGCGACGAGGTCGGTGGGTTGCGCACATAGGTGCCGGTCGGAAAGTCGCCATGTTCGTCCTGAAAGACGCCGTCCAGCACGAAAAATTCCTCACCGCCCGTATGTGTGTGGGCAGAAAAGGCACTGCCGGGCGCGTAGCGTACGATGGTTGTGGCACGCGCGACCTCGTCGCCGATCCGGTCCAGCATCCGGCGGTCGACGCCTTTCATTGGCGAGGCCAACCAGGGCTCCTGGTCGGAATGCACGACAGCCCGTTCATCGAAGTTTGCGTTGAGTTCCATGCCTCTACCTTTCTGACTGGAGCCGGATTTGCGAAACCGCCCGGCCATTTCCCTGGGTCGCCAGACGCACTTTCAGCGTTTCGGTCGGGATATAGTAGGGCGCGTCCAGTTCCGTGAACCATGTCCCGGTTTGCTTGCCCGAGATACCCATCTCGTCAATGACGACATCACGAGCGGTACGCGCCTTTGTTGGTTGCCGGTGGTCGTTGATCCAATCTTCTTTTCGATATTAACTACCTATCGATAGATAGTCAACAGAGTGAAAGTTTGCCATTCCCGCTGTCGATCTCTATCTATCAATTGATAGTTCGGAGAGAGCCATGTCCCTGACAATGAAAGAGAAAATACTGAACGCGGCCGAGAAACGCGTACGTGGTGCAGGTTTTGCAGAGATGAGTTTTCGCGATCTGGCCAGTGATGTGGGGATCAAGAGCGCCAGCGTGCACTATCATTTCCCGACCAAGCCTGATCTCGGTGAGGCTCTGGTGGATCGCTATGCCAGCCAGTTCAAAGAGAAGCTCGACAAGATCGAGTTGGATGATCTTCCCACCGCGTTGCAGGAGTTTGTTGGGCTCTATTCCCAGGCTCTGGTGTTGAACGAATCCATCTGCCTCTGCGCAATCATGGGGGCCGAAGCGATCGGTTTGCCGGAAAGCGTGAACCAACGCACCAAGGCTTTCTTCGAGATGAACAAGGCGTGGCTCGAAGCACTTTTCGCCGACCATAACGTTGAAAATACGAAGGATACCGCGAGCATGATCGTGGCCGCTCTGGAAGGCGGCATGATCGTAGCGTCCGCCTCAAACAACCGAGCAATGTTCGAGCAAGTTGCAACAGCTGCCATGGGCAGCGTTACCAAGACATGACCTCATGGGCTCTAGGCGGTCCACCAGGCAATCTGTCTAGAACCATCGTGCTCGGAGACGCCGACCAGATTGGGGTCCACGCTCACCGTTACGCCCGTGCCGCCAGCGCCTCTTCGCGGA
>JBCDCP010000074.1:0-15284 GCA_039181495.1 Pseudomonadota bacterium | reverse complement strand
GTAACTCGGGCTGGATCTCCTTAATTTTGTTTGGTTGGAACTGGTTGGATGAACGGGGCTTGAGTTTATGCTGCGTCAAAACGACTCCAGCACCCCGCGCAAATGGCGCGAGAAAATGCTGTCCGCCGAACGCGGCAAAGGCCGTTAAGCCTGCCTTAATGACGTTCATACGAAGCCGGTTCACAAGTTCCGTCCCTTAGGAAGCCGCACATTGGTCTGTGGGAGACTACGACACAATCTGCCATCGAATACGGAAACATTTCGTGAAACCTCTGAATGCGCAAGCCGCTCTGCCGCAGCAAGGCGTGGCCCGCCGATCAATTGGTTCAGATGCTGTTTCCGATGGCGGGGCAGCTCTGCCATGGATCGAGGGCAGCGGCCCCTTTGCGCCAAACAGCACCTTGCCATCCTACACGCCACGCGCACTGCAAGACGGCATGCTCGAGGTCAGTGTCTATGACAGGCTCGAAGAAGTTCGCGACGAATGGCTGGAGATGGAAGCGTCAGCGCTGGCCACACCTTATCAGCAATATCGCTTCATCGAAGCCTGGAACGAGACCCTGAATGCCAAAGGCCAAACCGAAATCCGGATCGTCATTGGACGAGACAGCGCCGGCACTCCATTGATGATCCTTCCGCTCGGAGTTCAGATCTCTCGGGTCATCCCATTCAAACCGAGCACCGGACTTGTCTGGCTCGGTGACAAGCACGTCAACTACAATCAGGGACTATTCGCACCGGAACTGCTGGAGCACTGGAACAAGGCGGCCTGGCAGCGCGTATTGACCGATATCCTCGATATCATCGAACCCGACCATGTGTGCCTGCTCAACCAACCCGTGAGCATTCACGGGCATGCGAACCCCCTTCTAGCCGTGACACATCGTGCGTCCCCCAGCCAGGCCTTTGCGGCCAACATTGATGGTGCGCCCGAGGCTGTTCTCAGCCGGCTGCGTAACCGCATGTCGCGCAAGAAAATACGCCGCAAGATCCGCCGTCTCGAGGAAGTTGCCGGTCAGGTCCACCTGATTCACGCCGCCACGACGGCGGAGATTGCCGAAACACTCGACACAATGAAACGCCAGCGGTTTGTGCGTCGTGGAAGTATGGGCGTACCTGCCGAACAGCACCTGGCATTCCTGCGCCATGCTGCGGACCCCGGCAACAGAGGGATCGCGCCACCCATCGAGATCTTTGCGTTGAAGGCCGGCGAAGAGACGGTTGCCACGTTCGGTTGCGCTGTCCATGCGGGAAGAGCCTCTGGCATGTTCATCTCGGTGGACGTCGAACGTTTCGCTGATGCCTCACCGGGTGATCTCATCCTGTCCGAGGCGATTGCGGCGTTCTGTGCCCGCGGATTTCACACCTTTGATCTCGGCATTGGCGAGTTTGAGTACAAACGCCGCTGGTGTGACGGAAAACAGGATCTTTTCGACGTGGTATCCGGACACCGAAGTCGTATCGGGGCATCGGCAGCAACGGCCATTCGGCACTGGCTCGACTGCAAGAGTTACGTCAAGAGCCGTCCCCGGCTGCACCGTTTCCTGGGTCGAATGCAGTCAATGTGGCCGGGATCAGACGGGTCGTAGACCAACGACACCTCAGGCTGCAGCCTCCACGGTGCCGTCGACATAGAGCTCGACACGCGTTTTGCCGTCGTTCTCCAGCCGTTTCAGCAGCCGTTTGACTTCCGGCGTGTTGGCATCATGCCGCCCCGCCGCGAGAGCAACCATATCGCAGGACTGTGCGAGATTGACCTGCCAGGGAACGCGGCTGAACGGTGCAGAGATCATAGCCACAAGATCATAGGCTGCAGTCAGCGCTTCAAACATCGGCTCCGCATTGGACAGGTTTGCGGCCAATACCGATTGACCGGATCCCATAACGTTCATGCGCGACAGGGGGTCGCCGAATATCGCCTCCTCGAAGCTCGATTGGCCGTGAAGGATGTCATGAAAGCCTGGGAGCTTCGATTTCCCGGTTGCACTCATCACCAAAGGCGCGCCCGGCCGCAGATCAACAGCGAGCACCTGCTGGCCTTCGTCCGAGATATCTCTCAGCCGCGCAACCAGTGCATCGATTGCAGCACTGCCGCGCGTCAGGCCGGCAAACATCACCAGACGTTCGCTCACCCTTGGTCGCCAGACTGCGTGGACTTTTGATTGTGATGATTGCCCCTGTTCGGAGGCATCTCCGAACCCGTTGGTATCATTGGCAACCGGGGCAATATCGCTGAACACAGGGTCGTCGCCATCCAGAGGCTGGTTGCCCCCGTTGTTTTGGCGGTTCAGCCGAGCGAGAGGATCGGGGGACTGCCTTGAGTCCGGCTGTTCGAGGTCGTCGCCATAGTCAAGGCTGGGTTCACGCCGGCCCGCATCAAGCCGCCCCACAGCTGCATTGACTGGCTGTACCGGCACACCATGAATGCCGTAGCCCATCGCGCCCAGAGGCTGAGAAGCATACATTCGCGCAAGTTCCAGTGTCAGAACAGCGGCCGATGTAAGGATCGCGGTGCCCACGACGGCCAGAACCGGTATCAATTTCTTGGATGGGTAATATGGCCTTGGAGGCACCGTGGCACGGGAAATGATACGGGCGCGCGATGGCGTCAGCTCGGTGGCGGTTCGTCCGGCTGCCTCGCGGAACCGCGTGAGATAGGATTCAAGCAACTGACGTTGAGCGGTCGCCTCCCGCTCCAGCGCCCGCAATTGCACTTCGGCCTCGTTTGAATTCGCAGCACTCTGTTTCAGCCCATCGAGACTGATCATGATCTCGCGCTCGCGGGCCGCGGCCACCGCGGCGTCGTTCTCCAAGCCGCGAACAAGCCGTTCAGCTTCGGTGCGTATCTGCCGCTCGATGCTCTCCCTCTGAGCATTGAGTTCGAGCATGCGCGGATGGGCCGGCAAGAGCGTTGAGGACAATTCCGCGATCTGCGCACGAACCCGGGCACGTTCCTCCTGAAGCCGTAAAACGATCGCCGAATCAAAGACATCACGGGACTCAATGGAACGCCCGCTGTCCAGCAACTCATTGATCATGCGGGCGCGCGCTTGCGCATCGGAGCGCTGAGCACGGGCTTGCGTAAGCTGACTTGAGAGCTCGGTGAGTTCCTGGCTCATCAGGGTAGCAGGGCGATTATCGGCGGCCCCGGTGCCGGACGAAGAATTGAACAGATTGTTTCGAGCCCGGAAGTCCTCGACACGCTGTTCGGCACCGGATACCCGCTGCCGCAGGTCGGCAATCTGGCGCTCAAGCCAGGTTGAAGCCTCGGTCGTTGTCTCGACAACGGCCGCCTTCTGGAAATCGATATAGGCATCTGCAATGGCATTCACGATGCGGGTGGCCAGTTCAGGATCTTCCGACCAAAATTCTATATTGATGACGCGGCTGTCCGTCAGCGCATAGACATCGAGATGCTTGCGGAATCTGAGCAATACATACTGCTCGGTCTTGTCGGCGCTGCTGCCACTGCCGAACAGTGACTTCACCAGATCAATAAGCCCCGGCGCATCCGGTTCTGGATTGAATTCCTCGAGGTCTGCGAGGTTTTGCTCGCGAATGACCCGCTTTGCGATGTCGACTGACTTGATCACCTGCACTTCACTGGCAACCGCCTCCTGGTCGAATTGGGTGTTGCCAAGGGTGGTCTCGCCTTCTGGGCGTGTGAAGGATGTTTCCTGCCGCTCGATCAAGACCTGAGCCGTGGCCTGATAACGCGGAGTCTCTACGAGCACGAAGATGACAGAAGCGATGGCTGCAACTGCGACTGGCAGGATGATCCACCACCGGTAACGCCAAAGTGCGCCAAAAATGCCGAACGTATTCATGTCAGCATCCTCGGACATGCCCGCGCTGCCAGCAGCGGGCGTCTGATTTTGGGACATTCGATTGAACCGGAACACGCGACTCACCTCGTGCACACCACACAGTGGCTATGAGGGAACGCCATTTATGGTAACCACCGCGTTAATTCGGCCGCCAAAGCTGTTCTCAGCGTTTGTTAACCACGTTTGTCTATCGTTGAAGGCATTCATCGAGTCGCATGCGTTTGGTCTGGCCCAATATGAATACTCTTTGGAAGACCCTCATCTTCGTGTGCCTGGCAGCGGTCCTGGCCGGGTGCACGACCACACAGCGTGGTGTGGATTCGCGCTTCGCCGAAGCGCTGACTGCTGCCTACACTCTCGATTCCGGAGATCAGCTTCGGGTGATCGTGTTTGGTCAAGCGAACCTCACCAACAATTATACGGTCGACGACAGCGGTCTCATTTCGATGCCCTTGATTGGCCCGGTTCATGCGCGCGGTCGAACGATTCACGAGGTTGAGGGCAATGTCCGCTCACAACTCGCCAGCCGCTATCTGCGCGACCCCAAAGTGACCATTGAGGTCGAAACCTATCGGCCATTCTTCGTGCTCGGCGAGGTCAACAATGCCGGACAGTTTCCTTATGTCCGCGGCATGACTGGACGCACTGCGGCAGCAGTTGCCGGCGGTTTTTCGCCACGCGCGCGGCAGAACACGATGCTGGTGACCCGCATGATCGACGGCACCCTGATGACCTCAGAGGTGCCCATCAATCACCCGGTTCTGCCTGGTGACACCGTGACCATCGAGGAGCGATGGTTTTGACCCAGCAAAGACGGGCCGCCTCGTGGCGGATCGTACATGTGCTGCGTTCGCCGGTAGGCGGACTGTTCCGTCATGTGCTCGATCTGGCAGCCGAGCAATCCCGGTCAGGGCACAACGTTGGCATCATCTGCGACGCAAGTACCGGTGGCGCCTTGGCTGAACAACAATTAGCCGCCATCGCTATGGTGCTCAGATTGGGCACCACAAGAGTGCCAATGGCGCGCAATCCGGGCTGGGGCGATGTGGCGACGCTGCGTCATGTCGGCGAGGTTCTCTCCTCCCTGGCACCTGATATCGTCCATGGTCACGGCGCCAAGGGCGGCCTCTATGCACGATTGGCGAAGATCGAGAGCGACGATATCGACCTCGATCCTGCGCGCATATACACGCCACATGGCGGCAGCCTGCATTTCCGCCGATCACGTCCGACGGGCCTTGTGTTTCTCGGCACTGAACGATTCCTGTTGCGGCATACAGACGCGATCATCTTCGAGAGCGAATTCGGTGCCCGTGAATTCCGCCGCAAGATTGGTGAGCCAGCCTGTGAGTCGGCTGTTGTGCACAATGGGCTGCGCCAGGCGGACTTTAACCTCGCCTCGCACGATCCCGACGCGACCGACTTCCTCTTCCTTGGCGAACTGCGCGAACTCAAAGGACTTGATGTCCTTCTTTACGCCATGGCCAGACTTTGGAAATCAGGCGTCCATGAGCCGACACTGACCGTGGTCGGTGACGGCCCTGATGCCGCAGCGCTGAAGGCCCAGGCAAAGCCGTTCGGCAAGGTGGTTCGGTTCTTTCCACCAGAGCCTGCTGAAAAAGCCCTGAAACGCGGCAAATGCGTCGTTCTGCCTTCGCGTGCGGAGTCCCTCCCCTATGTTGTGCTGGAAGGGCTGTCCAGCGGCTTGCCGGTCATCGCAACCAATGTCGGCGGTATCCCTGAAATTTTCGGCAACATGACCTCAAAGTTTGTTGTGCCACCGGACAATGTCGTGGCGCTTGCCAGTCGCCTGGGTGAATATCTTACGGAGCCAGGTGCCTTCGAAGCCTCGACCGTCGAACTCCGCAACCATCTGAAGGAAGCATTTTCCATTGAGGCGATGTCAGCTTCCGTGCTCGACGTCTACGGACGCGTCATTGAACAGCCAGACGCCTTAACCTCTGATTCATTCAGCGAGTTAAACGCTTATTGATCGGATGCCGTTAATCCTGAAGGGCACAGCTGGAGTCCGTCCTAACAACTGACGGGCTTTGCTCTTCGGGGACGGGACATGGCAATCGACTCATCGTTTTCGCCACAGGCAATGTTTGCGAGCGTCGCAAACGCCGAGGCTGGTACAAGCCTACGTAAGAAGCGACCGGTAGAACTCGGGCCACTGGTCACCAAAATCGCTGACGAGTTCGTCGATAACGCAATCTCACCAACCGTTTTTGTCGGTGGCGTGCGCGCGATCGAGGCGTTAATCGTGATTCTGACCGGCTATGCATGCTACTTCGCCTACCTGCATGGCTTTACCGGCAACGTCTGGATCTACAACGGCGCAATCACGCTGGGCACAGTGTTTTCGCTCTTCACATTCCACGCAGCCCAGATCTACTCGACAACCGCCTTTCGCAGCTATGTGCGGACATTGCCTCGCTTTCTGCTCGCGTGGTTGTTGGTTTTCGCCCTGCTCGCCGGTTTCGCATTCGCCCTCAAGATCGGCGACACCTATTCGCGCATGTGGACAGGCCTCTGGTTCTTCAGCGGATTTGTGGCGATTGCCGTGTTCCGCATCGGGCTGGCGGTTGCCGTTCGCCAATCAAGTATCGGCACGAGACTGCATCGCCGCGCCGTTGTGGTCGGCGGCGGATCAACCGGCGCGGACCTCATCCGTTCGATTGAGTCCGATCCCGAGGCAGATATCGAAATCTGCGGAGTGTTCGATGACCGCAACGACGACCGCGTACCATCACAAATCGCGGGCCACCCCAAGCTCGGAACCGTTGACGAACTGGTTGAATTCGGTCGGTTGACGCGGATCGATATGCTGCTGGTGACGCTGCCGATCCGGGCGGAAACCCGGCTGCTTCAATTGCTGCGCAAGCTCTGGGTACTACCGGTCGATATCCGTTTGGCCGCCCATGCCAATGAACTGAGGTTCCGGCCGCGTTCCTACAGCTTTGTCGGCCAAGTCCCGACACTGGCGGTTTTCGACAAGCCGATCGCCGACTGGGACTACGTTCTGAAGTCTGTTTTTGACCGGATCACCTCAGCCCTCCTGATCCTTCTACTGGCACCTGTGATGGCATTGGTCGCTCTCGCGGTTCGTTTGGAAAGCCGCGGGCCTGCCCTGTTCAAACAGAAGCGCTATGGCTTCAACAACGAACTGATCGAAGTCTACAAGTTCCGTTCGATGTACACCGACCGGTGTGATGCGAATGCGGTCAAGCTTGTCACCAAAGACGACCCCCGCGTAACCAGGGTCGGCCGCTTCATCCGCAAGACGAGCCTCGACGAGTTGCCGCAACTCTTCAACGTGTTGAAAGGCCAGCTCTCTCTCGTCGGCCCCCGGCCCCATGCCCTTCAGGCCAAGGCGGAAGACAAGCTCTATGATGACGTCGTCGACGGCTACTTCGCCCGTCACCGGGTCAAGCCCGGCATCACAGGCTGGGCGCAAATCAATGGCTGGCGCGGCGAAACCGATACGCGCGAAAAGCTCGAGCGCCGTGTCGAGCATGATCTGCACTACATCGAGAATTGGTCGATCTGGTTCGACATCTACATCCTCGTCATGACGCCAATCGCTCTGGCGGACTCACGGAGCGCCTATTGACCCGTGCGCTTTCGCAGGACCGATACCCATCGCCCGGAGTCCCGACACGGTCGGCGACCGCTACTTTCTCGGGCAATGGCGGCGGTATCACCGATGGGCTGAGCCGGGTCGGACTCACTGTCCTGCCCCTGTCTCTTTTTCTGCTCGCCATGTCCGGCGGCTTCACGCTGACCGAACCCGCCCCCTACGAATTTCTCTTCCTCGTCGTGTTGGTCATAACAGTGCTGAGCAATCCGCCGCTGACCATCGCGATGGCCTTACCCGTCCTGTTTCTCGGCATGAACATGGCCGGTGCGCTGTTTGCGATCGCGTATCTGCCGCCCGCGGAAGAGCCGCTGCAATATGTCGGCATCACACTCTATTTGAATTTGACGGCGCTTGTTATCGCCATTGCGGTTGCCGCCGGTCCATTACGCATGCTGCCTGCCCTTCGGTTCGGCTACACACTTGGCGCACTCGGGGCTGCGCTGTGCGGAATCGCCGGCTATTTCAACGTCGCCGGGCTTGAAGAGATCTTCACAGCCGCAGGCCGGGCATCTGGCCCCTTTGCAGATCCCAACGTGTTTGGGCCTTTTCTTGTCTTCCCAGCAGCATTCCTGATGGTCGACATTCTGCGCGGCGGCCCAGCTCGTGTCATGCTGGCACTGGTGCCGTTAGCGATACTCACGGTGGGCGTGCTGCTCTCCTTCTCGCGCGGCGCGTGGCTGCATTTCGCAGTAACAATGACGCTCACCGCGACACTGATTTATGTCACCAATGGAACGATCATGAGCCGGATGCGGGTCATCGTCACCGGGACGGTCGCCATCGCGGTTGCAACCACACTCTTGTTGGGGCTGCTGTCAGTCCCGGTTGTGGGAGAACTCTTCACCGAGCGCGCCCGGATCGTTCAGCCCTATGATGTCGACCAATCGATTGGCCGCTTCAACACTCAGGCCGAGGCGATTGGCGAAATCACAAAGTACCCGATGGGGTATGGCGCCTATGAATTCGCGCATGAATTCGGACTGGCGCCCCACAACGTCTATCTCAAGGCTCTGACATCCAACGGGTGGCTTGGCGGCTTTGGCTACATCTCATTTGTTCTGGCGACGATAATCGTCGGATTCCATGCCGCCACCAGTCCAACGCCATGGCGCATACCGGCGCTTGTCGCCTTCGCCACCTTTGTCGGTGTCGCCATCGAGGGAATGGTGATCGATACCGATCATTGGCGCCATTTCTACCTGGTATCGGGGCTCATCTGGGGCTGTTTTGCAGCACAGCATATTCGGCAACGCATGCTGCGCGATACGGCCACCACCGCATCTCAGCGGATGATGCAGCCCACCTGAACCCACGACCCTGCAACAGTCATATAGCCCGTGATCGGTCCAACTGGCTGCGAGCATCGCCCTTGTGCGATCAATTGGAATCTATCCGTTGCAACCGTCTGGGCTTTGGCGTATCGGGAGCGTCTTGCAAGTCGGAGCGTGGCGCAGCCCGGTTAGCGCACCGGTCTGGGGGACCGGGGGTCGCAGGTTCAAATCCTGCCGCTCCGACCATTAAAATCAACAATGCGAACAGGCTGTCGGACGTCCGAAGTGTAGAACGCTATGGCACAAACCATATCATTCGGCCGGTTCTCCATGAGTGACAACCGATCGCGCGGACGGGATGTGTTTGTAGAGGGTGGAGACTGACACGCCGAGATGTTTGGCTACTTCGCGCGTGGTGATGTCGGGGTCAGCCAACAGCGATCGAGCGACAGCCAAATCCTCGTCTGATAGTGCAGGAGTTCTACCCCCTACCTTACCCCATGCCCGAGCGGCATTCAGTCCAGCACTCGTCCGGTCACGGACGACGCCGCGCTCGAACTCCGCAAGCGCCCCAAAGATCTGAAACACCAGGCGACCGCCGGACGTGGTCGTATCAATGCTTTCGGTGATCGAGCGGAAACCGATGCCCTTTGCTTCAAGCATTTCGATTGTATCGATAAGCTGCTTCAGTGACCGAGCCGGATGGTTGAGCTTCCACACTACCAGCGTGTCTCCCGTCCGAAGATAGTCCAAGGCAGCCATCAGCTCTAGCCGATCACGCTTCGCTCCCGTTGCCTTCTCTTCCAAGATCCGTTCGCGCCCAGCCTGCGTCAGCGCATGAAGCTGTAACTCGTGGCTCTGCTTCTGGGTGCTAACCCGTGCGTATCCGACTTGCACGGCGTTCCTTCCGATTACTCGTCGAGATTCTACCTTTTCAGAACTGGTTTCGAGAAATAGTTTTCGGAATCCCGCGTGGTGGTTTTTGGACTTCAGGCCGGAGAATCCGCGATACTCCGAAAACAAACGTTTTTCGGAATGGGTAAATGTCGGCTCTGATAGAAAGCTGAATTGGTCTAAACGTCAGCCAAGGGCTGGAACCTGACCTTCGCTACAGCCGCGAACAGTACCAGCTTCGAACACAACCAGGATCTTCGGGTGTGCATTACCGAGTGCCCGCATTCGGAAGCAGCATTTCGGGGTTTAGGCGCCCATCAACGCATATATGAGCCGGCCTAACCGACAAAGGCGCGTTCGATGACATAGCTGCCCGGACGGTTGTTGGCACCTTCCACAAGACCTGCGGCTTCGCACAGCGCCTTGGTCTCCTGGATCATGTCCATCGACCCGCAGATCATTACGCGATCTGTTGCTGGATCAAGGGCCAGGCGACAGAGGTCCGTGAACAATTGGCCGCTGTGAATGAGATCGGTGATCCGCCCCATGCTTTGTGAGTGTTCCCGCGTCGTCGTCGCATAGTGCTGTAACTGGGCCCGCGCCAGCTGCCCGACCAGCGGATCGTCCCAAGTCTGCGCGACAACGGCTCTGCCATAGTCTAGCTCCGCCTTAAGCCGGCAGGTGTGGCACAAAATGACCTCACCGAATTTCTCATAGGTTTCAGGATCGCGCACCACCGACGCGAACGGCGCGATCCCCGTGCCCGTGGAGAACAGCCACAGGCGCGCACCGGGCAGCAGCGCATCATTCACCAGGGTGCCTGTGGGCTTCTTTTTCAATAGAACCGTGTCGCCAGGCCGGACCTTCTGCAGGTGCTGGGTTAGCGGGCCATCGGGCACCTTGATCGAGAAGAACTCGAGCTCCTCATCCCAACTCGGCGAGGCAATCGAATAGGCACGATAGATCGGCTTTTCGGCGCTGGGTAGTCCGATCATCACGAACTCGCCGGACCGGAAACGAAAGCTCGCAGGCCGTGTAATGCGAAACCGGAACAGCCGGTCGGTGTAGTGTTCGACGGTAGTCACCGTCTCGGCGAACACGCCGTCTGGGATTACAATCCTCTTCTGTTGAGGTCGGCGGGCCGAAATACGCTCACGATAGGTCGGCAGGGTCTGCAGCGCACCGGTCCAGTGTGCTTCTGGTTGGCGCGCCGCGAGGTCATCGGTGATCTCCACATCGTCGAACCCACATTCGAGCGCATAGCGAAACTGGTCGCAGATCACATGGCCCTGTGCCCGCAACCGGCCCGCAAAGCCAAGATCGCGGAACCGGCGGGCAACGCTGAAGCCACGGCCATCCACCGAACTCGGGAACGGGATCCGGATATTTGCGATCTCACCGAACCTGTCCTTGAGAACGATCGGATCAGCATCATTCGGAAAGTCGATTGCGGTCGCACCTTCAGCTGCGTCGGCATCGAATGGCAGAAATCTGATCGGTTCCGCGGGTGCAAACCCGGTTTGTGTCACAATGGGCATAGTGCAACCTCACGCGGCGTTCTGGACGGTATCGGGGTAGAGCGCGGCCTTGAACGGCGCGAGACCGAGCCGGCGATAGGCCAAGAGGAACGTCTCCTCCGGGTTCTCGCGATGCAGCAGATAGGCCTCGATTAGCCGGTCTATAGCCGCCACCACCTCTTCGGCGGCAAAGCCCGGTCCTGCACGCTCGCCGATGGCCAGTGTCTCGGTGTGATCTCCACCCAATGTGATCTGGTAGTTTTCAACACCGGCCCGATCCAACCCCAGAATACCGATATGGCCGACGTGGTGGTGGCCGCAGGCGTTGATGCAGCCTGAGATCTTTATCTTCATCTCGCCAATCGTCTGGGCATAGGTGGGATCGGCGAAATGCCGCGCGATATCCTGCGCGATCGGAATTGAGCGGGCGGTCGCCAGGGCGCAGTAATCCATACCCGGGCAGGCGATGATGTCGCTGATCAGCCCGACATTGGCCTCGTGAAGATCATTGGCTTTCAACAGCGCGTAGATGTCGGTCAGACTGGATAGCCGAACATGCGGTAACACCACGTTCTGTTCATGGCTGATACGCAGCTCGTCATGGCCGAACCGCTCGGCGATATCGGCCATGGCCCGCATCTGGTCGGCTGTGGCATCGCCCGGCGCCTTGCCGATCTTCTTGAGAGAGATCGTGACAATGCCATAGCCGGGCTGTCGGTGTTCGGCGAGATTGGTTTCGGTCCAGCGGCGGAACTCCGGATCGGCATCACGCGCGGCATGATAGGCCGCAATGTCACCTTCATCATCGAATTCGGGCGGCGTGAAATAGGCTGCGATGCGCGCAGTTTCTGCCGGGTCGGCTTGGACGCGAGGCCCGCAGGCTTCGGCCATCTGGCGATCGAATTCGGCTTCAACGCGCGCGCGGACCTCGTCGAGACCGTCTTCATGTACGAGGATCTTGATCCGTGCCTTGTATTTGTTGTCGCGCCGGCCGGAAAGATTGTAGACCCGCAGAATGGCCTCGACATAGGGCAAGAGATGTTCCTTGGGGAGGAACTCTCGGATCACGGAGCCCACCATCGGCGTTCGTCCAAGGCCACCCCCGACAATCACCTCATAGCCAGGTTCGCCGGCTCCATTGCGCACCATGCGCAGGCCAATATCGTGGGCCTTGGTCACAGCACGATCGTTGGGCGATCCGGTCACAGCGATCTTGAACTTGCGCGGTAGGAAGGCGAATTCCGGATGGTCGGTTGACCATTGCCGCAGCAGTTCGGCCGTTGGCCGCGGGTCTTCGATCTCGTCGGCTGCCGCGCCTGCGAAATGATCGGCGGTGACATTGCGGATGCAATTACCCGATGTCTGGATCGCATGCATGCCGACAGCTGCCAGCGCGTCCAGGATGTCGGGCGTGTCCTTCAGCTTCGGCCAGTTGAACTGGATGTTCTGGCGTGTGGTGAAGTGGCCGTAGCCCTTGTCCCAACGCTCGGCGATCATGGCCAACTGACGCATCTGCGCGCCGCTGAGCGTGCCATAGGGAATGGCGACCCGCAGCATGTAGGCATGAAGCTGTAAGTAGAGCCCGTTCTGTAGCCGTAGCGGTTTGAACTCATCTTCGGTCAGCGCGCCCGAAATGCGCCGTTCCACCTGGTCACGGAAACGGCTTACGCGGTCGCGCACAAAAGCGGCGTCGAATTCATCATAGCGATACATGGGTCAAACAGCCTGATTGGATGTGTCTGAGCAGAGATGGATCTTGCGATCGGCCTGCCGCCCAAGATCGGGCCGGTTGGAGGGGCCGAGCTCGCGAAAGCGTTCGCGGAAGTGCACCGGGGCTGGACAGCCGTCCGCACGCAGCTGGATGTCGAGAAGATAGGGGCCAACCACCTGGCCGGGCTGTTCGCTGAGCGCGAGCAGGGCCTCCGCCTCATCCGCATTGCTTGCAATGGCCGCCTGCCGCAAGGTGTGCGTCCAGGCGCCATCGTCTTTGAGATAGACCACTTTGCCTTCGAACAGGTCGTTGGCGCTTACGATCTTCGGTACGAACTGCTTTTTCCGGGCCGGAGGCTTGCCGCTCATCTACGTACTCCCGCCAAGGCTGGAGACGCCACATCGAGCTCCGCCACATCCGTTGCGTTGTCCATCATGGCACGCTCGGCTTCCCGGGCGCGCAGGCCCAGGAACAGAATGGCAGGACCGGCGATCCCGGCCTGCTTCAGGCCCTCACTCAATTCGCCCAGCGTGGTGGACACCACAACCCGGTCGGCGCGGGACGCATTCTCGACCGCAGTGACGGGTGTGTCGGCATGTGCGCCCGACATCAAGAGCCGCCCCTGGATGAAGTGGGCTGCACGCACACCCATATAGATTGCTGCAGTGGCGCCGGGTTTTGCCAGCGCGGCCCAGTCATGCTCGGCAAACCCGTCGACGTCATGGCCGGTTAGAAAACGGAAGCTCGCATTGCGATGCCGACGGGTGAGCGAAACCTGAATTTCGGCCGCGGCCGCGATAGCCGATGTGACGCCCGGGATGATCTCGAAGGGAATCCCTGCCGCATCGAGCGCATCCATTTCCTCGTCGAGGCGGCCATAGACGCCAGGGTCGCCGGATTTCAGCCGTACCACATGAACGCCCGACTGTGCCTCAGACACCATCAGTGCGTTGATGTCGTCCTGACGCCAGCTTTGCCCACCCGGTATCTTGCCAACCTGCACGAAGGACGCTTCGCGGCGGGCGAGCTCCAGAATGTCGTCTGACACGAGCCGGTCATAGATCACGACATCCGCGTCATGCAGAGCACGGCGCGCCTTCATGGTCATCAGGTCGGGATCCCCCGGTCCTGCCCCAACCAGGCTGACGCGCCCGTTCTGCGGATCGCCTTGGGCGAAGGACTGGATCAACCCTGGCAGCATATCTTCGACCGCCGCGCTGCCGCCTTCGTGCAGGGCACGGGGGCCTTCATCATTGTAATACCGTGACCAGAACTGGCGGCGCGGGGCACCGTAGGGAATTGCGGTGGCGGCCTCCCTGTGAGCCATCCCGATCCGGGCGAGTGGCCCCAGTTCGGTTGATAACGCTTCTTCGTTGAGCGCCTTTATCTGCCTTGCCAGGACCGGTGCCGCGCCTTCGGTACCGATCGCCACGGTGACCGGATCCCGGTCGACGATTGCCGGCGTGATGAAGTCGCTGTCCGGCAGATTGTCGACGATGTTGACCATTGCCGACGCCCCATGCCCGAGCGCTGCCACCCGCGCATCCTCGGCCGGGTCACCATTGGCGCCATAGACTAGCCGCGCGCAGAGCACATCTTCGTGGGCAAGCGGGCGCTCGACCAGATTGAGCCGGCCTTCCTTGGCCCATTGCCGGATCTCGTCACACGCATCTTCAGCAAAAACGAAAATCTTGGCCTCTGTCTTGAGAAGCAAACGCAGCTTGGCGATCGAAATCTCACCGCCACCGGAGACAATGACCCGTTGGCCACGTAGATCGAGATAGATGGGAAAATGTCGCATAGGGTCGCTCGGGTTCTTCGGAAAGCTGGCCAAGATATAGAACAAAATTCTGATTATTAGCGATAGACATCATAAAACAGGATCAATATTCTCTGTTTTACCGATAACAGAGAATAGATAGGTCGAGTCTTGGAAAATTCGGGAATGCCCGCTGCGTTGGACGCGCTGGACCGGAAAATTCTCGCCGCATTGCAGGAAGAAGCGGCCCGCCCTCTGGACCAGCTCGCCCGTGCCGTTGGGTCGTCGAAGACGCCTGTGTGGAACCGGATTCGCAAACTGAAGGAGCGTGGGGTGATCACCCAGCAGGTCACCCTGGTGGACCCCAGCCAGGTCGGTCTGAACGCCTGCTTCTACGTGCTGGTCCGCACCGCACGGCACGAAAAGGAATGGCTCGAACAGTTCATCGAAGCGCTCAAACGACGGCCGGAGGTGATGGAGGCGCACCGGCTGGCGGGCGACATTGACTACATCTTGAAAGTGCGCGTCGCCGATGCCGCGGCCTACGATGCGTTCTATCGGGCGCTGGTCACCGATGTCAGCATTTACAATGTGACGTCATTGCTCTCGATGGAGCAGATCATCTCAAAGACAGCTTTGCCCTTGCCTGCCTGAATTGGCGC
>JBCDCP010000073.1:0-15399 GCA_039181495.1 Pseudomonadota bacterium | reverse complement strand
TGCTGGATCTGCCGGAGCCGCGCTATCACCACCACGGGCTGATCCTTGATCAGCACGGCCGGAAACTGTCGAAGTCGAGTGGCTCAACCGGCCTTGCCGAACTGCGCGCTGCTGGAAAGACAGCCCAGGACGTGCGCGTCATGCTTGGCTACTGAGAGCGTCTAGGTCACCAGCCAGAGCCAGCCGGACACCGTAAAGATTGCTAGCACGGTGGACAGCGTCACCGACGCCGCGGCGAGAGGCACCGCCTTGGGATAGGGTAAGGCAAACAGATAGCAGTTCAGCCCCGAGGAAAGCGCGGCCATTACGACCAGCACCGCAGCCCAACCATCGGGCAGCGTGAACACCACATGGGTCATCAGCCAGACGATGCCGGGGAACAGGACGAGCTTGGCAAATACAATGACCAACACCCCCGAGGACACTTCGCCGATCCCCGCCCGACGGACGGCCAGCCCCATGGCGATGAGGGCCAGCGGCGCGGCAGATTGTGCAACCCACACAACCATCCGGTCCAGCGTCTCGGGCAGCGACAGGCCCGCCAGATTGAATGCAACCCCGGTGACGATGCCAAGCAGCAGCGGGTGCCGGGCAACGCTGACCACCGTGCGCTTGAGCGCCGGGCCAAGCGGCCCCTGATCACGTTCGATCAGCAACGTGCCCAGCAAAGTCAGCAGCGGCAGATGGACAGACAGAACGATGAAGAGCGGCACCATGCCCTTCTCACCGAAAGCGGCCAGCACCAGCGGGATGCCGATCAGCACGAGATTGGAGAACGCTGCCGAAAAACCGGCAATGACCGCGACACGCTTGTCGGCTCCCATCAATGAGAGCCCAAGCTGGGATACGGCCCAAGCCGACAACAGACCGGTGAAATAGGATGCCCATACCGCCCATTCGGGGCTCGATGGCAACGTCGCTTTCGACATTGCGTTGAACAGCAGGACGGGGAGAGCAAACTGGTAGAGATAGACCTCTAGCGAGCGGCCTGTTCCCCTGGGAAACAGCCCAATCAAGCCGCCGGCAAGTCCAACAGCGATCAGTCCGAAGACCGGCAGGACGATAGTCGCGATTTCCGACATGACACACTGATTGGCGGGCGCACGAAGACTGCGCGGAAACGGCTCGTTTACCCTAAGCTACGGACGATCATAACCGTTGGTCTTGCATTAAGCCGGCAGCGCAAACCTGTCATGCAGAAGAAAACGACCGAAAGACCGGGGGGCGTTCCCCCGTCGCGCGGGACCTCGCATGTTCGCCCAGACTGACCTCCAGGCGGACTCCCGGGAACCGAAACACCCGCGCGGCGGGGCTCATGCCCCCGATGATCGCTGGTGGATCAAACCGTACCAGTCGACAACAGGATGACGATCATCACGGCAATCGCCGCGGCAAGATAGATCAGCCAGCGCGGCATGATTGCCCCCTATTCCACGCATACTGCTTGAAGTGCGACATCATCCTGCCGGCTCGATTCTGCATCAAGCGGCGGCGGCGTTTTGCTCACCCACAATGCGGACAATATCCGCCATGATGTCGTTGAGCTGGAAGTCCTTGGGCGTATAGACGGCGGCCACACCCATGCCTTTCAGCGCTACTTCATCCTCAGGTGGAATGATCCCCCCAACCACGACCGGAACGTCATCTAGGCCAGCGCGCCGCATTCGGTCCATGATCTCCCGCACAAGCGGTAGGTGGCTGCCCGACAGGATCGACAACCCGACAATGTGGACACTTTCCTCTAGCGCCGCATTGACGATTTCCGCTGGTGTCAGCCGGATGCCCTCATAGACCACTTCCATGCCGCAATCGCGCGCTCGCACAGCTATCTGTTCGGCGCCATTGGAATGCCCATCGAGCCCCGGTTTGCCGACCAGGATCTTGAGCCGTCGACGGAGCTTGTCGGACACCGCATCGACATCTTTGCGGAGCGTATCGAGACCTTCGGAGTCTGCGCGCGCAGCCCGTCCCACGCCGGTCGGTGCGCGGTAAAGCCCAAACACCTCACGCAGCGTGCCGCCCCACTCACCTGTCGTAACGCCGGCTTTTGCGCAGGCTATCGACGGGTCCATGATGTTGCGGCCTTCCTGGGCTGAGGATTTAAGCGCAGCGAGTGCAGCTTCTACCGCCTTATCGTCACGCTGCTCGCGCCAGGCGTTGAGCCGCGCAACCTGATCTTCGGCTGCCCCTTCATCGACCGTCATGATGCCGCCATCAGCGCCTGCGGCCAGCGGAGACGGCTCGCTCTCGGTATAGGCATTCACGCCGATCACCTTCTGGTCGCCGCGTTCGATTGCCTCAAGCCGCACGGTATTTGACTCCACCAGCGCACGTTTCATGTAGCTCGTCTCAATCGCCGAGATCGCGCCTCCCATGTCGTCGATCCGCGCAAGTTCCTCGCGCGCCTGCTCCTTCAGTTCCTCAACCTTTGCATCCATCACTGCCGAGCCCTCGAAGATGTCGGCATATTCGAGCAAGTCGGTTTCATAGGCGACGATCTGCTGCATCCTGAGCGACCATTGCTGGTCCCAGGGTCGCGGCAGCCCAAGCGCTTCGTTCCAGGCCGGAAGCTGCACCGCACGGGCCCGAGCGTCCTTGGACATCACAACAGCGAGCATCTCAATAAGAATTCGAAAGACGTTGTTTTCCGGCTGCTGTTCCGTCAGCCCAAGCGAGTTGACCTGGACGCCATAGCGGAAGCGTCGAAACTTCGGATCCTCGATGTCGTAGCGATCCCTGGTGATCTCATCCCACAGATCGACGAAGGCCCGCATCTTGGCGATTTCGGTGATGAACCGAATGCCCGAATTCACGAAGAAGGAAATTCGACCCGCCGCACGCGGAAAATCCTCCTCGGGGACGGCACCGCTGTCACGCACCGAGTCAAGAATGGCAATGGCATTGGCAAGTGCGAAAGCGAGTTCCTGCACCGGCGTCGCGCCAGCTTCCTGCAGATGGTAGGAGCAGACATTCATCGGGTTCCATTTCGGCATTTCCGAGTAAGTCCACGCAATGACGTCGGTGGTCAGCTTCAGAGACGGCTGTGGCGGAAACACATACGTGCCGCGTGACAGATATTCCTTGATGATATCGTTCTGTGTGGTGCCGGAGAGCGATTTGCGATCGGCACCCTGCTCGTCGGCCACAGCCGCATAGAGCGCGAGCAACCAGGGCGCGGTGGCGTTGATCGTCATCGACGTGTTCATGTCAGCCAGCGGGATGCCATCGAACAGCGTCCGCATGTCGCCGAGATGGGCAACCGGAACACCAACCTTGCCAACTTCGCCGCGCGCCAGCCCATCATCGGAATCGTAGCCCGTCTGCGTCGGCAAATCGAACGCCACAGACAGTCCCGTCTGCCCCTTGCCCAGATTGGTCCGATACAGCGCGTTTGAGTCCTTCGCCGTCGAGTGTCCGGCATAGGTGCGGAAAATCCAGGGTTTATCGGCCATGCGGGCGCGCTCCCAAAGGTCGCCAAGTTGTTGCTGCAGCGCAGTATAGAGCATGCCCCGCCTTCGACAAAAGCACTCCATTGGACGGAAGGCAGTACAGCAAACTTTAATTTGACATTTCTAGAAATATAGAAATATAAGAGTGCATGAACAACCAGGACGACACACATGCGTTGCCCGCACACAATGAGACCACGGCCGTGGCAGCATTGTCGGCTCTCGGCCATCCGGTCCGGCTCGCTGTGTTCCGGTTGTTGATCCGAGCCAATCCGGAGGGCGCACGGGTCGGCGACATCGGCGATCATCTGGGCATATCCGGCGCCACCCTGACGCACCATTTGTCCGCACTGGTTCAGGCCGGCCTGGTCACCCAGGAAAGACGCGGTCGCGAAATCATCAACCGGGCGGATGCGCTTGCGATGCAACAGCTGACAGACTTTCTGCTCGCCGAATGTTGCACCGGGCTTGGCGCCGCAACGCCTGACACGCCCGACCAGGCTGCCTGACGAACAAGGAATTCTGACATGACCGACCGCACAATGGCTGATTCGGCCCGGAGAAGCCCGCTTGCCAGTCAGATTGGACGCATCGACCGCGTTGTTCTGGCCATCATCGCAATTCTCGCGATGATTGCCCTGATCAACCTGCAACAGTTCAGCGCAAGCCTCGCATTCGTAGCCAACGCGTTTCTCTATACCGGGCCATTCCTGGCTCTCTCGGTCCTGATCGCCGCCTATGCCGCTGGGAGCGGCGCCGAAAACCTGATCAGCCGCATCTTTCAGACGAGCCCGATCAAGACGATTATATTGGCTGCCATCTTTGGCGGTCTGTCACCGTTTTGCTCCTGCGGCGTCATACCTCTGATTGCCGCCATGCTGGCTATGGGCGTGCCGCTGGCTCCGGTCATGGCCTTCTGGCTGGCCTCGCCGGTTATGGACCCGTCCATGTTTGTTCTGACGACAGGTCTGCTCGATGCCGAGTTTGCCATCGCCAAAACAATGACGGCTGTCGGTCTGGGCCTGTTCGGTGGATTTGTCACCCATGCCATGACGACCAACGGCATGTTCGCCGATCCACTCCGTCCGGGTGTCGGTGATGGCGGATGTGGTGGCGCCAAGGTGCGAGACGACAAACCTGTCATCTGGCAGTTCTGGAACGAGCCTGAACGTCGCGCGAAATTTGCGGCCAATGCTCGGAAGAACACTGTCTTTCTCGGCAAGTGGCTCATGCTGGCCTTCCTGCTTGAAAGCCTGATGGTCGCCTATTTGCCGGGAGATCTGGTGGTTCAGGCTGTTGGCGGCGAAGGGCTGCAGCCTCTCGTCCTGGCGACACTGGTCGGCATTCCAGCCTATCTTAATGGCTACGCCGCACTTCCTCTGGTCTCGGGGTTGATTGAACAGGGAATGACGCCGGGTGCAGGACTGGCATTTCTGGTCGCTGGCGGCGTGACCAGTGTTCCGGCTGCCATTGCGGTGTTCGCACTGGTGAAGAAGCCGATATTCTTCTTGTATGTCGGCTTTGCAATTGTCGGTTCGATTACCGCAGGCAGCGCATTTGAACTCTGGATGGCGATGACGGCCTGACCGGATGGCTGCGCCGGGTTACGGCGTAATCCGGTTCTTGATCGCTGCCAGTAATGCAAGAAGTGTACAGCCGCCAAACACTGCGATTGCGATTGTCAACGCCGCATTGTCGGTCAAGACGTAGCGAAAATCCGCCATGGCAATGAGAAAGGTGATCACAACGCCGATTACCATGACGGCGAGATTGAGCAGCATGCCAAAGCCGGAATGCTTGAACCCCATATCCGCGATCCACGCGCCCAAGACGCCAAAGCCTGTCAGTACAACCAGAAGCTCCAGCGGAATGTCGAACAGCACCGGCAGATGAGCGGTGTAGTGGGCAAGGAATTCCCTGAGCATTTCCATGGCTTGATCCATCTCGTCGGTCACCGGCGGGCGGCGCCAGGCCGATGACTGGTGCAACCCAAGAGTTCCCAAATCTTGTCCCATATTGCCGTTTCGGCCCGGTTAATGGGGCTTGATCACCGGCTTTTGCAGTGCACAATTGAGCCAATGTCGAATGGCTTGGTGACCCGGATTGCCGTTACATAGCCTATGAACGCGATAACCCGCCGGCAGCACTGCCGTGCGAAGGAGCAACCATGTCAGACGCCGCAATCGACCTTCACGCCGAGCCTCCCCGCAAGGATTACTACAAAATCGGAGAGATCCCGCCGCCGGGGCATGTGCCTTCGAAGATGCAGGCTTGGGCGATACGGCAGGATCGCCATGGCCCCCCCGAACAGGCCATGCTGATCGAGGATCTCCCGACCTGGGACATAGATAGCCACGAAGTGCTGGTTCTCGTGATGGCCGCCGGCGTGAATTACAACGGCGTGTGGGCTGCACTTGGCGAACCGATTTCACCGCTCAATGGCCATGGTCTCGACTATCACATCGCAGGGTCCGATGCGTCCGGCGTCGTCTGGGCCGTCGGCAGCAAGGTGACGCGATGGAAGGTTGGCGACGAGGTTGTCATTCACTGCAATCAGGACAATGGCGACGATGAGGAATGCAATGGCGGCGATCCGATGTTCTCGCCGAGCCAGCGCATCTGGGGTTACGAAACGCCCGATGGAAGTTTCTCTCAGTTCTGCAGGGTGCAGGCGCAGCAGCTTATGCCCAAACCCAAGCATCTCACCTGGGAAGAGGCTGCCTGCTACACGCTGACGCTGGCGACCGCCTACCGCATGCTGTTCGGGCATCAGCCGCATGATCTCAAACCGGGCCAGAACGTGCTGATCTGGGGTGCTTCCGGCGGTCTTGGCGTGTTTGGCATTCAGCTCTGCGCGGCGGCCGGGGCCAATGCCATCGGTATCATCTCCGACGAAGACAAACGCGACTACGTGATGAGCCTGGGCGCACGCGGCGTCATCAACCGCAAGGACTTCAACTGTTGGGGACAGATGCCCAAGGTCAATTCACCCGAATACATGGATTGGTTGAAGGAAGCGCGCCGCTTCGGAAAGGCAATCTGGGATATCACCGGCAAGGGCAATGACGTCGACATGGTGTTTGAGCACCCCGGCGAAGCAACCTTTCCGGTATCCTGCCTTGTCTGCAAGCGCGGCGGTATCGTGGTGTTTTGTGCCGGCACGACAGGATTTAACCTGACATTCGACGCACGCTACGTCTGGATGCGGCAGAAGCGCGTGCAGGGCAGCCATTTCGCCCACCTCAAACAAGCATCCGAAGCCAATCGATTCGTAATCGACCGACGGGTCGACCCCTGCATGTCGGAGGTCTTCCCTTGGGATCAGATTCCCGTCGCGCACACCAAAATGTGGAAAAACGAGCACGCACCAGGCAATATGGCGGTGCTGGTGAGTGCGCCAACGACCGGCCTCCGCTCTCTAGAAGACGCCATCGACGCAGCCGCAGAAAACGGCTAATTCCCGAGCCGCGTGGTGCAAGAAATCAAAGGTTAGACAATTCGGCCACAGGGTGGCCGGATTTTGGCGTATTAACCATGTGGGGAAGCCGCGTGCAGCAGCGCTTGGCGCAGACCTGCACCTCGTTTAGAGTTAACAAAAGGTTACTGCGATATCGCAAAATTGGGCCTATCGGCAGCGAGGAGGCCCCTTGCGGCGGTTGCGTGCGCAGATCGAATGACAAGTGCGTTTTGGAGGCGCGGGTAATGCAGGATGTGGTGGAACAGCTGAAGGCCTTGCGCTCTGCGGCGTTTGAACGGGTTGCAGCGACCCAGGACTACAAGCTCCTGACCGAGTTGGACGATATGCTCGCCAGGCTCGACCCGGACGTCGCTCCCCTTGCGCCATCGGCCGAACCCGCAGAAGCAAAGCCCAATGGCGCTGCTTCTGAGTTGGAAGCCACGCCAGCGCTGGAGCCCACAGCGGAAGAGGCCGAAGGAGACCCGGTTCCTGACGAAATGACCGTGGCGGAGACTGACGAAGCTACCCAGCCAGACGAGACCGAAGCGGACACCAGTCTCGAAACAGCGGCCGTTGAAGATGACGCAGGCGTCGAATTGGAAGTCGAGCCTGCAACGGAAGCAGAAATCGAAATTGCTGCCGCCGATGCATCCGACGCGGAAGCAGCTGAAGTGGTGACGGAAGAAGTCAAAGGCACTGAGACCGAAAGTGACGGCCTGGCTGGCCGGGCTCAGGCTTTGGCAGGGTTGGCGGGCGCGGGCGCTGTTGCCGCATCAACAGCGGCCAGCGGGCCGGTTGAGGCCGAAGCGGTTGAAGAAGAAATCGTAACAGCCGAGATCGTAGAAGAGTCATCAACCGAGGAAACGCCACCAACCGAGCCGGAAACTTCACTGGAAGAAGCTCTGGCAGACCCGGTGGCCGAAGCTCTTGACGCCATTGCGGAAACCCCGCCTGCCGAACCGGCCACAAGCGAAACCGTTACAGAACAGGCCGAGCCGGAAGAAGCACCGGTTGATTCACTGGTGGCAGCCATTGAGCAGGCAGCGGCGGAAGAGGATGCCGAGCCGGTTGCCATCGCCGAACCGAGTGTCGAGCAGCCAGTGCCTGACGTTGCCTCTGATCCCGACCCGACTGCTGTGCTCGCTGAAGCCCTCGAAGCGGCCGAGGCAGAACAGCCGGCCGACACGGAGATAATGACGACAGAACCTGAGGCAGCGAACGAAACAGCCGCGGATGCAGCGACAGAAGCACCATCAGTGCCCGGCTTGTCGGAGGAAGCGGAAATGCGGCCGATGCAAGAGGTGCTTGCCGAAGCCCTTGGTCAGCAACCAGACTTCGAGGCAGCGCCGTCGCCAACACCCGTTGCGGATGCTGCGTCGGAACCAACCTCCGATGAGCCCCAACAGCACGACTCCGTGATGGACCAGGTTGCGGCAGCGATCCAAAGTGATGCCGGAATACCTGAGCCCGCCGAAACGTCCGACCAGGTCAGTGCGCTCGTCGAAGGCATGATCGACGATCCGGAGCCAGCCGCCGCACCGCTGGACCCGCCATCCGCCGATCTGGCCGGGTTGCCGGGTGACCTCACAGAAGCCTTGGCCGAGACTGCGGCAACGGCAGTTGCTGAACCGGCCGACGTCAATCTCGATGCAGCGGAAAACCTTGATACAAGCCCCGCTGAATCAGACCAAAAACCCGATGAGGCCTATGAAAGCGCCCTGAGCAGGCTGAATGCACTCATCGAGCGGGCGTCCGAACGCATGAAGAGCGACGATGTCGGCACGGGCTCCTGATATTCAGCCCCACACCCCCTGACATTATGGAATTCAGCAAGGCGCGCCCGTTCGGGTGCGCCTTTTTCTTTCTCCGTCCGTACCCGCATGAACACCATGCAGACAGAACGCTTGTTGGAGCGCCACGAGCCGGGCACAACCAAACGGCAATCTTTTGCTTATCCGGTGACATGCCATGGTGGAAAGCTCGACAGCGCCGAAGTCGGACGGTGCCCAGACCGGCAGTGACGCCGCGCCTCACCTCGGCCTTGGATTGCTGTTTGTTGTGCTGTGGGCCACCGGCTTTGTCGCAGCGCGCGGTCAGGCTCCCCACGGCGAACCGCTCAGCTTCCTCGCCGTCCGGTTCTTCTTCGTCATTGTCCTATTTGCCATCATCAGTATCGCGCTTGGCGTACGTCTGCGTGTTGGCCGTCAGGCATTCAGTCGCAACATTGTCACCGGCATCCTGATGCAGGGCATCTATCTCGGCGGCATATTCTGGGCCGTGGATCGTGGCATGCCAGCCGCGGTGTCTGCACTTATCGCCAGCCTTTCGCCATTGATGACCGCGATTCTGGCTGGCCCCATGTTGGGCGAAACCGTGCATCGACGCCAATGGCTTGGATTGGTGCTCGGTGTGTTGGGTGTGGGGGTCACGGTCTGGCCTAATCTGGGCGCGTCCGGCTTCACACTAATGCCGTTGATGGTGGCGTTTATCAGCGCCGCGGCATTTTCTCTTGGCAGCATCTATCAGCGCCTGCATGCCAGCCAGACCGATATTCGGGCGGCCAACACGATCCAATTCATGGGCGGATTGGCCGTGGTTGCGGTGGCCGCCGGTATGCTTGAACCACTCTACCTGCCAACGGCTCTGCAATGGTGGGCAACTCTTGCATGGGCCGTTCTGGTGCTGTCCTTAGGGGCCGTGACCCTGCTAATCTATATGCTTCGCACCGGCGCAGTGTCGAAAGCATCGGCGCTCCTCTTCCTGGTCCCCGGCGTTGCCGCGTTAATGACCTGGCCGCTGTTTGGCGAAGCGCTGTCGCCCGTTCAAATGATTGGGTTTGCCATCACGATGCTGGCCGTGGCACTGGCCACCGGCAAACGCGCCACCTAGCACTGGCAAGATCAAGTGAGCTTGGACCATAGGCAAAAAGTGTCATTGCCGTGGCTTGCGCTGACGCTACGTTGCGGCGCACAATAAAACCTAGCTTTCCCGACATTCTTGTCTTGCCGCTCAGGAGCCCGCTATGAGCCTCGCCTTTTCGTCAGACGCCAGGAATGAAACCGATCTTGCCACGCTGCTGTTGGCCACTGGTTCAGCGGCGGACGTACTTGTTTCCAAGGCAAAGGCGGAATTGGCGGCGGCAGTCGTCGAGAACGGACGCATCAGCGCAACTGCACTCGAGAGCGAACAACGCGCAGCTCATGGGCTGGCATGGCTGGCAACCTATGCAGCCGGTCTCACCGAATTGGGCCGCTATACCGAAAGGCTGTCAGGCGAAGGCCGATTCGGTGAGATCGAGAGTCTGACCGTCAGCATTGCAGGCGCTGAATATGCCGCACAGATCGTTGGCGGCATTCCCATGAACCAGGGCGAAATGGTCAGGCCAACCGATCTGGGTCTGACGGATGCCGACATCAATGCCTTTAGGACTGCCGAGGTGGAAACCCTGATTGCCACTGGCAACACGGCTGAAGGGCGGGCACGACTTGTTGCGCTGATGCGTGAGCAGGACGGCGCGGCAACGGTCGGTGACGCAGGGCTTGATGAGACTCTCGAAGCCATTCGCAGCGAGATGCGCCGGTTCAGTGAAGCCGAGGTCCTGCCGCAAGCCCACGAATGGCATCTCGAGAACGCGTATATTCCGATGGATGTCATCGAGAAGATGTCTGAACTCGGTGTCTTCGGCCTGACAATCCCCGAAGAGTTCGGGGGCATGGGGCTTGGAAAAGAATCTATGTGTGTCGTCTCCGAAGAGCTCTCACGCGGATATATCGGCGTCGGCTCGCTTGGAACGCGGTCGGAAATCGCAGCCGAACTGATTATTTGCGGCGGCACGGATTCGCAGAAAGAACACTGGCTGCCGCGCATTGCATCCGGCGAGATTCTTCCCACTGCAGTGTTTACCGAACCCAACACCGGTTCGGATCTGGCATCGTTGCGCACACGCGCAGTGAAAGACGGCGACAGCTACAAGATCACGGGCCAGAAGACCTGGATCACGCATCCGGTTCGCGCCGATGTCATGACCGTGCTGGCCCGCACCAACCCCGACGAGAAGGGCTATCGCGGCCTGTCGATGTTCCTCGCCGAGAAGCCGCGCGGAACCGATGACGAGCCATTCCCGGCGAACGGCATGACCGGCGGTGAAATCGAGGTGCTCGGCTATCGCGGCATGAAGGAGTACGACATCTCCTTTGACGCGTTCGAGGTTCCCGGCGCCAACCTGCTCGGTGAAGTGGAAGGCCAGGGCTTCAAGCAGCTCATGCAGACCTTCGAGTCGGCTCGCATCCAGACTGCTGCCCGTGCTGTCGGCGTCGCGCAATCCGCCCTCGATCTTGGTCTCAAATATGCCTGCGAGCGGATTCAGTTCAGCAAACCGATCGTCGAGTTCCCGCGGGTCTCCGACAAGCTCGCCATGATGGCGGCTGAAATCCAGATCACCCGGCAGCTAACCTATTATTCAGCCAGGGAAAAAGACCAGGATCATCGCTGCGATCTCGAAGCCGGCATGGCCAAACTCCTCGCTGCCCGGGTGGCGTGGACGGCAGCCGACAACGCGCTTCAGGTTCATGGCGGAAATGGGTTTGCGTTGGAATATCCCATCAGCCGCGTGCTGTGCGATGCCCGCATTCTCAACATCTTCGAGGGCGCTGCAGAAATTCAGGCGCAGGTAATTACACGGCGGCTCCTGGAAACCGCGTAAAGAGGGTTTCGCCGGGAAGACTGACTGCCCTACGGTTCACCGAGGCAGGCAGCAACGCGAGAACCCGAAACGCGTTGATGGCACCGCGGTCATAATCTGGATCGAGCCATGTCGAAGAACAGCCATTCCGCGGAAACGCGCCTTGCAACCTACGGAACTCTGGCGCCCGGGCGTATCAATCACGACCAGCTTGCCGATCTGAATGGCACATGGGTGCAAGCAACCGTTCGCGGGAATCTGATCGACGCAGGCTGGGGCGCAGCACATGGTTGCCCCGGACTGGTTCTCGATCCGGCGGGCCAAACGATCGAGGTGCATGTCTTCGAATCGCATGACCTGCCCGATTTTTGGGAACACATGGATCGGTTTGAGGGGCCTGGTTATCGCCGGGTCACTGTGACGGTTCAGGCGGGCGGTGCGCACTTCGATGCGTCGATCTATGTTCTGAACCAGTAACCAAGCCGATCATCGCCGGAGGCCGACGGCAACCCTGTTGATCAGCGTAGCGTTTCACCCAAACTCAACAAGGATCGCACCGAGCGCGATCAACGCGATGATGCCAAGCTTCTGAAAGCTGACCTGTTCCCGGAAGATCAGAACGCCAATGGCAGTGGCGAAGACAATCGAGGTCTCGCGCAGGGCTGCCGCTTCACCAACCTTGTCGAGACGGGTCGCCAACAGAAGCGCACCGAAAGACGTCAGGGCAATGATCGCGCCGAACACACCCCGTACAGCGAGATCGCCGAGGGGCGGCCGTTGTGCAGGCGCCATGCGACGCCAGCGGATATAGGCGATCCAGGGAAATCCAAACCCGCTCAGTGTGAAGAACCAGGCCAGAAACGTGAATGGATCATCCGCGAGGCGGATCGCATAGGCATCGATGATCGTATAGGCGGCAATCAGCACGCCGGTGATAAGCGCAGTAATAATGGCAAGCCGGATTGCAGCGGCACGCGCCGGATCGATCGATCCATCAAGTGCGCCAACCAATCCCCGATCACGAAGATTGAACAAGGCCAGCGCCATGATGGCAGAGGACAAGAGCACCGCCCCGAACCACTGGCTCAATGCCAGGGTTTCGCCAAACACCAGCCAGGCCAACACACAGACCACCAGTGGTCCGGTTCCACGGGCAATCGGATAAACCAGCGTGAACTCGCCGCGCGCATAGCAGGCGGCCTGATACCACTCGTAGATGATATGGACGACGAACACGACCACCAGCATGCGCCACAGTTCGGGCGATGGCAGCGGGAATACAAACAGCGCGAATGGCAGCGCCAGCGTGCCATAGACGACATTGATCGCGCCCCTGTTGAGGAACGGGTCGGCACCGGATTTGTGGATTGCGCCGAAGATGGCGTGTGAGACGGCTGACAGGAGCGCGAGCGCCAGAGCAAGCGCCTCACCGGCCTGTGTACCAGCCAGACTGACAATCAACTCGCCCAAGGTTCTTCCCCGAAGAGTGCAAGCGGGAGTGCTTTAGAACCTTGCTGCGTCTTGAGCCATCAGGGGAACTGCATGGCTGAGTGGCACACCGCTGTTCAGTGTGCCTCCGGCGGTCTTGCTAGAGCCCGGTGGCGTCAGTCAGCGCCTCGCTCAAGGACGCATCACGATCATAGGGGTCGCGCCGGAAGTGTGGCGTGCCATCCTTGTTCACCCAGGAGGTGATGTAGGTGATGTGAACCGGCACCTCGTTCTGCAGATCGATACGTGTCTCGCGGCCGCTGTCGAGAACCCGCTGAACACGCGACGCACCTACGCCTTCACGCCCGAGAATCAGATTGGCCAACGCCATGGGATCCTCGACACGAATGCAGCCGGATGAAAACACCCTCAGGTCGCGATCAAACAGCGCCTTCGACGGCGTGTCATGAATGTAAACTGCGAACTCGTTGGGAAACATGAACTTGATGCGACCCAGCGCGTTATGCGGCCCGGGCCGTTCCTGAATGCGAAACGGGAACGTGGCTGCCGTATAGCGGTTGAAGTCGATACGCCGCGGATTGACGTCGCCGCCTCCGGAGATGAACCGGAACCGCTCGGGACTCAGCGCATTGGGGTTCTTCTTGAGTTTTGGCAGGAAGTCACGCACCGCGATGGAACGGGGTACGTTCCAGGTCGGGTTGACGACGATGTATTCCATCTTGTCGGTGAAGACTGGCGTGCGGCGATAGGGCTTGCCGATCACCACCCGCGCCGTGTGGATCGTCTTCTCGCGATAACCGAGATCTTCGGTCACTCGCATCATCTGATCGGCAATGTTGACGAAGATGTAGAAGCGGCCTGGATCATCGCTCATCCAGCGGCGGCGTTCCATGTTGATCTCGATCTGACGGACACGCTCAGCGATCGGGGTGTTCAGTTCGGTGTAGGTGTCAGGCCCGATCACGCCGTCAGTCGCCAGACCATGCCGCTGCTGAAAGGCCTTGACCACGTCGACTATGACGCCGTCGTAGACCGTTCCTTCGTGCAGTCCGCGCGGCAGGATGCCGCTGTGCTCAAGACGTGCTTGTAGCGCCGGCACACGAACCGGATCGTCCATGCCGGGTTTCAGGGCCTCGCCGTCGGGCACCGTCGGCCATTCACCAAACGACTCCAGTGCCCGATAGGCCTTGAGTGCGTTCTTCATACGGAAATAGCGCGGCGTGCGCGGAGCCCAGCTCTCGACGAAATTGCCCAAGTCCGGGGAATTGATTGCGCCACCCAGAACTTCTTCGAAATTCGGCGGCTCAGGATCGATATGAAGATCCTTGTTGATCGAGCTTGGTGATACACGGCCCGCATAAAGGTGTCGGGTGAAGTTAATCAGACCGGTCGATAGGCCCACTTCAAGTTCGGCCAAAGACGCCTCATCAGTGGCGGTCAGCAATGCGTCCAGCGCCCCGACACCGTACTCGTTGGGATTTAGGCCGTGTTCGCCGGCGGTCTTGAGCGCAGCCACCATGTCGGCAGCTTTGTCACTCGGGCCACTATCCGAAACCCAGATCGGCGCGGCATCATCGGCACGATAGAAATCCATCAGCACCCTGGCCTGCGTACTCAACGCGGCCTCCCGCTGAATGGCCTTCATCAGCGGGCTGAGAGGTTTCTGTTCAGCCGCCGACTGTTCGGTGGCCTCAGCCGCAGGTTGAGCGGACTGGGCAAGAGCCGTTGCTATTGCCAAGCCATGTGTTGAGGGTGAAACGAAGCCGAGCGCTGCACCGAGCGCCACAGCTGCCACAAGGGATCCGTTCTTGCCGATCACGAACCGCTCCTCCGCCATACCGTCTCCATTCAACCACGAATCAAACGGCCATATTTCCTGCCTGACGTGGTGATTTGACCGTATCTTGTTAACCCTAAGCAATGGTTGCGGCCGTTTCCAGTGAAAGCAAGCCACCCGATGACAAAGTCTCGTGACAACAGCTGCCATGAAACAAGGATGACACAGTGACGCGCCGCCAACGCTCAATACTGATCACAGGATGCTCCACCGGCATCGGCCGGACCTGCGCCAGGGGTATGAAGGCGCGCGGCTGGCGGGTCTTCGCCACGGCCCGAAACGATGCGGATATGGCCAGCCTCACACAGGACGGCGTGGAAACAGTCCATCTTGACTACGAGGATGAGCACTCAATCCAGACGTGTGCGGCAGAGGTGCTTGAGCAGACAGATGGCCACCTCACAGCGCTGTTTAACAATGGCGCCTACGGCCAAATCGGTGCGTTGGAGGACATCTCGACCGATGTGCTGCGCAAGCAATTTGAGACCAACGTCTTTGGCTGGCACACACTGACAAATGCGATCAT
>JBCDCP010000072.1:0-15580 GCA_039181495.1 Pseudomonadota bacterium | reverse complement strand
GCGGGCGTAGCTCAGGGGTAGAGCATTACCTTGCCAAGGTAAGGGTCGTGAGTTCGAATCTCATCGCCCGCTCCATTTTTGCCATCCACTCTCCATCATCTGCCGCAAGCGCGGGGCGCTTGCGTATAGAGCGGTACGCCCAGAATCAGCACTCAGCTCATTCTGCAGCGCTGTCCACCGGCACGTAGAGTTCGCCGCGCTCGCGATACTTCTCAGCCATCTCGTCCATACCCTCTTTCCGGGCTTCCGCACGGATGTCGTGGCTTATTCGCATAGAGCAGAACTTGGGACCGCACATTGAGCAGAAATGCGCCACCTTGTGCGCTTCTTTCGGCAGTGTCTGATCGTGGAATTCCCGCGCCGTATCAGGATCAAGTGACAGATTGAACTGGTCTTCCCATCGAAACTCAAACCGCGCACGGCTCAGCGCGTCGTCGCGCGCCTGGGCGCCCGGCAGGCCCTTGGCAAGGTCGGCCGCATGCGCCGCGATCTTGTAGGTGATGACACCAGTCTTCACGTCATCCCGATCCGGCAAGCCGAGATGCTCCTTCGGCGTGACATAGCAAAGCATCGCGCAGCCAAACCACCCGATCATGGCAGCACCGATGCCGGAGGTGATATGGTCGTACCCAGGCGCAATATCTGTGGTTAGCGGCCCAAGCGTGTAGAATGGCGCCTCGTGGCAACATTCAATTTGCTTGTCCATATTCTCCTTGATCTTGTGCATCGCCACATGGCCCGGGCCTTCAATCATGACCTGGCAGTCTTTGGCCCATGCGATCTTGGTAAGCTCTCCGAGCGTCTCCAGTTCAGCAAACTGCGCGGCATCATTGGCATCCGCAATCGAGCCCGGTCGTAGCCCGTCGCCCAACGAGAAACTCACATCGTAGGCTCGGCAGATGTCGCAGATCTCGTCGAAATGCTCGTAGAGGAAACTCTCGCGGTGATGGTGCAGGCACCACTTGGCAACGATCGACCCGCCGCGCGAGACGATGCCTGTGACACGATCCACCGTAAGCGGCACCATATGCAGCCGCACGCCAGCATGGATCGTGAAGTAGTCAACGCCCTGCTCGGCCTGCTCGATCAGTGTGTCGCGAAAAACCTCCCAGTTCAGGTCTTCCGCAATACCGCCGACCTTTTCGAGGGCCTGATAGATCGGCACCGTACCGATCGGCACGGGGCTGTTCCGGATTATCCACTCGCGCGTGTTGTGGATGTTACGCCCCGTCGACAGGTCCATGACCGTATCCGCTCCCCAGCGGATCGCCCACACCATCTTGTCAACCTCCTCGGCCATCGATGATGTCACCGCCGAGGTGCCCATATTGGCGTTGACTTTGACCAGGAAGTTGCGGCCGATGATCATCGGCTCACTCTCGGGGTGATTGATGTTTGCGGGGATGATCGCCCGGCCTCGCGCGATCTCATCACGAACAAATTCCGGCGTGACAAATTCGGGGACCGAGGCTCCCCAGTCTTCCCCATCACGCTCAGCGGCGATCATTTCGCGGCGCTGGTTCTCGCGGATCGCAACGAACTCCATCTCGGGCGTCACAATGCCGGCGCGGGCATAGGCCAACTGGGTCACCGCCTGACCTGATTTGGCGCGCAATGGCGAGCGCAGATCTGGGAACTCCGGCGTCAGATGGCTGTCGGAAACGAATCCGTTGTCCGCCGCACTGACCGGGCGGCCCTCGTAGTTCTCAACATCGCCCCGGGCCAGAATCCAGTTCTGGCGCAACCGACCCAGACCGGCGGTAATGTCGGTCTTTGTATCAGGGTCGGTGTAGGGTCCCGACGTATCGTACACCGCGAGGGGTGGTTCGCCGGCGCTGGGATGCACGGTGATCTCGCGCATCGGAACGCGAATGTCAGGATGCAAGTTTCCGGCAACATGAATCTTGCGAGAAGCGGGAAGAGGGCCGGTCGTAATATTGGGGTTATGCACGTTCATCGGGATGCTCCTTGAGTGGTTCACTCAAAAAGACCCAAAGATTCTGCTAGCTGTGGAAAGACTTTAGCCCAACACCGCCTTATCGGCATACCGTGCGAGCCTTGCTCCCTACGCCAGTATCACCTGGGTCAGGTTCAAAGGGTCGCATCACCGCGCCGTGTAGCGCCGTCAGCCTCTCAGCCCCCTAAGCGGGACTCCCCTGCGAAGCCAAGAAGCTGGACCACGCTTCAGGGGCTGTCAACGCGGAAAACCAATTACGCCCGACCTACTCAGTCCCATGTCAACATCACCAGCATGGCGAAGCAGAACACGGCACCAACCAACGCGATTCCGATCAACGCGGGATAGCCAAACAACCATATCGCGAGCGCCAGAATGAGGATCAGATTGATAGCAAAGAAGCTCCTGGCACTGTCACGGCCGTGAACAGCGTCGCGCAGCATCCAGCCAAGCACAGGCACATGATAGATCGCCCGTAATACGATCTGGCCCAAGTTGGCGCGCCAAGCCGGCATGGGAGCCGGATCACTTGCGACCGTAACCTCAGGACGTTTGTGGGCGTTGTCTCCGGAGCGCTGGAACTCCCCACGTAAAATCACAATGCCGATCATCGCCGAGAGCGCAAAGGGCAGGAACATCATCGGCCACGGCTCGCCGAGATAACGCAGGACCCCGATGCTCACGAGGCCTACCGCCATCGCAATCCATGGCAATGACGAGATCAGCAAGTGTGCAATCTGGTTGCGCGGCGGATCATACTCGCAGTTGCCAGCGATGTTGTTGGACAGGAACGACAGATTGGCGATGTAGAACCACGCCACAAGCGGCACTGAGACGGCCAGCATCGCGAACGTAATCGCGCTGTCGATGACCATGCCCGTGCCAGGGATGAACAATCCTGACATCACCAGCCAGAACACCAGTGGAAATAGCATGAACAGCCCGATCGCGTAGGGAATGTGACGCGCGCCCATAATGATTTCCTTTTGAACCAACCGGCGCCAAGCGCCGCCACTCGCAGTGAGGATAAGTATGGATACTGATGGTAAAGATTGGTATGCGGCATCCTCGCCAAAGCTTGCGGCGGATTGCCGCGCGGTGATCAATCATGCCGTGGAACCGCCTCGGTCGGCTCGGCCCTGCACATCTCGACTAGATGGCATCTCGACAGACACGCTGAACCGACTACGATGCGGCAAAAAGCTGGCCTGACCGCCGCATGATTCTTCTTTCGAAGGCTGCGCCCTGTTGCGGCTTTTGTGCGTGGCGCAATGGACCGTTTCGGGGGGAATGGAGAACGCCATGCTCAAACGCGAGGAAGATCGTCGCCGGGCTCTGGTATCAGCGGCAATCAAGGCCGCAGGTGGACGGGGCAAGGGCGCTACGATTCATCAGGACATCATTGATTCGCTATTCTCGCGTGCCGCGCCTGAGGATCTAGACGCCTACGCGCCGGAAGACCTTGCCAGCCTCGCGGACCAGACGGCCAAGCTGATTTCGAAACGCAGCGCCGATGACCAACTCATCCGCGTCTATAATCCCGAACCGACCGGCAACAGCACCAGCCTCGACGACATCACGGTCATCGAAGCACTGAACGACAACATGCCGTTTCTACTTGACTCGGCCATGGCCGAACTCAACGAGCGCGGTCTTGAATTGCGCATGGTGCTGCATCCCATCCTCCGTATTGCTCGGGACAAGAAAGGGGCAATGATGGGCTTTTCGGGGCTGTGGCACAGGCCCGATAGCGAGGACCAGGATTCCAGCGGCAGGCCCGAGAGCCTGCTGCATATTCATGTCGCCCGCATCGATTCAGACATGCTGCGCAAAGATCTGCAGCATGCTTTGGAAGACATCTTTTCCGATGTTGCGACAGTGGTCGAAGACTGGAAGCCGATGCTGGCCCAGCTCGATGCGGCGATCGCCCGTTATCGCGACACACCGCCACCCATCCCGGTCGACGAGATCGCCGAGGCCATCCAGTTCCTTGAATGGCTCCGCGACAACAACTTCACCTTCCTCGGAATACGCCAGTACGCCTTTGTCGGCGAGAGCGATACCGGGCGGTTCGAACGGGTCAAGACCGGCGACGTGGCGGGGCTCGGGTTACTCGCTGATCCCGAGGTCAAGGTACTCCGGCGCGGCCGCGAATTCGTGACGATCACGCCCGAGATCCGGGATTTTCTTCACCAGCCCGTGCCACTGATTGTCACCAAGGCCAATGTCAAATCGACGGTCCACCGTCGTGTCCACCTCGACTATATCGGCGTGAAAACCTTCGATGATGATGGCAACCTGACCGGTGAACTTCGCATCGTCGGGCTCTACACCTCCACGGCCTACAACAAGTCGGTGCGCTCGATCCCGTTCCTGCGGCGCAAGGCGGCGATGGTCATGCAACGCGCCGGATTTGATCCCGACGGCCATTCCGGCAAGGGTCTGCAGAACGTCCTCGATACCTATCCACGCGACGACTTCTTCCAGATCGATATCGACACGCTGTATCAGTTCACGCTTGCCATTCACCATCTGTCCGAGAGGCCGCGTATCCGTGTCTTGCCGCGCCCTGACAAGTTTGACCGGTTCGTCTCGGTGTTGGTGTTCGTTCCGCGCGACCGATACACCACCGAGGTCCGTCGCAGGGTCGGCGAGCTGTTGGCGCGCGCCTTTCACGGCCGGGTGTCGGCCTTCTTCCCGGCTTTCCTTGAAGGCACGCTGACCCGTGTGCACTACATCATCGGCCGCTATGAGGGCGAGACGCCGAGCCCCGACATTGGCGAACTCGAAACCGAAGTCGCTCGGTTGTCGCGCAATTGGCGCGACAGCCTGAATGAAGCTCTGGATGCGCTGCATGATCCCTTGCGCGCGTCCCGACTTGCCGAACGCTACCGGTCGGCTTTTTCACCCGCCTATCAGGAGTCCTTTGGACCACGCGAGGTCCTGCGCGACATCGAGACGTCCGAAAGACTGGAACCGGGTCGACCGTTGGCGATCGACTTCTACCGGCCCGACGGTACCGACACCGATGCCAATCGCCTGAAACTCAAGATCTTCAATCTTCGCGCGCCCATTCCGCTGTCTGAACGCGTGCCGCTGCTGGAGAACATGGCCTTCCGCGTGATCTCGGAGCGTTCCTTTCAGATTGAACGGCCGGGTGAAGAGCACACCGATACGATTCACCTGCATGATATGGCGCTGGTCCGCGCCGACGGCGATGAGATCGACATCGAGGCATTGGGCGAACAGCTCGAATCGGCCTTCATGGCGATCATCCAGGGCCGGGCGGAAAATGACGGCTACAATGCGCTGGTCGTAAAGGCCGGTATCGCGTGGCGCGACATCGCCATGCTACGGGCAGTCAGCCGCTACCTCAGGCAGGTCCGGATACCATTCTCGCAGGACTACATGTGGGACACGCTGTCCCGCTACCCGGAGATTGCCCGGGCCCTGGTTGAACTGTTCCACACACGCTTTGACCCTGCCAGAGACAGTCAGCGGGACAAGGTCGAGAGCAAGGTCATGGCGGGCATCGAGGCACTGCTCGAAGACGTGCCCAGCCTTGATGATGACCGGATCATCCGGCGCTTCGCCAACATTATCCGAGCCACTCAAAGAACCAACTATTTCCAGATCGACCTGCACGGCCTTCCAGCGGACACGCTCTCATTCAAGATTGCCAGCCAGCAGGTTGAAGCGCTGCCTGAGCCCAAGCCGTTCCGCGAAATCTTCGTCTACAGTCCACGCGTTGAGGGCGTACATCTGCGTTTTGGAGAGATCGCCCGCGGCGGTTTGCGCTGGTCGGACCGACCGCAGGACTTCCGGACCGAAGTTCTTGGGCTGGTGAAGGCGCAGCAGGTCAAGAACGCGGTTATCGTTCCGGTTGGCGCAAAGGGCGGATTTGTGCCCAAGAAGATGCCCGCCAGTCCCGACCGGGAAACCCGCCAGGCCGAAGGTACGGCCTGCTACAAGCTGTTTGTCTCTAGCCTGCTTGCCATCACTGACAATCTCGATGGTGAAACGATTGTGCCGCCACAGATGGTGGTCCGGCACGACGGCGACGATGCCTATCTCGTTGTCGCCGCCGACAAGGGCACCGCCACCTTCTCGGACACCGCGAATGCCATCTCGGAAGGGCACGAATTCTGGCTCGGCGATGCGTTCGCGTCTGGTGGCTCGCAAGGCTATGACCACAAGAAGATGGGCATCACCGCCCGTGGTGGCTGGGAGGCGGTCAAGCGGCATTTTCGAGAGATGGATCATGACGTCCAGACCGCGCCCTTCACCGTGGTTGGTGTCGGCGACATGTCGGGAGATGTCTTCGGCAACGGCATGTTACTGTCCGAGAAGATCCGGCTGCTCGCCGCCTTTGACCACCGCGATATCTTTGTTGATCCCGACCCCGACCCCGCCAAGAGCTTTGTCGAACGCAAACGCCTGTTCGAGCTCGGCCGTTCGTCCTGGCAGGACTACGACACGAAGCTCATCTCCAAGGGCGGTGGCGTTTTCTCACGGGCGGAAAAGTCGATCCCGGTCTCGCAGCAGATGGCTGAGTCATTCGGGCTCAAGGGCAAGGCGACAACCCCCATCGAACTGATGCGGGCGATCCTGAAATCGGAGGCCGATCTGCTGTGGTTTGGCGGCATCGGGACCTACATCCGGGCGCCGCATGAGACCGACGATGATGCCGACGATCGGGCAAACGACGCACTCCGCATCACGTCGGAAGAGTTGCGCGTCAAGGTAATTGGCGAGGGCGCCAATCTCGGCGTTACGCATCCCGCTCGTATTGCCTTTGCCATGCGCGGCGGACGCGTCAACTCCGATGCGATCGATAACTCGGCCGGCGTCAATTCGTCGGACCTCGAGGTCAATATCAAGATCGCCCTCGGGCAGGTTGTCCGCGATGGGAACATCGCTGTTCCGGCCCGCAACCGCCTGCTGGCCTCGATGACCGATGACGTTGCCGAGCTGTGCCTGCGCAACAACTATCTTCAGACACTTGCCCTGTCTCTGGCTGAGGCGCGCGGCCTCGAGAACATGGGGTTTGCCAAGCGTATGATGCGCGATCTGGAAACCCAGGGGGCACTCGACCGCGAAGTTGAAGATCTGCCCGAAGATGCAGACTTGGCCGAGCGGGAAGCGCAGAACAAGCCACTTACCCGTCCGGAACTGGCCGTTCTGTTGGCCTACGCCAAGATCGATCTCTACAAGAAGCTGCTCGATAGCGCGGTCCCCGACGATCCTTATCTGGAGCGGGAGATCGGCCGCTATTTTCCTGCGGCCTTGTCGAAGAAATTCGACAGCGCGTTGAAGGCGCATCCGCTCCGCCGCGAGATCATCGCGACAATGCTGTCGAACTCAATCATCAATCGCGGCGGACCGACTTTCCTCGTCCGCGTGCGCGACGAAACGGGTGCCGAGATCGATGAGATCGCTGCAGCCTTCGCGCTTTCGCGCGACAGTTTCGGCATGACTGATCTCAATGGCGAGATCGATGCGCTCGACAACAAGATCACCGGGGCCATGCAGCTCGAACTCTATGCTGGCATCCGGGACCTGCTCGCGGGTTCGGTGGTCTGGTATCTGCGGAACGCCGAATTGTCTGGCGGGCTCAATCAGGCCGTCGCGCATTACAAGACCGGCATCGACACGATTGCCAAGGCATTGCCAAAGGTTCTGCCCAAGCAGTTCAACACCATGATCGCCAAACGCCGGGAGACGTTTGAGAAAGCCGGTGTTCCCAAGGCGCTGGCCGGAAAAATCGCGCAGCTCTTCTTCCTGTCCCGCGCTCCCGACATCATCCGCGTAGCCGACACGACCGGCAAATCGCTCACAGATGTCGCCGAGACATTCTTCGCAGTGGGCCGCAGCTTCGCGATTGGTCCGCTGATTAATCAGGCCAATGACATGCGGCTTGACGACTATTACGCACGCATGGCGCTCAGCCGGACCCTGGACCAGCTTTCGGTCGCTCAACGGCGGATCACCGGACGTCTGGTCGCCAACGGTTCAACCGGCGAATCCGCGATAAGCGCCTGGGAAGAGACCGAAGCCGCCGACATCGGCCGTGTCCGTGGTGCGATCGATGATCTGATGGGGTCGGAGTTGACCCTGCCCAAACTGATGGTGGCAACCGGCCTGTTTGGCGATCTGGCCCGTGAATAGCGCCCTGTCCGCAGAGCGTGTTCGATAAGGGTGGCGGAAGGCACAAGCTATCAAACTGTGGTTGAGCCGCCCGGTAGCCAGCGGGCGCGTTGGGCTTGGGCTTTCTTCGACTGGGCCGGCCAGCCCTATTTCACGCTGACCAATACCTTCGTCTTCGCGCCCTATTTCGCAAGCCAGGTCGCGCCGGACCCCGCCACGGGACAGGCAATGTGGGGCTGGGCTCTGGCCGCCGCAGGCCTTGGTGTGGCGCTGCTCTCGCCGCTGCTTGGCGCCTATGCCGACCGTCAGCCTGACACCAGGCCGCTGATCGGCGGCTTCGGTCTCGTGATGATTGTCGCGGCTACCGCGCTATGGTGGGCGGTACCGGACTCGCAAACGCTGTGGCCGATCCTGGTCGCAGCCGCCATTGGCAATCTCTGCGCCGAAGCGCTGCTTGTCCTGACCAACGCGATGCTCCCGGCGGTCAGCCGCCCCGGCGGTATGGGCCGGCTTGGCGGCACGGCTTGGGGGATCGGCTATGCCGGTGGACTGATCGCACTTGCGCTGATGCTCGTCTTTGCAGTGGCCGATCCCGACAGCGGCGAGACGATAGCCGGGCTCGACCCAGTTTTCGGCCTCGACCCGACACAGGGAGAAGGCGCCCGCGCCTCGGGACCGTTCTCGGCAATCTGGTTCGTTCTTTTCGCCTGGCCACTGTTTGCCATGATGCCGACAATCCTGGCACGAATGCCCAAACGGCGAGAGACCACTGCACCCTTGCTCGGCAGTGTCTGGCAAGACCTCTCTGCACTGGCTCGCCAGCGCGGTCCGATGTTCCGTTTTCTGCTCGGCCGCATGATCTATCAGGACGGGCTCAATGCCCTGCTCGCATTCGGCGGTATTTATGCAGCCGGAATTTTCGGCTGGACGACGACCGAACTGGGTATCTTCGGCATTCTGATCATCCTCACCGCCGTCTTCGGATCCTGGCTTGGCGGCCTTGCCGATGACCGGTTCGGACCCAAGCGCACCGTGATGGCAAGCCTTGTCGGCTTGATCATCACCGGGGCCCTGGCAATTTCGGTGACACAGGACCAGATCTTCTTCGTCGTGGCCGTTGAGCCCAGTGATGGGCGCCTGTTCGGCTCGGCGGCGGAGCAGACCTATCTCGCCATCGCCCTGTGTCTGGGGCTATTCACCGGCCCGGTCCAGTCGCCCAGCAGGACACTTCTCGTGCGGCTGTCAGAGCCCGAGAAACTCACACAGTTTTTTGGCTTCTACGCCCTAACCGGCAAGATCACGGCCTTCTTGGCTCCCGCCGCCGTTGCGCTGTTCACCACCATCAGCAACAGCCAGCGCGTCGGGATGTCGGTCATCCTCGTGTTTCTTGTCGTTGGGTTGTGGCTGCTCAGAAAGGTCCCCGACTTAAGGGGATAGAACTCTACCTACCGAACTGTGACGGCCGTGCCGCTGGCGGATACCATCAACATGCCGCCGCCATCGGTCCCGACGCTCTCATAGTCGATATCGACCCCGATCACGGCATTGGCGCCCATGCGCTGTGCTTCTTCGACCATCTCGTTGAGCGCCGTTTCGCGAGCCTCGCGCAGTGTCTTCTCGTAAGCGCCGGAACGCCCCCCGACAATGTCGCGAATAGATGCAAACAGGTCACGGAAGATATTCGCACCGAGAATAGCCTCGCCCACAACAATGCCGTGATAGGTCTCAATGTCTCGTCCTTGCAGCGTCGATGTAGTTGTAACGATCATAGTTTGCGTCTCCAGGTTCCGTACCAGTTGTGCGATCTGGCGTCGGTGTTCAATGCCGGAAGTGCCGCATGCCCGTGAAGACCATGGCAATGCCCTTCTCGTCGGCCGCGGCGATGACCTCATTGTCACGCATAGAACCACCCGGCTGGATCACGGCGGTTGCCCCGGCCTCGACGGCACTAAGTAGCCCGTCGGCGAACGGGAAAAACGCGTCTGAAGCCACGACGGAGCCAACGGTAGCCGGCTCGGTACGACCGGCGTGCTCTGCGGCGTCCTCGGCCTTGCGGGCGGCAATGCGAGCAGAGTCCAAACGGCTCATCTGACCTGCCCCTATACCGACGGTCGCACCTTCTCTGGCATAGACGATGGCATTCGACTTCACGTGTTTGGCCACCTTCCAGGCGAACAGAAGATCTTCCATTTCTGTATCGGTCGGAGCACGCGCGGTGGCCACGGTAAGATTGGACGGCGTGATCAGGCCATTGTCCCGGCTCTGCACCAGAAGGCCGCCGGAGATGGTCCGAACATCGAGGCCCGGCACCGACGGGTCTGGCAGTCCGTCGGTGAGTAACAGCCGAAGATTGGGCTTGCCCGCGATGACCGCCTTCGCCTCATCCGAAGCGCCTGGCGCGATGATTACCTCGGTGAAAATGCCGGTAATCGCCTCCGCCGTCCGAATATCGAGAGCCTGGTTGAAGGCAAGGATCCCGCCGAAAGCACTGACCGGGTCACAGGCCAGTGCCTTGCCGTAGGCGTCCGTCAGCGATGCACCTGTGGCGACCCCACAAGGATTGGCGTGCTTGATGATTGCCACCGCAGGGGTGTCTGATCCGAACTCCGCCACAAGCGCGAATGCGGCATCGGTATCATTGATGTTGTTGAACGACAGTTCTTTGCCCTGCACCTGCGTGGCCGTCACCACCGAAGGAGCGTCGGTACGGCCATCGGCGTAGTAGGCCGCCTGCTGATGCGGGTTTTCGCCATAGCGCAGGATCGCGACCTGCCGGCCGCCGGCAGCAAAGAAACCAGGAAACTGCGCCGCGACTTCATCATTCTGCACTGCCGCGAACCACTGACCGATGGTGGCATCGTATACCGCTGTCCGTGCAAACGCCTTGGCGGCCAGTCGCCGCCGCGTCGCAGAGCTGACGCCGCCCAGTTCCGACATCTCCGACAGCACAGTCGTGTAATCGGCCGGATCAGTAAGGATGACAACGTGAGCGTGGTTCTTGGCGGCGGCCCGGATCATGGCGGGTCCACCAATGTCGATGTTCTCGATTGCCGTTTTGAAATCGGCGCCGCCACGCACCGTCGCTTCGAAAGGATAGAGATTGACCGCAACAAGATCGATCCCGCCGATGCCGTGCTCCTTCATTGCATCCAGATGGCTCTGCTTGCTGCGGTCAGCGAGAATCCCGCCATGGATCTTAGGGTGCAGTGTCTTGACCCGGCCATCCATCATTTCCGGCGATGCCGTAATGTTGGACACATCGCGAACCTCAATACCAGCGTCGGCAATAGCCTTTTTGGTGCCACCAGTGGACACAAGCTCGACGCCGCTGCCGGCAAGGCCGGTCGCAAAATCGGTCAGACCGGTCTTGTCGGAGACCGACAGGAGTGCGCGGGCAATCGGCAATATATCTTCGGACATGGCGGCACTTTGCATGCGGACTGAACTGGGATCAGCTATAGGCAATCCCACCGGCGCATACCATCGGGCGAACCTGGTTTCCCCGTTCATTCACATGGTATCCGAGAACTACGGTCTAGGACGTGCTGCGGCGAATGAACGACCAGGCCATGCGGCTGTCGGCACCGGTTTTGCCTGACAACACGATCTGCTTGGTTTGCCGGGCCGGCTCGGGACCAGCAACAAAGACACTGTCCTCCAGCGAAAGTTCGCCACCGTCTGCCACAAGTTCCCACAGTTCGGGATTTCCTGATGCGTCAACGCGCTGGAGCAGATAGCTGAATCCCTCCTGCCCGACGGCGACCGAGACATCGGGATGGAGATGAAACCGGGCTTCCGCAGTTTCATTCGACCGGCGTCCGATCGGTTCGAACCAGTCTTCCCCATCAAGCCGTAGACCATCCTGGCTGAGAACGATCCTGCGATGATGGCGCAGGCTATACGCAGGACCATAACCATCATGGCTGATTGCCAGATCATGATCTCCGGCGGTCTGGGTTCGGTCGCTGGTAACTGATCCAGGTCCACTCGCGAGCAGAATGCCGAGGCGGTCTTCAACCCAGGGATAGCGCGCGAATACCGCCGAGCTTCGGTCGCCGATGGAAACCGTGGAATGTGCCGCCGTCATCCGGCAGGGAACCGCCCACTGGTCACCCGGCCGCGTACCCGCACCGCAGTTGACCACATAGCGGCCCAGCGCGCTGGAAAACTCGAACGACGCCGCGCTCGCGTGAGCCTGGGATGCATGCCGCAGAGGCGGCGGTTTGCCGGCATCAACCAGCACGGTCGCGCCAGCCGCCGCCAGCCGATGATAGCCCGAATGCCGCGCATGACGTATCGGGACGCCGCGCGCTTCGTCATAGGTCAGCAACGCCGCAATGATATCGGGATCGGTGCCGCCCATGCCGTTGAACTGCGCCAACGCGCCATCACCATGGCGAAAGAACCGCAGCATCGGCATCATCCGCTCAATCATCTCGATCAGCACCGACGGCGGCGTCTCGTTTGTCGCAATGTAGGTTTGCCGCAGCGGTAGCAAATCAAGCAGCAGGTTGATTACTGTGACCGGATTTCGGCTTATGTGACCACCGTCTGGAAGGATCTGGGCCTTCAGATCACGGGCAAGCCGATGGCCGGCCCGAGCACGACGTCCCCGGCGTGCCGGCACGCAAAGTGCGTACATGGCGAGCGCAATGCTGCTCTGCAGCTGGCCGACTCCGGGACGGGCGCCACCATGTGCCGCCTCCAGCGCATGGGCCTGTTCCGCGAGACTGCGCAGGAAGCGATCATAAAACGCCTCGTCGACACCATCGAGGATCATCGGCGCATGGCCAAGCCAGGAGATGAGCCGGCGGGCTACGACATGTCCGTCCCAAGCGAGTCGCTTGAGCTGTGGCGACTGCGCGATCCAGTCCGCCACGAGACCCCGGCCATTGGCACGTGCCAGTTCTGTTTCACAAGCCCGCAGATGTCTTAGCCAGCCGAACCCATGTAATGCTTCCTGCCATGCGTCAGGCACATCCGGGAGATCGAAGGGCGACTCGCCATGGGCCTGCACCAGCGTGCCGCAAAATGAATAGTCGCCGGCCAGTATACCCTCACCGATCTGCTCAATGGGCGGGCGAAGATCCGGGGGTGCGACCTCAAGGCGGTCAGGTTTGCGGCGCACCAATGCGAGCGCTGGCAGGCGCCGATTGAAACGCGCGCGTGCGGACGCGATCTCCTGGCCGGCTGCCAGTGCTGCCAGCTGCACCATCCGTGACAGGGGAATTGCAGGCCTCGACACGAGAATATGCCTCGCCATGAGCCTAATCTCGCCGCCGGATCAGGTCTCATCTTATTGTAGGTCGCGAACCGGTATCGAATCGGCTGAGTTACTTTGGTTCTACAGCAAGGTCATCGGCCGGAAAACGGAAATAACCAGCGGAATGTGGGCATACGACCGGATCACGACACAATAAGAGTCGGGAGTTCGCGGTCAGCTTGTCCGGCGAAGCCGCGCAATAAAGAAACCATCCATACCAGCCGCAATCCCGTCGCCAATCTCCTTGTTCGAAGGCCTATCGGCAAGCGCAAAGCCAAGATCGGGCCGCGTCTGCGCATCGCCCTTTTCGGTTAGCGCAGGCGCCAGTCCACCGATCTCGTCTGCCCTTACAGGCACACGCTCGAAATCAGTGTTTGACTTGAGCAGTCGCTCAATCTGATCACGCCCTTCCTGGGGCTCCAGCGAGCACGTTGCGTAGACGAGCTGGCCGCCCGGCCGAACCATCTGGGTTGCATTGTCGAGCAGTCGCGTCTGGATCTCGGCGAGGGCTGCAATGTCGGTCTCTCGTCGAGTCCAGGCGATGTCGGGGTGTCGGCGTAAGGTGCCGGTTGCGCTGCAGGGTGCGTCCAACAGCACGGCGTCAAATTGAGTCTCAGATCGCCATTCTGTGACGTCGGCAACGCGGGTTTCCGCAACAAGACCGAGCCGTTTCAGATTGCTCCGAAGCCGATCAAGACGCGGAGCCGACCTGTCGACAGCGGTCACTTGCGCTCCGGCAGCGGCCAATTGTGCTGTCTTCCCGCCCGGTGCCGCAGCGAGATCGGCCACCGCCTTGCCGGCGACATCGCCCATCAGCATCACTGGCAAGCGCGCCGCCGCGTCCTGAACCCACCAGGAGCCCTCGGAAAACCCCTCAAGCATCTCGGGCGACCCAGCTCCCCCTGCAGCCAGCCGCACCGTTCCGTTGGTGAGGCCCACGCCGCCAAGCCGCTCCGCCCAAGAAGCCAGAGAGTCTGGGTTACGCAGCGAGAGATCAAGTGGAGGTTCATCTGCAAGCCGGGCCGTAATGGCTTCAAATATCTCCGTTCCGAACTGCGCTTGCCACCGTCGTTCGAGCCACTCCGGCAATATCGTTGCTGGGGAGGGATCGCCGATCTGACCAGCTTCGCGATCCCGGATCAGACTGCGAAGCACACCATTGACCAGGCCACTGAAATGACGGGCCTGGCGATCTTCCGTTGCCAGGCGTACCGCCTGATCGACCGCCGCATGATCCGATGTCCGCAATGAGAAGATCTGGGCTGCGGCGACAAGCAGGATGGCTTCCGTTGTACCGGCGCGTGGTGGCAGGCGCTTCTGCAAGCGCGTTCTTATGATCCTGCGCAGCCAGCCCAGCTGGCGCACGGTCACCGTGACGAGATTGCGGGTGAAGGCCCGGTCACGCGCGTTCAACGCCAGCAAGACCGGATTACCATCGGATGCATCAAACGGCTGATCGGCAGATCGCTGCTCACGCAGAACGCCATCAACAATGCCAACGGCCAGACGGCGAGGCACCAACCCCACCACCTGCTGCGAGGGGAGAGGGCCGCGATGACCACGCTTTCTGTTTTGCCCGGCCACGCGCTGCACCTGCCCCACCGATTCGATTGCTAGGCTCTAGGCGGGCACGAGAGCAGGCGCAAGTTTCCCAGTCGAAACGGCCTAACGGAACCGTCCGTTACCCCCAGGGTCCACCGGCAGCACCCCATGGGCCCGATGTCCGCGAAGCTGTTTCCGGGCCCGCATGACCCATTTCGGATTCCAGCGCCATCAACGCATCGATCCGGTTTTGCGTATTGGGGTGGGTCGAAAACAGATTGTCCATCCGCGCGCCGGAGAGCGGGTTGATGATGAACATATGCGCAGTGGCTGGATTGCGCTCGGCAGCCATGTTGGGAATGCTGTGGGCGGCACCTGATATCTTGGCAAGCGCGCTGGCCAGCGATCTGGGATTGCCGCAAATCTGGGCGCCAAGCTTGTCGGCCTGATATTCGCGCACACGACTGATCGCCATCTGCACGATCATGGCGGCGAGCGGCGCCAGGATCATAATCGCGATCGAACCGATCATGCCGATCGGGCTGTTGCGGTTGTTGCCGAAGAACATAGCGAAGTTTGCCAACATGGAGATCGCACCGGCTATGGTTGCGGTGATCGTCATGATCAGCGTATCCCGATTCTTGATATGCGCCAGTTCATGCGCCATCACG